>JAFSLX010000061.1 GCA_017448185.1 Bacteroidales bacterium
GTTGTTCAGTCGTTGTTCAGTGTTTGACTGAACAACGACTGAACAACGACTGAACAACGGCCGAACCATAAGCGCAGCGCTACCCACCAGCACCCCGACCCGCCAACCTGTAGACCTACCGATTTGCAAGCAAGTAAACAAATTGATTTTTAAATACATAGCCAACCCACACTATACTCACACAAAAAAAAATAAAATTTTACATTATACATTCTAAAAAAAAATGTAACTTTGCAACAGCAAAATAAAGCACACGCGCACGCAAGCGCATGAGCCACAACACCATACCGAAAAGAGAAACAACTTGAAACGGCAAACAACATAAACCATTAAAAACATGCAACCCCTATACGGAACATCTTTTAACACAACCGGGAACCCCTTCAAGACCTGGCGGCGGGGAGCCGCACTGCTCGTCCTGTTGGCGGCGCTGCTGCCCGCAGCGTGGGCACAGACCAACATCACCTCGCTGAGCAGCATCACCGACATGGCCGGTAACTACCGCATCACCTCCAACATCGACGCCTCCTCCCACACCACCATCGCCGGTCCCTTCACGGGCACTCTTGAGGCGGCCATCGACCCCGCCACCCACATGCCCTACCGCATCACCGGCCTCACCCAGCCCCTCTTCGCCACCGTTACCGGCACGGTGAAGAACCTGGTGCTCGAAAATGTAAATATCAGCCAAAGTGGACAGGTTGGAGCCATCGCCTGCATTGCTACCGGCGCGGCCCGTATCTATAATGTCGGCATCCTATCAGGCTCCGTGGGCAGCACCGGCACCTCGACAGCCAACGATGCCACCGACTGCTGCGGCGGCCTTGTAGGCCTGCTCGACGGCAATTCCAATGAGTCGAATACGCCTCGTGTTGTCAATTGCTATTCATACGCCGATATCACCGATGGTAATCGCGTGGGTGGCATTGTGGGCTACAACAATTACGCCACCACCAGTACAAACCGACGTTCGATGGTCTTCGCCTGTATGTTCTATGGCGACATCACGGGTGGCAATAACATTGCGCCAATTTACAACGGCACAAATATTATCAACAAGGATGCCAACGGCGTGAGCAACTTCAACTACTTCCGCATCGATGCCCCCTTTGTGGCCCCCTCTGGCGTCACCTACAACTGTGCCCTCGGCGCCGAAGACCGTTTCCTGCAGCGGTTCGAGTTCTACCGCCATATCCTCAACGGCCACCGTGAATTGGCTGGCTGGTGGGCCACTGGCACCTACAGCGGCAGCGAGATGATGAAATGGGTTATGCTGCCCGACAGCATAGGCACCGACCACCCCTACCCCATACTTATGGAGGCGGGCAAATACTCCTCAGTGGTAAACATCGACGCAGAGCACTCCACCACCGGCAAGCCCCGCAACCAGGGCGGCAAGCTGGGCACTCTGACGGTAAAAATACGGATGGGCGACGGCGCAGTGTATCTCCATCCAGGTTCCGGGGAAACCGAAGCTCAAATCACCAACCCACAGCTCATCCTCAACATCACCGACAAGGACACCGCCCATTTCAACTTCAACTACTACAAGGTGCAGCTGCCCTACTACAACGACGTGGGCACCAAGAACTACACAGGCAACCGTGTGGTGACGGGCTGGAAGATTGTCAAAATCAACAATCAGACGGCTGCTTCCGTCCCAAGCTGCTATTCGACGGGCGAAGACGTGACCTATACTGACGGTGAGTTGACAGCAACCCCATACAACTTTGCCGACCGCAACTGCACCGACAAAGACCTCTACGTCGTCAGCAAACGCGTCTTCAACCAAGGTGCCTACTGGGATGTGCCCTACGGTGTCGACTCCATCATCATCGAACCCTATTGGGCCAAATGCGTCTATCTGGCCGATGGCTACGCCGATGTGGTGTACAATACGGCCATGGGCACAGCCTACAATGTGCCAAATGTCGGCGGTGGAGAGAAATACACCAACCGCAATAGCTATTCCATCGCTGGAGAGAGCCAAAGGGTTTTCACCAATAAGGGCGACGCTATCGCAACTTCGAACTATGGACTTTTTCAGGGGGTGAGTGGTTCGGGTAGTCACACCGTTTATGATTATGCCGTGGTGCTTGTGGGTAACTATCATTTTTATGGCAGCTTGGACGCAGATAAGAGCAAGCCCTATACGGTTACCTCTATCGACCTTGACGGTGACAATGAGCCCGACTATTCCTATATCCTGCGTTTTGACAGTCGTAGAACTGTCCACCCAGTGAGGGTCGACTTCATCAATATCCCCGGTCTTGGTATGGCGCAGAAGTCCACTGGCGGCAACGGTTCCTACAACTTCGGTATCATGCAACCCCTCTATTGGTTCGAGAGCACCAACACCTCGCTTTTCCGCGTCACGCAGTTCGAGTATGACAATAAAAACAGAATTGCTGCCCCCTATATCCTGCAGGGAGGTGTGATGGAGCAGTGGGTGAATGGACAGAGCGGCGGCCATGCCAATTTGACCACCTATTTCCATGTGGGCGGCAACGTGTGGTTCAAGGAGTTCCACCGCGGTACCCACCAGGATGCCCAATATGATGCCAACCATTCCCCCGTGTCGGTAACTGGCGGTGACTTCGACCAGTTCCACCTCACAGGTCTCTACCGCGCCGATGTCACCATCCGTGACGACAACGCTGAGTGCTACATTACCGGCGGACGCTTCCGCGTGGTAGCAGGCACTGGCATGGATGGCATAGGCCACCCCACCAACCATACCAATGGCAACATCACCTGGATTATCGACAATGCTGACATCAAGGAGTTCTATGCTGGCAGTTTCAACGCCGACAAACCTGCACAAGGTAACCTCCACACCATCGTCAACGGCGGACATATCGATTTCTTCTGCGGCGGCCCCAAATTCGGCGATATGAACGCTGGACGCACCGTCACCACCACGGCCACGGGCTGCACCTTCGGCACCTTCTTTGGTGCTGGTTACGGTGGCAACTCCTACGGTCGCCAAGCACCGAGAAACCATAACAGCATTACAAACTTCCCCCATAACGATGGTCAAGCGGGTAACGATGCTTCCTGGAACGCATGGTTGGCTCGATTCTACAAGCAAGAATACGATGCCACCTACGGTGGCGTCTCCACCCAGTTCAGCTACCAGTTCCTGCCCCAGTCGGGCAACACCAACAATGTGGCTCGTATCTTTGTGGAATATGTGAAGTTTTCGCTGGCAACCACACATAGCGTAACATCAACATTGACAGAATGCACTATCCTGAATAACTTCTACGGCGGCGGCAGCCTCGGCAAGGTCGACGGCACCGTTACCTCCACTCTCGACAGCTGTACCGTCTACGGCAATGTTTTTGGAGCTGGTTTCTCGGCCTCGTTGCCCACCGTCGAGGTCGACAGCATCGGCTTCCTCACCGAACCCTACTACTACACCGAACTCGGTACCTACCGCACTGGCATCAAGAACCGCACCACCACCTACACCTGGAGAGATACCAATGTTACTGTCAACAATACAGCAAGTGCCATTGACAAAACCGATGGGAAGCATTTCCTCTACACCAATGAGGACCTCAAAGCCCTCGGCACCGTAACAGGCAATGTCACCCTCATACTAAGGGGCACCACCACGGTGGGGACACTTGTTGGCGATGTCCTCAAACCCAACACCGGCAACGTCTACGGCGGTGGCGACATGAGTGGCGTCACCGGCGGCGGCAACACCACCGTCACCCTTCAAGAGGGTGTCACGGTTCACGGCAACGTCTACGGCGGTGGCAACAACGGCCCCGTCGGCGGCCGCTCCGAGGTGAAGATCCAGGACTAAACCAAACGGAAATCGGTGCTACAATCCCAGGCGGAGAATCCCGTCTGGGATTACTTTTTTTTATGTCTGTTTGTAAATAAAGTTTTTTTTTGTATATTTGCAGTTGTCAACGACATGCTGTCTGCCGCTGTAATGGGCTGGTTTTCAGCACGTATATGTGTTTGTATACTATGATGAAGAAATATAAAAATATACTCAGTGTGGCCGCAATGGCGGCAATGGTGTTTTTTTCTTTCGCGGGCGCGCAGGCGCAAACGTCACATGTCACCATCGGCGGCAGTGTCTTCGGCGGCGGCAATATGGCGGCGGTAGGAAAAGGCACGACGGTGCTGATTGACCAGGCTGACGCCCAGATCACCGGCGATGTTTACGGAGGCGGTGCACTGGCCGAGGTGGACACTACCCGTAAGTCCAATCCTTTCACAACACTTGGTGCTCTCCAAGCAGGCGACTCCATCGTTGTCACCATCCTGCAGGGCTCCATTGGCCGTGATGTCTATGGTGGCGGTTTGGGCAATGCCGGCACGGCAGCCAACGTCTACGGCCCCGTGTTTGTCAACATCGGTACCCTGGATGGTGACGATACCCTTGGCAGCGCCACCATCAACGGCATGGTTTTCGGCGGAAACAATATCAACGGAACCCCCAAGGACAGTATCCACGTTAATATCTGGAAAACGGCGAGAGGCGGTGCAAAAGAGGTAGGGTCCTTCACGGAAGAGGGATTCCTCGCCCATATAAGAGACAATGCATCGGCACACAGTGCTTCTTCCTTCGCCCTGCAAGCCGTCTATGGCGGCAGCAACAAGGCCGACTATGTCCCCGTTGCCGGCAAAGGTGCCAAGGTTTGGGTCCATGGCTGCTCGAATACTGTCAAGATGCTCTATGGCGGCGGCCGTGCCGCTGCCGTGGGAAGTGCAGTGACAAACGCCCCTGCGGTAGACAGCATCACGGCCAATACGTTCGTCATTGTCGACGGTGGCCGCATAGACACCCTCTTCGCTGGCGGCGATGGACATACCACGGACGGCAGCGGCAACTACCTCCCCGCCGACATCCACGGCAACGTGAATGCCCATGTGCGCGGTGGTTTACACACCGCCGTCTTCGGTGCCAGCAACACCGCCGGTAGCATCACCGGAAACAAAGACATCACTATCGACAAGAGCGGTCCCTGTGAAACCAATCCCGAAGCCATCGGCACCCTCTTCGGAGGTGGCAACATGGCCGATGCACAAGGCAACTTGAGTCTTACCGTGGAATGCGGCGCCGGATACTTCAACGAGATCTACGGCGGCTGTAACCTGGCCGATGTCATCAATGGCAATGTCGTACTCACCATCAAAGGTGGCCACATTGGCAATGTCTACGGTGGCTCGAAGGGTGTGAAGCAGGTGGGCACTGAGGGACAGCAAGGCTATGTGGCTCCTGTGGCTGCCGACATCTACGGCAGCGTCACCCTCAACCTCTACGGCGGCACCATGGAAAACGCCTTCGGAGGCTCGAACCAGAACGGCAACATTGATAGCACTATCACCGTCAACGTCCTCAACCACGAGGGAACGTGCGGCTTGAACATAACCAACAACCTTTACGGCGCCGGCAATGTGACGCCCTACACTCCCAGCAAACTCACCAAAGGTGCCCATTCCCCTGTGGTCAATGTGATACATGTAGGCACCTCAGGCAGCATCGGCGGCAGCGTCTATGGCGGTGCCAAGGGTGACGGTGCCACAGTCACTGCCGACCCCATAGTCAACTTCGGCTACGATACTACCACTATGGCCAGTCTTGATGGCGTAGTTTATCCCGACGCCAGCATCCCTGACAGGGACAACTACCGTGTCGTTGCCACTGGCAATGTCTATGGCGGCGGCGACGCGGCTGTCACCAATGGCAGCGCTACGGTGTTCATGTATAAGAGCAACAGCCAGGCGACCGAAGTCTTCGGTGGCGGTAACGCGGCTGATGTCGACAGTGCCGCCTCGGTAACCATCTCCGACGGCACCGTCACGGCTGGTCTCTACGGCGGCTGCAACACCAGCGGAACCGTGGGTGGCAATATCACCGTGACCGTCAACAGCGGTACCATAGGCACCAACGATGCCATCTATAACGACGGCATCTTCGGCGGCGGCTATGGCGCCGGAACCTCCACCGACAGCAACGTCACCGTCAACATCAACGGCGGCACTATCTATGGCGACGTCTACGGCGGCTCCAGCCTCGGCAGCGTCAACAACAACGTGGGCAACGATGTCACCACCGTCAACATACTCTCTGGCACAGTGAATGGCACTGTCTTCGGCGGCGGTCTCGGCGATAATTCTAACGCGGCCCAGGTCAACGGCGAGATTGTCGTCAACATCGGTCAGGACAACGGCGACGGCACCTACGACGGCGACGCCACCATCACTGGCAACATCTACGGCTGCAACAACACCAACGGCTCGCCGCAGAAGGATGTAACCGTGAACATCTATTCCACAGCCCGCACCTCTGGTGTGAACGAGGTGGCTGACGCCGGCTACGCCATCGCCAACGTCTTCGGCGGTGGCAAGAATGCCGACTTCAGCGCCACTGGCAAGACCGCTACGGTCAACGTTTACTCTTGCGACAACACCATCGGCCGCATCTTCGGCGGCGGCGACGCTGCTGCCGTCCCTGGCGCGGCGGTGATGATTAATGGCGGCCGCATTGACACCGTCTTCGGTGGCGGTAACGGCGAGGTGGTCAACACACATGCCGATGTCGGCGCTGGCGGCATCACCCTCAATCTGCATGGCGGTAAGATTGGCATGATTATCAGCGCCAGTAACCAGCGCGGTACCATTGGTGGTTCCATCAACGTCACGGCCGACAACAGCAGCGGTTGCGACGAGGAGGTCACCGACTTCTTCGGCGGTGCCAACCAGGTGGACATCGGTACCAATGAACATCCTGTCGATGTCGTCACCACCATCGAGTGCGGCGCCGGCACCTTCACCAACGTCTATGGTGGTTCCAACCAGGCCAACATCATCGGCAACGTAGTCCTCAACGTCAAGGGTGGCACCATGGAGAATGTCTATGGCGGCTCGAAGGGTGTGGAAAACGGAACTGCCGCCAACATCACCGGTAACGTCACCCTCAACCTCTACGGCGGCACCATCAGCCAGGACGCCTTCGGCGGCTCGAACCAGAACGGCTCCATCTCGGGCAACATCACCGTCAACGTCCTCGACCACGAAGGGACCTGCGCCCTCGATGTCAACAACATTTACGGTGGCGGCAACGTGACTCCCTATGCCCCCACCAGTTCCTCTGCCACCTCGCCCACCATCAATGTGATGCACATCAAGCAGTTGGCTGGCATCCGTGGCAACGTCTATGGCGGCGGCAAGGGTTCGACGGCTGTCGTCACAGCCCAGCCCCGCGTCAATATTGGCTACGTCGCTGCATCCATGAGTAATCTGTCCACCGTGGAATACCCTGCGGGCATCGACCCCACCACGTATGTGGCCAAGGTCACCGGCAGCGTCTTCGGCGGCGGTAATGCCGCTGCTGTCAACGGCAGTCCCATCGTGACGATGGATAAGATCAACAGCCAGGTCGGCGACCTCTATGGCGGCGGCAATGCGGCCGGTATCACCGGCAGCACCACTGTCACCATGAATAACGGCAGGGTCACCGACGGTATCTACGGTGGCTGCAACACCTCGGGCACGGTGACAGGCAACAGCACCGTCGACCTGCTCGGCGGCACCATAGGCACCTCCAGCCACAACGCACGCATCTTTGGTGGCGGCTTTGGCCAGACCACCAATGTGGACGGCAATGTTCATATAACCTTCGGTAACGAGGCTGGTACAGCCACGCCCACCCTCAATGGCGACCTCTACGGCGGTTCGGCCCTCGGCAAGGTCAATACCAAGACTGCCAGCATCGTCAGAGACAACATGAACAGCGTCGAGACCACCACCATCGACATCCTTAGCGGTACCATTAACGGAAATGTCTTCGGCGGCGGCCTGGGCGAGAAGAACGGTATCGACGGCGGCACTAGAAACATCGCTGCTATCGTCCACGGCAAGATACAAGTCAAAATCGGTAAGGACAATGGCGACGGCACCTACAGCGGCAGCGCCAAGTTGCAAAACGCCACTATCTATGGCTGCAACAACGTCAACGGTACTCCAGAGAATGATGTCTACATCGATGTCTACAGGACTTACCTTAGGCCCACTGACTCGGTCAGCAATGGCATCACGGAAGACGCCACGTTCGCTATCGGCAATGTCTACGGCGGCGGTAACCGCGCCGACTACGCACCCACCAACAAATACAGAGGAAATTTGACTGACATTAATGACTACCTGACTTCACAAAGTATAGTACCCGACGACTCGACACGTCGACCCTTTGTCAAAAAGCCCCACGTCTTTGTCCACGGCTGCGCAAATACCATTATGGAGCTGTATGGCGGCGGCAATGCTGCAGCAGTGCCGGGCGACAGCGTGGTCTTCGACGGTGGCCGCTACGACCTGGTCTTCGGCGGCGGCAACGGCGCCCTCAGCCCTGCCGACGTCGGTGTGGGTGGTGTCTTCCTCGTCAGCAAGGCAGGCCTCTGCGGCTTCATCTACCAGCACTGTAACAGACGAGGCGCCGTCACCGGCAGTGTGACCGTCACCAAAGGTGGCAGCTGTTGTAATTGTAATAATGATACGTTGGTGGTGTTCAACCACTTCTGCGGCGGTAACGAGGTGGACATTTTGGGCAATTTCAACTATAAATTCACCTGTGGCGGTGTCGGAGACTACGGCAGTAAGCAGTACAACGCCCTCTATGGCGGCTGCCGTCTGGGCACCACTTATGGCAACATCACCCTGACTATCGAGGGCGGCACATTCGGCACCATCTACGGCGGTCCCCGAGGCGATAAAGGCTATGCCGCCAGCGTCAAGAAATTCCCAGCTACACTGGCCGAGATGATTCAAGATACAGTCGATCATCCAGACGTTAATGATCGTAAGTACAACAAAGCTATGATTGACTTTATGAAGGCTAACCCCTCGTTGCACGGCACAGGTGGCAACGTCACCATCATTCTCAAGGGCGGCACCGTAGGTACCGTCTATGGCGGCTGCGATGTCAACGGTAATGTCGAAGGCCGCATCACCATCATAGTCGACTCCACCGGCGACGCTTGCCCGCTGGATGTCAACACCATCTATGGTGGCGGCAACCTGGCATCCTACAGCCCCGACACAGCCAATTCCAGCAAACCCTATTATAACGCCAACTATCAATACCCCTTCATCGACCTCCAGAACGGCCATGTCAACCGCAATGTCTACGGCGGTGGCAAGGGTAGCCTCGCCAGCCTGAATAACGGCAAGGTTACTTCCAACCCCTACGTTCACATGCATCCCGACGTTGCCAACAGCAAGAAGTTCCGCGTTGGTGGAGACATCTATGGTGGTGGCGAGCTGGGCCAGGTGCAGGGCAATACTAAAGTGCTCATCGAGAGCGGCGTCGTCAAGTATAACGTCTATGGCGCCGGTCTGGGTGACAACGAAGACGAGGGCTTCGGCCTCGTGGCAGGGAACACCTGGGTCGACATGCAGGGCGGCCAGGTGGAGCACAGCGTCTACGGCGGCGGCAAACTGGCTTCCGTGGGTAACTTCACAGCCTTCTACACCGCTGGCGATGTGAATAATGATCCGCGTCATGTCGTGGGCGAACCCAAGACCTGCCAGGCCGGTACCGGCGTGGCCAAGGTTACCCTCTCGGGCGATGCCCAAGTGGGTATCACCGACCCGAATGTTATGAACCCGACGGACCCCGACCAGGACGACTGCGGTTACATCTTCGGCGGCAGCAGCGGCGAGCTCGACTCCATCCACTATCCCTCGGCCAGCAGGAGTGCCTTTGTCGATAGCACCTACCTCGAGATTGGTGGCAACGCCTTCGTCACCGCCTCGGTCTACGGCGGCTGCGAGAACGGCCAGGTGCTGCGCAACACCTACGTCAAGATTACTGGCAACTGTCAGATAGGCGTCGGCTACCACTACGAGAATGGGAACCACGTCTTCGACGCCATGTATACCACTGAGCAGTGGAACAGTGCGATAGCCAACCCCCTTGCTGCGGCCAGCAACTTCCACGAATGCTACCACTGGCCCTACCATTTGCCCTACGCATTCTATGACCCCTATGCCACATATGAACATAATGGTAGCTACTATTATGATGCAGAACATACTCAATCTGCAAATGGAGGCAGCGTCAATGCCTCCAACGGTCACTCCTTCTATGGCAACGTCTTCGGCGGTGGCTGCGGCTACTATGCCATCGAGCCCGATGGCGTCGATGTTCCCTTCGGCACTTGGCGCCGCGCGGCAGGCCGCGTCAACGGCAACACCCGCGTCGATGTCACCGGTGGTCATATTCTCACCAATCTCTATGGCGGCAATGAGATGACCGACGTGCTGGGCAGCTGCACCGTCAACTTCAGCGACGGCACCCTCGGGGTGCCCCGCACCGTCGATTCCATCCGCGCGCACCCCGTCACTTGCTACCTCTTCGGTGCTGGCAAGGGCGACACGCGTACGATATTTAATAAGAATACCAATGTGGGGAGTGTCTCCGTAAATGTCACCGGCGGCCGCATCTTCGGTTCCATCTTCGGCGGCGGCGAAGACGGCCACGTCATGGGCAATGTCGAGGTCAATATCGACTTGCCCTCCAACGACGACAAGATCGGCACCACTGGCACCTCCTACGTCGACGGCAACGTCTTCGGCGGCGGCCGTGGTTTCACTGGCAATGCCCTTACCGCAGGTAACGTGGGCGGCAATATCACCGTCAACATCTCCAGGGGCACCGTGCTCGGCTCCGTCTACGGCGGTGGCCGTATGGGCTCGGTGGGCTACGACCTCTGCAACACCGACGAGGAATGCTACGGCGTGATGACCACTGACCCCGCCCGCGGCAATATCACCGTCAACATCACCGGCGGCACCATCGGCAACGATGTCTCCACCGACTACAGCCTCGACCACCCGCGTGGCGGTAACGTCTTCGGTGGCCCCATGGGTCGTCTCGTCAAGCTCAACGACGAATATATCCTCCCGCTCTGGAGCAAACTCGGCAGTGCCCGACAGACCACCGTCAATATCTCCGGCGGTACCATCAAGAGTAATGTCTACGGCGGTTCCGAGTTGGGCTCCGTCACTGGCAACACCTATGTCAACATCTCCGACAGTGCCGTCATCGGTGTCAGTGGCCGCAATCACGGTAACGTTTACGGAGGTGGCTACGGCCATGCCGAACTCACCGGCACCGATGCCACACAGGCAGGCGATGCGGCCAACAGCGTGCCCGTCTTCGCTGGCCGCACCTACGGCAACACCGCTGTCAGCATCTACGGCAACGCCATCCTCTATGGCGATGTCTACGGCGGCGGCGAAATGGCCTCGGTGGGTAATGAAAGCTACTACGACACCACGGGTAACACCCTCGTCAACATCGGTACTGGAACGGTAAATGAGGAGACGGGATTCGCCACCAGTGTTGCCGGCAACGCCACCATCATCGGCGGCGACGTCTATGGTGCCAACAACATCAGCGGCACCCCCCTCGGCAATACCGAAGTCAATATCTATAGCACAGCCAGAACGGCCAAACAGGCAGCTTCTTATACCGAGGCCGACCGCGAATACGCCATCGCCAATGTCTTCGGCGGCGGTAATCGCGCCGACTATCAGCCTGGCCCCACCGACCGCGCCGCCTCCGTGCATGTCTACACCTGCGACAACACCATCGAAGACCTCTTCGGTGGCGGCAACGCAGCAGCAGCCTACGGCACAGCCGTCACCATCGACGGCGGCCGCTTCGGCCGCGTCTTCGGCGGCGGTAACGGCGAGGATACGCCGGCCGACATCGGACTCGGCGGCACCAACACCATCATCAACGCCGGTAAAATTCACCAACTCTTCGGTGGCTCCAACGAGCGGGGCTCCCTCGGCGGCCCCGTCCGCACCCGCCTCGCCCATAAGGGTACTTGCGAAGAGAATATCGACGAGTTCTATGCAGGCTCCAACGAGGCTCAAATCATTGGCGACATCGTCACCATCATCGATTGTAACCCCGAGAAGACTGGCGATGTTGATGAATTCTACGGCGGCTGCAACAAGACCGATGTCTACGGAAACGTCACCCTCATCATCAATGGTGGCCACTACGGCCGACTCTTCGGCGGCTCCAAGGGTTCCAACAGCATAGCTGCCGACATCAAGAGATATGATGAAACCCACCATCCCGCAGGCCGTACTGACCTGATTGGCACCGGCGGCAACGTCAACCTCTATATCTATGGCGGCACCATCGGCAGTGCCTTCGGCGGCAGCGACACCAACGGCAATATCGAGGGCGCCATCAACGTTTATGTCAATGACACCAGCACCAACTGCCCGCTCAACCTCGACTATGTCTACGGCGGCGGCAACTTGGCTACCAACGCGGTTGTCGATGCCACCATCACCTCGCCCTACGTACACCTGCTGAACGGCATCGTGGACAGCAATGTCTACGGCGGCGGCCGCGGTACCCTCGATAACATCGAAAAAGGCAGGACTACCGCCAACGCCAAGGTGGAGATGAACCCCACCGGTGACCAGCATTTCTGGGTCAAGGGCAATATCTATGGCGGCGGCGAGCTGGCCTACGTGGGCGGCAACGATACCGTCATCATCAATGGTGGCAAGGTGGGTCCCTATGCTCCTGCTGCCGGCACCACACGCTACACCCTCAAAGGCTGCGTCTACGGCGGCGGCCTCGGCAAACCGGGCAGCACCTATGCCAACTTCGCACGCGTCGGCGGCAACACTGTCGTCAGCATCGGTGCCAACACCGACACCATCCACGGCTCCGTCTTCGGCGGCGGCGAGGATGGCCAGGTGCTGGGCAACACCAGCGTCACGGTGGCGGGCGGTGTCATAGGTGTCCCCACCAAGTACACCGGTGACCTTAGCGAACTCAACACCTATGTGGGCAACGTCTACGGCGGCGGCCGCGGTATCGACCTCGATGCCTCCGGCTACCTCACCGCCACGGCGGGCATGGTGGGCGGCAACACCGCCGTCACCATCAGCGGTGGCCACGTCTGCCGCAGCGTCTACGGCGGCGGCTCCATTGCCTCCGTGGGTCGCGATGGCGGCGTGGGCTTCAAACCCTTCGACAACACCAAGGGCGGCACCTCCGTCACCGTCACCGGCGGCCTCATCGGTGTCTATGCTGCTCCCACCGACAACGGCGCGAATGCCAACCCACGCTATACGGTCAACCCCAATGCCACCTACGGCAGTGTCTATGGCGGTGGCCGCGGTCTCCCCGGCACCAGCCTCGACGGCAAGAACAACTACACCAACATGGCCTATGTCAACAACACTGCTGTCACCATCAACTATTCCTCCGTCGACGACTCCCCCTCCGGTACCAATCATATCGTGGGTAATGTCTACGGCGGCGCCGACAACGGCTCTGTCAACAACAGCACCTCCGTCACCATCACCCGTGGCCGCATAGGCTCCGACGGCGACAAAGACTTAGGCTCTCTTGAGGGCAATGTTTTCGGCAGCGGTCGCGGCGAGGACACCTACCGCACCTACCGCCCCGGCACCAGCACTGAAATCGACACCATCTCGCCTTTCGCCGGTGGAACCTACGGCAATACCTCGGTCCTCATCAACGGTAAAACGAGAGATTCCGTGCAGGTGATGCACCACGTCTATGGCGGCGGTGCCAACGCCTCGGTGGGCGACTACGCCTGTGCCGCCGCTGCCGTCGGTTCGGGTCTGGACGAGACCCTCGCCAAGGGCGAGGTTTACCTCCTCACCAACGCCAATAGTCCCTCTACCCATCCCGCTGCCACCGACACCGCCGGCACCTGCAAGGTCACCGTCACCGGCGGCACCATAGGCACCAGCGGTCGCAACAACGGCATGATTTTCGGTGCCTCGCGAGGCGACATCGGCGCCCCCGGCTCCATCTACGACTCCATAGCCTACGTCAACAAGACCATCGTCACCATCGGCGGCGGTACCAACTCTTCCACCGACCTCAACGACTTCAACCCGCTCATCAACGGCTCTATCTACGGCGGCGGCGAAAACGGCCACACCGTGGCCGACGCCTATGTCTACATCCACGACGGACGTGTGGGCAACCACGGCGATATGTACGACCGTACCAAGACCCTCGAGGACTCCATCGAGACCCTCCAAAAATGGGTCAAAGAGCATTCTGAAAATGCCCACAAGGACGACACCTTGGCCAAGATAGAGGCCTTCACCACCGAGATGAACAGCAAGCTCGACTTCCTCTCCCTCTGTGGCAACATCTACGGCGGTGGCTGCGGTACCGACAAGTATATAGATATCGATGACGACAACAAGGAGAAGTACAACTCCTTCGCAGGTGTGGTCTTCGGCAACGCCACCATCCTGATGGACGGCGGCTATGTGGAGCATAACATCTATGGCGGCGGTGCTATGGCTAACCTGGGCCGCCGTGTGGGTGCTTACGTCGAACACACCGATCCTGAGACCACTTTTGCCCTCTCGTGGCCCGCCGAAATCCACTGCCGCAAGAACACCGGCGTGGCCCGTGTCACCGTCAGCGGCTCCGCTCGTCTGGGCTACTCTGGCAAGGACAACGGCGACATCTTCGGCGCCTCGCGCGGCGAAGCAGGTGTGCCTCGTAGCATGACCAAGTTTGCCAATGTCGACAGTACCGTCGTCCTCGTCAACATCACCGACCATGCCGGGAAGAGCGATGCCCAATACTATGGCGATCCCACCACAGGTCAGTTGGGCGTCAACCCCAAGAACGACCACACCACGCCCCTCGTTGCCGGCTCCGTCTACGGCGGTGCCGAGAACGGACACGTCATCCGCAGCACCAACGTCAGGATGCAGGCTGGTATCGTGGGCCACTCCATCTACGGCGGCGGCAAGGGTAAGGGTAAATATTTGGAAACCAACTTGCGTAAGCATGACGATTCGGGCGACTCCTCGGCCATGATTTACAGCCTCACGGCCGGCCGCGTCTATAACAATACTTATGTCACCATGACTGGTGGCCGCGTCCTCCGCAGCGTCTACGGCGGCGGCAACATGGCTTCCGTCGGCAAGGGTAACTACGCCGGCGGCCCCGGGGCCTGGCAAGGCCGTGGCTACGGCGAGAATTGGGTCGATTCGAACAAGACCAAGTTGACCGGCATTCTGGCCAAGACCGGCCACACCCTGGTCTACATCACCGGTGGCACCGTCGGCATCCTCGACCCCTCCAAGCCTAAGAACAGCTTCAAGGACGACCTGCCGCTGGGCAATGTCTTCGGCGGCTGCCGCGGCGAGGCGGCTCCCGTCTCCTCCAAATCCCCGCGCCACCTCTACTCCCCGGGCTACTTCTCCGGCTATACCAACCACACCCGCGTCATCATTGGCGACAGCACCATCAGTCCTGTGGCCACTCCCACCTCCACCTCGCCCCGCATCTACGGCTCGGTCTACGGCGGTGGCCAGGATGGTCACGTCCGCAACAAGACCGTCGTCATCATCAACGATGCCGAGATTGGCGTGCCTTACGTCAGCCCCTCGGAAGCCAGTACCCTCGTGGGTGTCGATGATATTAGCGACATGCACTGGCTGGGCCGCGGCAACGTCTTCGGCGCAGGCTCCGGTATCGGACAGTACGACAGCGACGGCGACGGCGAGGCCGACACCTACAACGATGCCTCCGGCTCCGTCACCGACTCTACCCTGATTGTCATCAACGGCGGCCTCATCCATCAGAATGTCTATGGTGGTGGCGCTCTGGCCTCCATCGGACCCATGATACTTCCTTCCGACACCGACAAGACCCCCGACTCCACCTGGTCCATGGCCCGCGTCTTTGTCAAGGGCGGCACCATCGGTACTGCTGGCGACTGCAGCGGTATGTATATTTCCGGCACAGACACCACCGTCTTCGGCAACTATGGCGGTAACGTCTACGGCGCCGGTCGCGGCTTTGCCAGCGACACCTACAAGAACTTCAACAATACCCACCACACCCATATTCACGCCAGCGGCGGCACCATCAACGGCGACGTCTATGGCGGCGCAGAGGACGGCCACGTCATCTCCAACACCTGGGTCGACATCAGCGGCACCGTCACCATCGGCTACAACGGCCTCGACAACTTCAACGGCAACATCTTCGGCGGCGGCCGTGGCTCAGGTAGCTTTGCCACTCCGGGCGACGCCTCCACCTACACCATGAATGTCACCTGCGGCCGCGTGGGCGGCAACACCAACCTCACCGTCGACGGCAATGCCGTTATCCTCGGCTCCCTCTTCGGTGGTGGCCGCACGGCCCTCACCGGCGTCAACGCCGACGGCGAGCTCGACGCCACCTTCTTCACGGAAGGCAACTACGACTCCGTCAACCATGGCTACGCATACGTCATCGTCAAAGGCAGCCCCGCCATCGGCAACCCCAACGGCGCGGCCTTACTGTCTACCGACTACAGCTGCGGCGACATCTTCGGCTCCGGCAAGGGCGATATCGAGTGCTACAACGATGTCCGCGCAGGCCGCGTCATGAACGACTCCATCCACATCAGCGAGACACCCCGCATCTACGGCGCCGTCTTCGGCGGCGGCGAGATGGCTGGCGTGGGCTGGTGGGACAACACCAACCTCTACACTCCGCTGGCCTCCGGTTTCGCACCCAGCACCGGCACCACCAAGGTTACCGTCGCCGGTAACGCCACCATTGGTACCGAGTACGAGTACACGAAGGATTACCTCGACCATCACGGCGCTTGGACCGTCGTCACCGACGGCAAGCTCACCCATGCCTGCACCGGCAACATCGTCGGCGCCAGCCAGGGCGACGTCGCCCCCGAGTCGCCACACTGGATCTCCATGGGCCGCTCGCGCCAGTCCTACGTCGACATCAGCGGCACCGGCACCATCATGGGTAATGTCTACGGCGGCGCCGAGCAGGGCGTGGTGCTCGAGAACACCGACGTCCGCGTCTCCGGCTGCACCATCGGCACCCGCATCGTCAACCCCAATGCCGATGTCAACAAGGCTCAATACATTAGCGATTCTACAGACTGGAAGAGAGACAGCGCCTACTTGGTATCCCTCTGGATAATCGACAGTGCCTCCTCGGTATCAGCTTGGGAGACCGAACACGCTGCCTGGGAGACCGAACATGAGGCTTGGGAGACCGCCCACGCTGCCTGGGACCCCAGTTCGGGCGACGAGGAACCTATCGAACCCATTGATGAGCCTATTAAACCCACCAGACCCACAGCCCCCGTCCCCGTCGACACCAATAACTACCTCTACTACTTCGGCTCCGTCTTCGGTGGCGGCTACGGCCGTGAGGAAACCCCACGCCACTACAACGACTCCTGCATCATCAACACCATCACCAATATCGGAACAGAACAAGACCCCGTCTACGACACCACCTATATCAAGTTCGTCGAGGCCACCCTCATCGCTGGCCGTACCTACGGCAATACCACCGTCCGCATCAGCGACAGCGCCATCGTTCGCGAGAATGTCTACGGCGGCGGCAACATGGCCTCTGTGGGCTATGTCCGTGAGGATGCCAACCACAAGTACAACCTCATCGACTCCTCTTATCGCCAAACCAATGGTGTCCACACCAACGGCATCTGTACCGTCAACATCAGCGGCGGCATCATCGGTCCCAACGACCACACGCAGATGAACGGCCACGTCTATGGCGGCGGCAAGGGCGTGGGCAACGACCCCGACGAGTACTTCAAGAACTATTGTAACGTCCACGAAACGCACCTCACCGTCAGCGGTGGCCACATCTACGGCTCCACCTTTGGCGGCGGCGCCGACGGCCACGTCCTCGGCCACACCCACACCACCATCGAGGAGGGTGCCTACATCGGCTCCGGCGAGGACACCCAGGAGTACGACGGCTGCGTCTGGGGTGGTGGACGTAACGCTCTCAACATCAACCACACCGCTGGCCGCGTCCAGGGGCACACCTCCGTCACCGTCACCGGTGGCCGCATCCGCCGCACCGTGCAGGGCGGCGGCGCTCTGGCCCGCACAGGCGTCGACACCAACGGCGTGGTGGAATGCTTCCTCACCGGCGGAACTGCCGCCAACGGCGCACCCATCTACGACTCCACTCACCACGGCAACACCTACATCTACGTCACCGCTGGCGAGCCCGATGTGCGTGACGCTGTCCTGAAGAATGGCAAAGATTATGACGGCCGCGCTGTGCTGGCTGCCGACATGACGACAGATGAGAAAAAAGAAAGAAACAAAAACTTTATCTATTTCTTTGCCGATGATGCCGACAGCACAACCTACAAGGACTACCTCGGTACCACCGAGGTCAGGAAGGTGAACGGTGAATACAAGATTATCGTCTACAAGACCGCCATCGGCGCCTACGACGGCGCTGTCCTCGTGGACAACGACTACACCATCGGCGACATTTTCGGCGGCGGCAAGGGCGACACCAAGGATACCGTCGACATCCTGGCCGGACGCGTGATGAACACCTCTGTCCGCATCGACGGCTATCCGCGCATCATGGCCGACATCTATGCCGGCGGCGAGATGTCGTCCGTCGGCTGGTGGGACACCAACCGCTATGTCGGTACCTACGGCTCCAGCGACCGCAATGCCCGCCACGATAAGTACTACGGGAACACAGGCTACACCCGCCTCGTCATCGACGGCGAGCCCTACACCGGCACTCCCTACGAGTTCAGCAGCTCCTGTATCCATTACGGCCGTCCCTGGACCCTCATCGACTCTCTCGGCCGTCTCTACCACACCTGCTCCGGCAACGTCTACGGCGGCGGCCAGGGCTATGTCGAACAGGATGGTACCCACTACTGGAACTGGGTCCACATGGGTCGTGTGCGCAACACCAGCGTCGAGGTCAACGGTGGCCGCTTCATGGGCAACTGCTTCGGCGGCGGTGCCCGCGGTGTCGTCAAGGAGGACTGCCACGTCACCGTCACTGGTGGCTGCTTCGGCAATATCATCTACGACAAGCCTGAGGGCTTCCCCAAAGACCACTACTATTACGGCTCCGTCTTCGGCGGCGGCTACGGTAACCACAAGCGCTTCTCGCATATCAGCGACTCCTCCTTCCTCTGCGATACTGGATATGTTCGTATGGTGCCTACCGAGCAGGCTGGCCGCGTCTACGGCAACACCTACGTCACCATCACCGGCGGCCAGATTATGGACTGCGTCTACGGCGGCGGCGATATGGCTTCCACCGGCTGGGTCGAACGCAGACAATCCGACGGTGCCTACCTCCTCAACGATCCCACCAAGCGCCACGGCGGCGTCTGCAACGTTGAGATCAGCGGCAACACCATTGTCGGCCCCCTCGACTACAACGGCCACAACGCCTACGTCTATGCTGCCGGTCGCGGTATCGGACACGACTCCATAGAGTATAGCAAGAAATTCTGTAACGTCAACGAGGCCCACCTCACCGTCCACCTCCGCGAAGGTGCTGCTGCCGACCTTCCATCCAAGCGTCCTAACCAGTGGGATACCACCACCATGGGCGGCCGCATCTGGGGTTCCCTCTTCGGCGGCGGCGCCGATAGCCACGTCCTCGACAGCGTCAGCGTCGTGGTCCACAGCGGCATTGTCGGCACGCAGGGCACCACCTCCTTTGATGGCAACATCTTTGGCGGTGGACGTAACTACCTCAACACCAACCATACCAATGGCCGTGTGCAGGGCAATATCCGCGTCCTCATGGACGGCGGCACCATCCAGGGCACCATCTTCGGCGGCGGCCGTATGGCACTCTCCGGTGTCGACGTCGACGGCCACTACATCGACTCTACCCACGGCAATGTCAACATCCTCGTACGCGGCAACGCCACTATCGGCAACTACAAAGCTGACTCGCTGCTCTTCGCCGACGAAAGTTGCGGCGATATCTTCGGTTCTGGCAAGGGCGACATTAAGAACTACGAAGACATCTGGGCCGGTCGCGTCACCAACGCCAAGATCACCGTCAAGGACACCGTCATCAGCGGGAATACCTACAGTCCGCGCATCTACGGTTCTATCTTCGGCGGCGGCGAGATGGCCTCCCTCGGCTACTGGGACGACACCATCAAGAACGGTGACGACATAATCTTCTATACCACCTCCGACGAAGGCACAAACTACGGTGTGATATACGAGAACACTGGCCGTGCCGTCATCAAACTCAGCGGCAATATCATCGTGGGTACCCCCAAAGAATACACCGTCAATTCCAACGAGAACCACAGCGACAGGACCATCTACAATCAGTGGGGCAAACTGGTCCACACCCGCACCGGCAACGTCTTCGGCGGTAGTCAGGGCAGTGTCAACATCGGGAAACCCCGCTGGGTCTCCATGGGTCGTTCGCGCCAGGCCGATATCACCATCGACGGTGCCAAAGTGCTCAGCTGCGTCTTCGGCGGCTCCGAACAGGGCATGGTGACCGAAAACACCCACGTCAAAATCCTTGACGGTGTCATCGGCACCCATGTAACAAACGGCAACTACAACTTCGGCGATGTCTACGCTGCCGGTTACGGCTCGGACAATGCCGCTGAAAACAACGACTCGACGGCCAACGACTCCACCACGGCGAGAACGGGTCTGAGCTTCAGCTGGACACCCCTCACCATGGCCGGCCGTGTCTTTGGCAACAGCCGCGTCGACATCGTCGGCGACACCATCCGCGGCTCCGTCTACGGCGGCGGTAACTTCGCCTCGGTCGGCTACGAGGGCAACGAAAACTCCGGCCACACCTATGTCAACATCGGCCTGCCCGGTGCCGACCCCGAAGACAAGAGACAAGCCACCGGCAGAGCCACCATCAAGGGCGAGGTGTTCGGTGCCAACAACCTCAGCGGCACCCCCTTCGGCAACACCAACGTCAACATCTACAAGACAGCCCATACCGTGGCCGACACCTGCCCCTCCAACGCATACGCCATGGCATTGGCAGCTCCCGACGACGAGCTCAACGGCGCCGATGTCGAACACCTGCCCACCGCAGCGGAGTACTTCGCCATCTCGGCCGTCTACGGCGGCGGCAACAGGGCTGCCCACCAGCCCCTCGCCTCGACCGGCACCACCCTGGTGCACGTATGGTACTGCGAAGAGAACACCATCCGCTCGCTCTATGGCGGCGGCAACGCGGCCAACACCAAAAACAACCACCTCGTCGTCGACGGCGGACGCATCTACGAGGTCTTCGGCGGCGGTAACGGCTACGGCAACCACGCCGATCCCTCGGCCGAGGACTACAACCCCGGAGCAAATGTCTCCGGCACTGCCACCTCCGATATCACCGGCGGCCTTATCACCAATGTCTACGGCGGTTCCAACCAGTTGGGTACCATCGAAACCATCGTCCAGAACATCAACCGGGAGGGAGATTGCCCGGTGGCTACGGGAAACGTCTTCTCTGGCGGTAACGAGGCCCCGACGGGCAATATTATCACCACACTGAACTGCGGTGCCTCTGGTACTAACTTCTACGCCGGCGGACGCAACGCCGATGTCAACGGCAACGTCGTGCTCAACATCGAAGGCGGCCGATACACGAACGTCTTCGGCGGCTCCCTGGGTAACGTGACCAACCCGGCCAACATCAAAGGCGATGTCACCATCAACGTCTTCGGCGGCAACATCACGAACCTCTACGGCGGCTCGGATACCAACGGCTACATCGAAGGCCGCATCACCATCAACGTCGACATCGACTCCACCTACGATTGCGCTGACGGCCTGAAGCTCACCAACATCTACGGCGCCGGCAACCTGGCCATCTACACGCCCACCGACTCGAACATCGCCTCGCCCGTCATCAACATCATCAGCGACTCCGCCTTCCTCATCCGCACCTCCGGCCTCACCGAACTCGATCCACTCGATCCCCTGCCCTACGGATTCGCACTGCACGAACGCAGCTCGGTCAGCGCTCCCGACACCCTCACCAAGACCTTCGGCCTCACCAACATCTACGGCGGCGGCTACGGCGACGGCACCAACGGCATTGTGGTCGGCGAGACCACCCACACTCCTCACCGCGACACCCTCAACGGCTACGTAAGGGCCAACCCCGTGGTCAACATCGGCGGTATCGACAAGAAATGGAGCAAGAGCATCACCGTGCAGGGAGCCCTGGTCAAGGACCTCCACCGTCGCAACATAGCCATCGTCCGTGGCAATGTCTACGGCGGCGGCGAGGCAGCCCCGGTCAAAGGCAACACCGAGGTGACCCTCTACAGCTCGCGCGCGAAAATCCAGAGCATCGACGCCACCGACCCGGAACACCCCGACACCACCTTCGTCACCGCCACCAGCCACCACGACACCACCCACGTCAAAGGCTACATCTTCGGCGGCGGCTTCGGCCGGACGGCCGTGGTCGACGGCAGCACCTCGGTCGGCATCTTCGGCGACGCCACTGTGGTCGACGGCAGCGTCTACGGCGGCGGCAACGCCGGCGTGGTCACCGGCAACACCGACGTGCAGGTAGGCTACGAGCTCAAACGCAACGTATCGCAGCCCTACGTCCATGTGAATCCCGACAACAGCATCGTCTTCTCGTCGGCCACCAGCGGTGTTTCCTACTACTATACCCTCGACGGCAGCCGTCCCACCACAGAAAGCACCCTTTACGACCCCGGCACACCGCCTTACGCCGATGCCGGACAGACGGTGCGCGTCATCGCCACCAAGTTCGGACAAAAAAACTCCTACCCCTCCGACGGTACGGTCGTGCCCCTGCCCGCCCCCTCCATCACCATCACCGCTAACACCGCTACCATCACCAACACCACCGCCCACGGACAGACCGGCGTAACCCTCTACTACACCACCGACGGCTCGGCACCCAACCCCGGAGAGACCGGCACCTTCCAGTACACCGGCCCCATTGTCAGTCTTGCTGCAGGCGTAACGGTCAAGGCCATCGCCGTCAAGGACGGTTACCACAACTCACCCGTAGCCAGCAAGAAGAATGAATAACATGACTCATAATCAGAATCCGCACATGCCGTTGTTCAGTCGTTGCCCAGTCGTTGTTCAGTCGTTGTTCGGTAATTTACCGAACAACGATCCAACAACGACCAAACAACCATCAAACAACGGCATTAGGGGCTGCTTACAGGCACGGGATTGGACAAGATTGTGCAATCAGGCTTACACCACTAAACGTCAGATAATCGTATGAAATTGCCCGCTATAAACATTTGACAGGAACATGATGAAACACGTAAATAGAATATATAGCATACTCGCCTGCGCGCGCAGAGTGGCTTTACTCTCGCTGCTTTTCTTCGCCTTTGTGCCGCAGGTGTGGGGACAGGCCGGATGGTACACGCTGACCAACGGCCACTTCTACTGGTTTGACGGCACCGTGGCCGACACCATGGCCAACGGACGCGACATTGAGAGCCTGCGCTACCTGACGGGTTACGACCAAGCCCAGGGCTGGGCCAAAATCTACACCCTCGGCACCCATGCCGGCAACCCCAACGGAACGACCGAAATCGTGGAGCAGGGCAACGTCTATCTCGCCCTCGACACCACCGACCCGGCCAACCCGAGGGTTGTCAGCGTGCAGCACGACGACTTCTCGGAACTCTGCGTGTGGTACCGCACCGGCAGCACCGGCAACTACTACCAGGAGTGGCTCGGTGCCGGCGGCGTCACCTACCGCTACCACCTCGTGGCCAGCCACGCCGAGGGACTGAGCGTGCACCGCATCGTGTCGAACGAGCCGATGACCAAGAGCGTCATCTGGTACAACTGGGACCACGGCCTCGCCATCGAGGAGAAAGTGCGCTTGGGCGGTTCGTGGAAGACCTCAGACTACTGGCTCATCTACGACACCCTCGACGATGCCACCGGCGAGAGTGCCGCCACGGCAGAGTGGCGCATGTCGACAGTGCACTGCTACCAGCGCCCCGAAGAGATTATCTACCACAACTACCGTGCCAACAGTGCCGGCACGGGCAATGAGTTCGATTCGTACTACTACTATGACAACGTGAATGTGCTCGGAGCCAACTTCCCGGCCGGTAATGCGGCCACCTTCTTGTCGGTGAAGAAAGAGGTGCACGAGAAGCTCATCGCCTCCATCGCCCCGGGCGTGGGCCTGACGGGCCTGACCACCGGCGGCGACCCCGTCGAGGGCAAGGTGATGGAATACGGCACTGCCTCTGCTTCGCTCAGAGTGGTACCCACCATCAACTACACAGCCTCCAACTACATCAGCATGATGACCACCCCGGCCTACACCGAATATGTCGAGGAGCTGTACCGTCGCGGTATGCACCTCAACTATGAGATGCGCACCGAGGAGGGCTTCGGCAAGGCCGGTATGGCCAAGACCCGCGAGTGGTTCTTCTATGGCTCCCCTGTCACACGCCACGACACACGCCCCACGGCCACAGCCGAGAACGCCACGGTGACTTCGGTGGAATACAGCCTCGACCCGCGCGCCACGCGCTATCTGACCATCACCCCCGTCGGCAACGAGTGCGACCTCACCCTTACCAACCCGCCCATTGCACCCGAAGTCGTCACCCTCACCTGCAAGGTGACCTACTCCAACGGCACCACTCAGACCGTCAGCTCGACGCTGACCATCCGGTACGACATACCGCAAATCGACGCCAAGTCGAACCGCGCTCCGGTGGTGAAGGGCTACGTCTGCGGCGGCGGCCGAATGGCCAACGTGCAGGGCAACACCTCGGTGACAGTCCACAACGCCGACTCGATCTATGCCCTCTACGGCGGCAACGACATCGCCGGCTGGGTGCAGGGCGAATTCGGCTCCACCATCCAAATCGGCACCGAGAACACCAGTGAGGACCATCCCGCACACATCAGCTACGTCTACGGCGGCGGCTGCGGCTTCTACCGCTACGGCGGCACCTACGATGCCAACACCAGGAACTGGGCCACCAACGGCACCAAGACCACCAACGTATCCTACGGCCAGTATGCTTTCCGCGGTGGTGTCTACGACTGGTACGACCCCTCGACCGAGGTGGTCGCCGAGGGCACCTTCGACTACGACCCCTACACTGGCGATGACTTCGCCACGGCCGAAGACGGCAACCGCTTTGTGGGCACGAAGCTGGGCGGCACCATCCCCTATATCAAGACCTCGAGAGTCTCGATCGGTGTGCCCGAAGTGGAGGGCCACAACGATGCCTATGGCAACAACGCCCACAAATATAACGACCACATACTTATCGACTCGGTGTTCGGCGGTGCCGAGAACGCCTTTATCGGCATAACGACGGCTTCGCACGACCACGCCACGGCCATCGAGCTCGCAATCAACGGCGGCACCATCCTGAGTGTCTTCGGTGGCAACAACTACGGCGGCGCCGTGGCCCAAACCTCGATGGTCGACCTGAACGTGCACTGCACCAAGCTGACCGACGACGAGTCGCTGGTCTACAACTCGCTCTACCACGGTATGGGCCGTGACTTCGGCATCCGCACCCTCTTCGGCGGCGGCAACATGGTCAAGAGTTCGCACGCCGAAGTGCAGTTCTTCGGCGGCATGGTCGACACCGCCTTCATCGGCGGCAACCACGCCACGGTCGACAACCCCATCGGCATTGTCGACTGCCGTCGTGACGGCACGGTCTACGACATCAACGGTATAGCCCGAGGCGGTACCGGCTTCACCCGCGACTACCAGAACGGACACTTCATCTTTACCAACCCCTCGATAACCGACACCACCAAAAACGGTGCCGGCTTCCAAACCAACTACACCCCCGACCGGGGCCTGTATAACGTGCACTTCCTCTACGGCGGCAACAACATAGCCCCGATGGAGAACGTGTCGTTCATCCAGCTCATGAGCGGTGGCGTGGGCTCGGTCTACGGCGGCGGCAACATGGGCGACATGACCAACGACAAGACCTTTGCCGAAGCTGTGGCCGACCACTTCTCCTATATCGACATCCGCCCCCTTATAGGCACCATGCAAACCATTTTGACCCGCAGCTCCCTTATTCCAGTCCCCAACAAAATCAGCTCGGTGATTGCGGCAATGGAGAATTCGCAAATCATTGCCGACTACGTCTACGGCGGCTGCCGTAACGCCAACGTCAAGAACAACTGCGGTGTCTACCTGGCAGGCGGCAACTACGGCGACGTGTTCGGCGGCAACGACGTGAGCGGCGACGTGGGCTCGGAGACCGACGGCTCCACCTATGTGGCCATCACCGGCGAGGCTGTGATACAGGGCTCGGTCTACGGTGGCTGCGACGGCTACTACCACTGCGAGGACAAGGACAATCCCGGCCACTACGACGACCAGAAGATGGTGAACACCATATTCAACATCGATGTCGACTACGACCCCTACAACGAGTTTACCGGTAAACTCATCCCGACCCAGCAACACGTCAACGTCTTTGTCAACGGCGGTATCATCAAGGGCAACCTGGTGGCCGGCGGCTTGATGGCCAACGTGGGCTTCGAAACGGGTACGACCCCCAGAATATTTGACTCCATTGAAGAAAGAGATTTGACCGTGCTGCACCGGAAGGGCACCGTGCGCCTCGTGGTGGGCGACACGGCCGAAATCTGGGGCAACGTCTTCGGCGGTGGCGCCAACGCCTCAATCTACGGATTGTCGCAGCTGCTCGTCAAGGACAGAGCTGTCATCCTGGGCAGCCTCTTCGCCGGCAACGACTGCGTGGGCAGCGTCCAGAGCTTCCTCCCCTACCAGGGCAATGTGGACTATACCGACTGCACTAACGCCGCCGACAGCTTGGCAGCCGAACGTGCCAACCAAGCCGCCCAGACGGCCTCGAACGGCGACCCGCTGAACAATGCCGTGGGCGACGGCACCTACAACCCGAACTATTCCACCTATCTGCGCATCGAAGGCACGCCTATCATCAACTCGGTCTACGGCTCGGGCAACGGTGCCTGGAACTACGACGGCACACGACCCAACTTACCCGACGTGTTTATCTGTAAGGGCATGGAAGGTGACCGACCCAACGAGGAAAGCACCTATATCGACATCAACACCAATGGTGGATTTATCGACACTGTCTTCGGCGGCGGCGCCGGCAGCTCGGTGACGGATGGCGTAACGGTGCTGCTCAACAACCAGGGAACCACCAATACCTATGACTATGCCAGTGTGCTGAACAGCGCGCATATCAGGGCTGTATGTAATTACTTAGGCCGTCATATCCGCGGCGGCAAGGCGGAGAACTACGTGGGCACCATCTTCGGCGGCAACAACTTCGACGACATGAACTGCGTGCCCGAAATCGTGCTGCAGCAAGGCAACGTCAAGAACGTCTACGGCGGCGGCAACCTCGGCAACATGACCAAGCTGGTTGACGATTTCGTGGATATCTGCGACAACACGGTGAAAGGTGTGTCTACCCACATCCTGTCCAACAGCGACCGTGTGACCGTCACCGACTCGGTGTTTGGCGGATGCCGCATGAGCGACATCGAGGGTATGGCCTATGTCGAAGTGAGAAAGACTTCGGCGGCAGGTATCAAGTACCTCTATGGCGGCAACGATATCGGCGGCCACGTGAAAGGCAACACCCGTATCGACATGTCGGGCGGCATCGTGCACCGCATCTGGGGCGGCTCGAACGGCCGTTACGACTTTGCACCCGTCGGCTATAGGGAATACAACGTCTACTCCTTCGGCGGATATGACGCCAATCATCCCAACGATAATTTGATTGCCACGCATGTGGGTAAACCCGACGTCGACAGCGCCAATATCAACCTCTGGGGCGGCACCATCGAAACGTCGGTGTTCACCGGCAGCTCGATGGCCGACTGCCGCACCACCTGCCTGGTGGTCAACGACGAGATTGGCTGCCCGGGTACCGGCCCCCTGACGGTGCAGGGTTCACTCTTCGGTGGCGGCGAAGGCCGCTGGGACGACCTCAACGCCCGCAACCTCGAGGGCAAGCGCTGGGGTAACGTCACCGAGGCGACCCACGTACACCTGCACCACGCCGACAACGTCACCTCGGCCATCGCCTACGGCGGCGGCGGCGGCGGCGACGTGGAGAACACCTACATCAAGACCTACGACACATGGGATTCTCCCTTCCGCGCCCTCTACGGCGGTTGCTGGGGTTCGGATGTGCACAACACCACCCACCTCGAATTCAACGGTCACCAGCTGGTGTACAACCTCTACGGCGGCAACGACTTCACCGGTAACGTCTACAAAACCGAGATTACCGTCAACAGCGGCCACTTCTACAACATCTTCGGCGGCGGCAACGGCGACTACCCCGACAGCTACTACACCTCGCAGCATGCCAATGCCCTGTTGGACGAATTCTCCTACCAGCATGCCTCGCCCACGGCCTACGCTGGCGACGACTCCCTGGTACACCCCAATACCGAATACATCAGCATCACCTTCAACGACGGTGAGGTGGACAGCTGCCTCTACGGCGGTGGCCGTATGGGCACCACGATGACCTATAAGAAAAACGACGACCGTACCTATTACTACAAGCCCTCCGACACCCGTCAACTGCACCGTGTGCCCGACACCACTCGCAACAACGAGACGACCGTCTCGTCGCCCGAGGACTTTGCACACATCGTGGTGAACATCCACGACGGTATGTTCCACCGCAACATCTTCGCCGGCGGCCGAGGTGGCAAGGGTAACAAGGACCCGATCGTCTACGGTTTGAAGGTCCTCAATATGGACGGCGGCAATATCTATGAAAGCCTATACGGCGGCTCGGAGTTCGTCAACGACGGCTACCCGGCCGAGTGCCTTTCGAGCGCTGTCACCACCATGCGTCCCTCGTCGATTGTCAACATCACGGGCGGTACAGTGGGTTCGAACCTCTACGGCGCCGGTTACCAAGGCATGGTCTACGGCTCGGTGTATGTCAACATCGGCCAGGATGCTATCGACAGCTGCCCGGTGTGGCGCAACAGTTACGGCACCGACACCGAGGACAGCACCTATATCCTCTTCAAACCCGGCACCGACTTCTGGCGCGGATACCCCTACTCGGGCGGTACCCTGTGGGTCGAGTCGTACCAGACCGAACCCCTGCAGACCAATGAGCTGATGCTCAACCTGTCGGTCTACAGCGGAGCCAACTGGGGTGTGGCCAACGGCGAAAGCGTCTTCAACACACCCGGATTCAGGGGCGGCGAAAGCCGACTCTATATCGACGGCAAGGGATACAACACCTCCAACAACGATGTCGCAGTCGAACCCACGATGAACATCAAGCGTTCAATCCTCGGTAGCGGCACCTCGGTGCTCGGCGGCGATATTCTCAGCGAAGTCGTGGTGCGCAACTACGGCGTCATGGATGCCTGCCACCCCACCCGCACCATCGAGTCGATTCAGCGTACCGACAGCCTCTGGCTGCACAACACCGCTATCCTCCTCACCGGTACCACCGACGCTTCGTCGGCCGACATGTCGAACCGCTACTCGGTCTACAACGTGGGTGTCTACAGCTATCGCGGCTATAACGTGACCGAGTTTGCAGCCGCTCTGGACGAGGTGGGCAATCTGGCCTTCTACGAGCAGAGCACGCAATCGGGTCACTACCACGACGGTACCATATTCGAAGCACCCTATGTCGAAGCAGCGCAGACCGAACTGTACAACCTGGTGGATTCGGAATGCCCCGAAGCTGCCTGCGGCAACAACAAGAACATCTGCGACAAGATTTATATGGTGAACCCCAGCGTGGCCAACAAACGCCACACGCTGCTTATCCTCGACAACGGTATAGACTTCAGCATACGTAAGAACGGCACTTTCGGCACGGTGAAAGGCTTTGCCAACGTAGCCACCCCGGGCGGCTACAGTTCGCAGATTACCGCACGGTATAAGGTGCCTGGCGATACCAACACTAACGACGGTGGTTTCATGGCCGCCTGCGATACCGTGAACAAGATAGCTTCGGTGAGTGATGGCAGCATCACTTGGGGAGATGGCAATCCGTCAGAACACCCCTACACCAACCACGCAGGAGAAGGTTTCCGTGTGTGGAGAACCGGCGACGAGCAGGGTCTGCGTGAGCGCGAGGCCACCATCATCGCCCACGCCCGTCCCGCCAAGCGCGCGCAAGACCAGTCGGTGACCATCACCGCGGGTGATTACGTGACCGGACTGGCCATCGCCGAGGCAGTGCTCGAACTGCCTGCCGCTCCGAACGGCAACTACTATAAACTGACAGACGACGGCTTCCTGCTGAGAGGCAGCAACGGCGAAATCATTCTGACCGACTCGGCCTTCGCACCGAACATCACCAGCAATTTGGCAACCTTTGCAGCCAGATATAACGCCGAACCCAGACAAACCATCGACGACTGCGGTACATGGCGTACGGCAACACTGGGTCTGGAAGAAGACCTGTACGGTGTCAAAGCCATCCACGCCAGCCCCGCCAACACCTTCGGATTGGCCATGGTGCCGGGCGAGAACTTCCACATCAATGAGGGCAACTATGTGATGCCCAGCCGCGAAAGTGTCAACCACTCGTCGACGACTCATGCCGACTTGGTAATTTCGGGCAACGCACGCGTCAACACCAGTTATCCCTACTGCTCGCCCGAAATCCACTTTACCGGCGGTGAACAGGTGAAACCCACCATGCGGCTCTACCTCGCCTACGACAGCACCTTCACCACCGCCTTCACCGGCGAAGTCGTCTTCAAATTGATGGAGTATACCCAAGACAGTGTGGAGGTTGGCCCCATCCAGGTGACCATCTACATCCAGTCGGTTATCGAAGAGCTCACCGACATCAAGCAAAATGTGCTGGCCATGTACAACGGCGGCCGCACCAATACCTTCACCCGTAAGATTGAACTTCCGCCATGCGGCGAGGAGCGCAACCTCTATATCACCGGCATCAAGTGGCTGCCCACCGACGAAAACGGCAATGACATCAACGACGGTCACATGGGCACATTCAATACCTCCACCGACCGCTTCTCGCTGATGGGCGACTCGTCGTTGGTATGGGCGCAAAGCGGTGACTACCCCCTCGTTGCCGATGCCGACCCCTCCAACCATAACTCGCACAACCGCTTCGCACTGACTATCACCCCCTCGAACAACGTGTCGGACGACGTGGCCATGGCCAACGGCTGGATCCGTGGCACCGACAAGCGTACCAATATCTATAAGCTGGCCTACCCCGACCAGACCTCGGCGGTGAAGACCTGCTCATGGAACAGCAGTACCTTCAAAGTGGACACTGTCACTACTCGCAATCGTAATGGCAACGACGAGAAGGGCTACTTTGTGGGTACCCTCGACGGTCGTGGAACGGCAGTTATCGACGTGGAGCTTACCTTCGACGGTCGACGCGTCTACGACAAGATTTCCGGCAATGGCTATATTGGCAAAGCCGTGTTGACCCTTGAAAGCATCAGCGACGTGGAGAACGTGTCGCGTGGCACCTTCCATGTAACTATCTATGTGAAGACCCGTGCACACGGCGACACCATCTACCTGGCCTCGGCCGACTCGGTGACACGTCGGGTTGCACCCAACAAGAGGGTCACCGTCTACCCCTTCAGCGACGTATCTAATAATGGATATAATCCTGCAGACGTTGGCAAATACCCGCACCTCTATGTACAGAGCTTCCGCAAAGCACTGGAAGAGGGTATCTACCAAGAGGGCGACGTGATCGCCATTATCGACACGGTGAACATCAAATCGCCGGTGCACATCACCGGTGCCAACGGCCCGGCCATCGAGGTGATACGCTATGACGGCCACCACCACGAACTGCCCGACGAGCAGAGCGTCTACCGCGGCCCGATGGTTGTGGTGAGCGGCGGCAACAGCTTCACCGCTGAGAACATCGCCTTCCACGGCGGTGCCGGTGCCCACATCACCCATATCAAGCGGGACGGAGCCAATGCCGACCTCGACGGCAGCGGCCACCTGCAGTATAGGACTTATACCTATAATGAAACAACTGTCGATTATATGGCCGACACCAATAAGGCCTTCGCTCCCGTCATTCAGGTGACCGGCGACGGCAGCACGCTGAACCTGCGCGAAGGTACCTCCGTGAAGCACAACTGGAACGAATACAACACTGTCGACGCTAACGGTATGCCTGTCGATTCCAAGAACATGGGTGCCATCAGCCTCACCGATGGCGGCACCATGACGCTCACCGGCAACGTGACCATGGAATACAACTTCGGTCAACCGCTGGATGGCCACGACATCAATCTGCCCACCGGCAACACCGTGGCAGTGCAGCAAGCTCCTGGCAACGGTGCTGTCTATGTCGACGGCGGCAGCATCAACTTGGTGGAAGCCAACCGCAACACCGCTATCGACATCACGAGAAACTACCTGATGCCCTCAGGCAGTGGTTCTTGGTGGACTGTCTCCTACGTTGGAGATGTTCCTGAACGCTACGTCCTTAACCCAACGGCTCTCGAAAGCTGGACACGCGCCAACGTGCTGCTGACCCGTACCGAACCCACGACAGGCGACGCGCACCACGTTGTGACGAACGACCTGCAGAGCGATTTCATTGTGGTGAGCGGTACGGTGAGCAGTAAGAGCCGCATCGGCGTGCGCAAATGGTTCCCCGGTCCCAACGACCGCGACACCATTGCCTTCGCCACCTATACGGGCGGCAACCCGAAACTGCTGGCCTATGCCGTAGAGGATAGCGTATTCCTGAGCGACGACGACTTCCGTGTATTCTACAGTCAGTTGGTCAACAACGCCAAGGCTTACTTCTTCCGCTGCGCCTCGTTCAAGCACCAGTGGTACGTGGCCGGCACGCACGAGAATGTAGACCCGGTATACGATGTCGACGGCTTGACGCTTCAGGCCAACCCGGTGCTTTACTTCGGCGAAAAACGCAGTGTCTGCCCCGAAGGTGGTGACTCGATTGTCTACCACGTGCAGGGTGGCTTGATGCCCTACACCTTCACCTGGAGCGACCCCGACAAGGGCACTACCCTCTCAACCCGCACCACTCCCTACAGCAACACGCTGGTACAGTATGAACTGCATGGCGGCGAAAACGGCACCTCCATTACCGGAGCGAATCGTTACGCCAAGTATGCCGAGTCGACGGCCGATACGCTGCTGTTGCCCTACGAACCCATGTCAGCCAACGAAGACCGCAAGTGGAGCCACCTGCGTGTGACCGCCACTGATGCCACCGGCGAATGCCGCTTGTACAAGGACATTGACATCCGCATCAAGATGACCAAGGAGGCTGTCGAGGGCAAGGAGGTGACCTACTGGCCGAAAGCCTCGGACGAAAACGACACAGCCTCGCATACCGACAACGCCTCGCCTTGGTGTACTGACACCATAGGTACTGGCTGGACCGATACCAACCGCGCTGTCAAGGCCATCGTGAGCCGCAACTACAGAGGTGTCAGTATCATACCTTATGTCTGGGTTGAACGCACCGGTGCCATTACCCTCGCTCAGGAAGAAAGCCCCGAGGTCTACCAGTGGCGGGGTGAAGAAGATACACTCTCGTTCAACAACCTGCTCTTCTGCCCGGGCGAGGTTATCTACCTGAGCACACAGCCCAAGACCGAGAGCGTCAAATTTATCATGTGGGACTTCGACCCCTACTACAGCCAGTTGGCCCGCTATGTGATACCGACGCAGACTTCATCTGTGACCGCCTACTATGGCCCGAAACAGTACTGGAAAGATGTCATCAACACCACTGCCAAGGGCGGTGCCACCTACGACACTACCTACTATTACAATGCAAGGCCTTCGGTAACACCGTACATTCCTGAAGTTGGTAACGGTACTTCTACCACCGAGGCCGGTTACGTGACCACCTACGAAGGCGACGTACATATCTATAATGAAAACGGCTTGGCTTGGTTCATCAGCGTGGTGAACGGCTTGAACCTCACTCAGGCACGCCCGTTCTTCTTCAACAGTGTGTACCTGCACGATAAGACTGGTGGCTACGACATGAAGAAATACCTTTGGAGCCCCGTGGGTACTATCCAGCACCGTTTCCGCGGCTACTTCATTGGCGTAGACGGCAATAATGCCACCAGCACTACACCCAAGCGCCACTATGAGAATGCCCGCACACACGAGACTATCGACGAATCCACTGCAATTAGCTTAGGCGAAGGCAACGTCGATACCGTCTACGACCCCATCACTATCAAGAACATCATCGTCAACGAACCCAATATGGACTACACCGGCTTCTTTGGCAACCTCGACTCGGCCCGCATCAGGAACATCACCCTCGAAGGTGCACTGGTCCGCGGTGCCCAGTTCGTGGGTGCTTTGGCAGCCAAGGCTGTGGGTACACTGGTTGACCACTGCAATGTGATTAACGATGCCGATAACGGCTACTCCAACAATGGAACCCCCGACGACTCCAGCGACGACCTCATCACCAGCATTCTGACCACCCACCACACCAGCGGCGGTCTCATCGGCTGGGCCGAACGTGACACCATCACCTATTCGGACACCAAGGTGAAGTACGTGGGCGATGCCGTCTACAGTGGCGGTCTGGTGGGCTACGGCTCGGCCAGCACCATCGAAAACTCCTCGGCACGCAACGACAACCGCATGGAAGGTGTCTATGTGGGCGGTATTGGCGGCTACCTGAACGGCAGCGGCAACCCGCTCTTCTCGACCAAGGCAGCCAACCGTTCGTCGGTGAGAAACAACTACGTCTACCTCACCACCAACGGCAAGTCGCAACGCGTGGGCGGCCTGGTGGGCTATGCCGAGAATACCGATATCGAGAACAACTACGTGTACGGCGATGTCGACGGCAGCCTCACCTCGGGTGCCATCAGTGCCATGCTGGCCTCGGGGGCCTCGGCCGACAACAACTACTACGAACAAGGCTCGTCCGACAAGATTGTTGGTTCGCAGCGCACAGGCGTGCATGTGGCCACCACCACTACCTTCAGTGGCCAAGGCAACCGTGTGCACATCGCCATGCCGGTCTACGGAGTCGACAACCTGACGCGCGTGCTCAACAAGTGGGTGCGTGCCAAGGGCGGCAACCACTGGCGCACTTGGCGCAGCGACCTGCTCGGCCATAACAACGGCTATCCCGTCTTTGGCAAGCCCGACATGATTCCTGTCGAGGACAGCATCGTGGTCGAGGGCTGCGACACCATCGAATGGCGCGGAGTAATCTACACCGAGAACGTCACGACCAGCTATACCTACACTGACTCGGTCGAGATGGTCGACAGCATAGTGTCGATGGTGGTAATCGTGCACCACGGTTCGCACACCGACTTCACCGACTCGGTGAAGATCGGCGAGGACTATAGCGGCTACGGCTTCAGCGTGAGCGCTGCCGAGACCCAGTTGCTGCGCAACACAGTCGACAGCCTCGGCTATGCCACCCTCGTGCTGAGCGACACCCTGTCGGCCGCCGACTTCGGCTGCGACAGTGTGGTGACCCTGACACTGACGGTGACAAGAGACCAGAGCACAATACGTGTTGCACCGGTCAAGATACACATCTACCCGAACCCGACCACCTCGATAGTGAACGTGACGGCCGACGGCATGAGCCGCGTGGAAGTGTACGACAACGAAGGTCGCAAGCTGGCCGCCTATCCCACTGCCGAAGAAAAAATTACCATCGACCTGCAGCGCTACTCGTCGGGAGTCTACTACTTCCGCGTACACACGCCGTCAGGAGTGTCAATACAGAAGGTGATTAAAAAGTAAGGATATGAAAAAAAGATATATTAAACCCATCGTCGAAATCTACTGTTATAGTCCGGAACGGGGCTACGCACTGACCATCGGCTCGTCAGACCCTATCGACAACGGCGACCCGCAGCAAGGACGTGACTACGTCATTGTGGAAGGTTCCGACCGCCGTTCGCTACGTGGCGAAGAGGTTACCGAATTTACCGATGCAAACGGTGAATACACCACCGGTCTATGGGAGTAGGTGAAAGGTAAAAATTGAAAATTGAAATTGAAAAATGGAAAATACAATAAAAGAAAACGTCAAACGTGAAACGTCAAACGTGAAACCTTTCACCTCTCACCTTGCAGCTTTTGCCTTGCTACTGCTGCTGGCCCTGTTGCCGACAGCCTGCAAGAAAGAGGTAGAGACCTCAAAGTTCGACTTCACAGCCACTATCGAACAGCCTTCGAGCGATTCGAAAGTGCTGCTCATCAACGAAGAGTGGATTTTCTGGGAGATGGGCGACCGCATCAGCGTGGGTAGCGACGTGACTGACGGTAGCACCTCCTATGATGGTACCCTCATCAACGCCGGTAGCGGCGACTTTGAAGATTTCGTCGGTGCTTTCGTCACCTACCTGCCGTGGGATTCGAAATATTTCGTTGGCTTGCACCCCTACAGTTCCAATAACAAGATTATCGGTACACCGGACAATAGCACTGGTTTCAATGTGCAAATCGACTTCCCGGCCACCCAACCCATCCGTGGCGACTCCACCTTCGGCAAACAGGTGATGCCCATGGTGGCCTGGTATGGTGGCACATGGGCCACCGAACCCTACACTCCATTCAACTTCGACTTCCACTCACTTGGTGCCATCGTCCGTCTGCAACTCTTCAACTCGACCGATACCAAGAACATCGACCGCATCGAGATTACCCCCAAGACAGGATACAAATACCAGTTGAGCGGTATGTTCAATGTGCTTAACTATAACACCTTCGACCCCCATCTGGAAGCCACGGCAACCAATCCAAGCGACGAGCAGAAAAAAATCACCATCACCTGCGACAACTTGGAAATGACAAACAGCACGCTCTGGAGTTTCTACCTCGTGCTGCCGGCCTACAAAGGCATGGACGATTCGAGCTACCTGCACCTGACCATGAAAGTGATTACCAGCGACAGAAAAGAATGCACAAGAAACTTCACCGTGCCAACGCGTCGCAACGGCATCACCTACATGAACGCTTTGAATATCACTAACTGGGAAACAGGTACCACCTCTGCCGGTTTGGTAGGCAACGGTACGAAGAAGAAACCGTTCAAAATCTACACCGCAGCCGATATGGTATACCTGCGCGACTGCTTCAAGACACCGCGTGGAGACGGATTCTACTACATCAACAACCAGAAAGCCACCTCTGCCACCGAGATACGCATCATGCGATCGGACATCGTTCTGGACGAAACCAACTGGAACGAGGGCATCAACAACTTCGTCGGCCACATGACCTACTACGGCTCCAACTCGAGCAATCCGGGCATCACCAACAACAGCCAGTATCCCATATTCACCTCGATTGCTGCTGGTGGAAAGGTCGACGGACTTGCTGTTAAGGTAGGTGAGAACAACACCATTGTCTCCCCGGCACTGGCAGGTTTCTCGCCGTTCTGTTTCTCGAACGCAGGCACCATCGAGAACTGCCGCTTTGTCAGTGACAATGATACACTGACCGTCACAAACAGCCATATTGCCGGCCTCTGCGTGCAGAACACCGGTACCATACGCGGTTGCGGATGTTTGGGTACACTGAGCCTCAACCTGACCAACGGCACAGAGTATTCGGCAGCAGGTATTTGCCTGACCAACAGCGGCACCATTGACGGTTGCTACGCTGCCTCGCCCATCAAGGTACTCAACTACCCGAAAGCCGCCGGCATCTGCTACACCAACAACGGCGCCATAACGAATAGCTACTTCTCGGCCCAGGTGATTGAAAGCACCGCCTCGTGGGGCGGCATCGCCTATACCAACAACGGCGGCACCATAACAAACTGCTACACCGGCGAACTGGCAAACATCTACACCACCGGCACCGTAGGCGGCATCGTCAACACCCTGACGAGTGGCACCATCAACCACTGCCGTGGCGAGATGAACCTGCGCGGAAGCATCGTTGGCGGTATTGCATCAACACAAGAGAACGGCTATATCAAGAACTGCTTCTGCGACAACACAATGATGACCATCACCGTCACGGCCGGCAGCGGCCATTACGGCGGTGGCATGGTGGGACGCATGATGAAAGGCTGGTTAGAAAACGGTTTCTGCAACCTGGGTGCCGTGAACCGTCTGGACAACCAAGCCAAAGTCGGCGGCATCGTGGGACAAATTGAAGGTATCGGAGAAGGCTCCGGTGCAAACACCCATATCAGAAACATCTACGTCTACGAAAGCCTCTCCTCTTCAAGAACATTCTACGGCAACACGCTAAACACCATGACCTTTGCCCAGTGCTTTGTCATCGACGGTGGAACCATGCAATACGGAATAAACGCCATTGCAGCCCCCCTGAGTAGCGATATCAATTCAGCATCAGGAACCATCGAACAAATGCGCATATTGCTTAATACCTTTGTAGGAACATCCGGTTATCCTGAAGGCTGGTGGAAATGGTCACGTACCAACGATGCTCCTGGCTCTTATTCAGGCGGCACGGGCCTACCCTTCCTGACACTTTAAGATTGCAGACATCCTACTGATGTTCAATCGATATTAAATCGTTGTTCTGTCGTTGTTCAGTGAATGACTGAACAACGACAGAACAACAAGCGAACAACAAGATAACAACGCTTACAGGGACGCACCACGGTGCGTCCCTGACTATTTACAATTGTTCCTTCAGCTCGACGAGGAACTGTCGGACGGCGGTGAGGTTGTTGACGAGCTCCATCTTGGGGTCGTCGACGGGACGGGTGCGCATCTGCTCGCGGGCACCCTCGAGGGTGTAGCCGCACTCGCGCGTAAGGTAATGGATGCGACGCAGCAGTTCGATATCGCGAGCCGTGTAGCTGCGGGTACCGCGTTTGTTCTTGACAGGCTTTATACAGTCAAACTCGCTCTCCCAGAAACGCAACACCGACGGTGCCACATCGAGCATGGCCGCCACTTCACCGATTGAGTAATAAAGTTTTTCCATAGTATCTTTCTTTTATATAGGACCCATAGCTATTACCAAGGTCTATAAGTCACAATAGGTCAATGATTTAATAACTATAATATCCGTTATTTTCCTGATAGTTCTTCCGTTTTTCGTATTTCACATCACGCAGGGCATCGGCCTTGATGTTGATCTGGAAGAACCAGCTGCGGTAGTAGCCGAAAGGCACCCAGCTGAAACGCATCTCCCAACAGTGCAGGTCGCGATAGATGTCGACGGTGGTGTAGGAAACACCCTTGTTGACAAAGTCGTAGCCGGTCGACATCGAGGCTCGCCAGTTGGGGGTGAGGGTGATGTTGCCCGAGAGGGTGATGCTCTGGATGGTCTCGCTTTTCAGGTTCATCTCCTTGGCCACAAAGCGGTTGACATGGCTGAAGGTGTAGCTGAGCGTGAGGTTCCAAGGCACTGAGAAGTCGACGTATGTACCGGTGAGCAGCACAGGATTGTAGTTGTAGGGGGTCTGCAGGATTTGGCGCTGCGGACGCCCTTGCGACTTGGTGTCGTTGCTGGACGAGAAAGTGTTGTTGTTGAGGCTCCATGAGAGCTGGGCGCTCCAGGTGCTGTTGTCGGTACGGAACAGCCGGTGCTCCTCGTTCCAGAGAAAGCGATTGTGCATGTTGCCGAGCGTGTCAATGACGTAGGGCGAGAAGGAGCCGCTATAGTTGATAACGAGGTTCTTGAACAGCGTGGTGCGGCCGCTGACAGTGAGGGCCGAGAAGTTGAGCGAGTCGCGGGCTATGTCATAGCCCATGCCAAGATTTAGGCTTTCGATGAGGGTAATCTTGTGCACTTCGGCAGCAGTGTCGAATGGGTTCTGCACCTTGATTTCAAGGTTGTTGCCGATATTGAGATGAATGTTGCCGCTACGTCCGTCGGGCGGACCGCCGTAGAGGCTGTTCTGGAAGATGGAGTATCGGTGTACATAGCCGGTGGTGTCGGTGTATTCCTTCCACCAACCGAGGCTGGCACTGCCAAAGTCGGGATGGTAGGTGAAGCTCAGCGAAGGGTTGATGACATGGCGCAAAGCCTTGAGAGGGCCGAACTTGAACTGAAACATACCATAGATGCGGGTGGAAAGCGACGAACTGACATTGAAGTCACGGTTGGCACGGAAGCCGCGGATGGTATCGGTGGTGAGGGTGCCGGTGGAGGCATCATAGGTGCGATCGATGGTGCTCCAATGCCAGCGTTCGTTATAGGAGATGGAATTGGTCCAATTAAAGAAACGCAACACTTTGACGGTCGACGAAATGGGGATGCTGTGTTTGATGCCGTACTGCATACGGTCGATGGTAGATTGGGTAAAGAGGTCAGTATCCTGCGCCGTGATGTTATTTTCGGCATTCATCACATAGGAAAGTGAAATATTCTCGTACCAACGGTAGGCACCGACAGGATTCTTGCGCCGGAAGGGATATATAGTGATGGAATTGAGCGATATGGAGGGCAGCTTGATATTCATCACGCCGGTTTGCGAGTTGAACGACTCGCGTGCCGAAGCCGAGAGGTTGAAGTAATGGCCAAGCTTGGTGGAGTAGCTGATGGAGGAGGTGGTGGTCGAGTTGAAATAGTCGTTTCGATTGGTGGTGTTCTTGTTATAGTTACGGCTCTGCAGGTTGACGTTGGCCGAGAAGCGGCTGTAGGGATTGGCCTTGGCATCTTGGTCGTGGGTCCAAGTGACTTTGAAGTCGTTGAACGAGCTGTAGGTAGTGCTGTCACCCCGGATGCCCTCGATGGTGTTGCCGTAGCGCAAATCGACCGAACCCTTGTATTTATAGCGGCGGTAGTAGTTCGACTTCACCTCGCCGGCCCAACTAAGGTTGGTATAAATCTCGGCCAGGAGTGCGAGGTCGACATTGTCGTTGATGGCAAAGTAGTAGCCGCCGTCGCGGAGATAATAGCCACGATAGTTCTGCCAGCCGTACGAGGGAATCAGAACGCCCGACTGGCGGTTGTGGGTGATGGGGAAAAATGCGAACGGCAAGGCCAAAGGTGTAGGTACATCCTCAATGCTGAGCCACGCTGGACCAGTGACAATCTTGTCGTTGGTAATCAGTTTCGACTTGGTGAAATTGAGGGCAAAATGAGGATGGGCATAGTTACAGGTAGTATAACTACCACCACTGAGGTACATCACAGAGTCATTAATTTTCTTCACCCGTTCGCCATGCAGGAAACCGTCGCCTTCCTGGGTGATGACACCGTTGATAATACCCTTCTGGGTATTGTAGTTGAAAGTGATAGTATCGGCATGGTATTCAGCCTCATCCTGTTTAAAATAGGGACGGCCGCGCACGCCACTGGTATCGTTAGTGCCGTGGGCATGAAGAGTTTGCTTGTCGAAGTCGACCACCACGCGGTCGGCACGCAAGAGCATCTTCTCGTAGTCGATGGCGCCATCGGTGTAGAGATAGGCACGACGGGAGGAAAGATCGATGGCCACAGAGTCGCGAGCCTTGTACTTCACCACCTCTTTGACAGAGTTGGACGACAACGGCATAAGGGTGTCGATATCGGTCTGGGCAAAGACATTGAAGAGGGGTACAAAGAGTAGCAGGAGAAGAATCATCCCCCTTCTCAAAACATTATTTTGAGCATTCAAAATATCTTTGTATCTTTGCATTTTCGAGTTGCAAAGATAAACTTATTTATGCAAACTGAAAAACAAAAAAATATCGATTTGGAAATGAAACGGTTATTTATCATATTTCTTGCACTGACCCTATTTTGCGGACCTGCTTTTTCGCAAAAAAAAGACACCTATCGCGTGCGCACAGTGGTGATTGACCCCGGCCACGGCGGTGCCAAACCAGGTGCCCAAGGCAAACATGTGCAGGAAAAAGAAATCACCCTGTCTATCGCTAAAAAATTCGGAAAACTGATTTCGGACAACTACCCCGACGTGAAGGTTATTTACACTCGCACGAAGGATGTGGACATCTCGTTGGCCGAACGCGCCCATATTGCCAACCGCAACAAGGCCGACCTTTTCATCTCGATTCATGCCAACTCGCACCCCACTTCAGTACCGTCGGGCGTGGAAACCTTCGTGATGGGATTGTCGGAAAGCCGCGCCAACCTCGAAGTGGCACGAAAAGAGAATGCAGACATTTTGCTCGAGGCCGACTACAAGAACAACGCCGACTACAGCGGCTTTGATCCCAACGCTCCCGAGACCTACGTAATGTTGGCCATGTTCCAAAGTGCCTTTATGGACAAAAGCCTGAACTTTGCACAAGTCATTCAGAACCAATACAAAAAGCACATCAAGACCATCGACCGCGGTGTGAAACAGGCCGAGTTGTATGTACTCTACAAAACCTCGATGCCATCGGTGCTCACCGAGGTGGGATTCATCAGCAACCCCACTGAAGAAGCCTACATGATGTCGGCCGAAGGACAGGCCACGATAGCGATATGCTTGTTCAACGCCTTTATGAACTATAAATCAATCGAGGACGGTAGCCCACGGATTGCCAAACCGGTAATCAACATTGACGGATACAAAGCCTCTGCACCAAAGACGGAACAAACAAAACCCACTCCGACTGTGGTGGTTGACACCAACAAGGTGGAGGTAACGAAAGACACCGCAGAGGCAAAAGCCCCAGTCGAAACAGTGCGTGAAGAGGCACCTGTCGCACCATCAACCAAGCCTGTACCCACTGTGGCTTTGGTGCAACGCGAAGACACCACGGCTGTCGAAAAGAAACCAATTGAAGAGCAGAAGCCTGTCGTCAACGACGAAGGGTTGCGCTATCGTGTGCAGTTCTGCACCGCCCAACGGGTAATGAAAGTCGGCGACCCCGATCTCGGCGGCATCAAAGACTTCCAATATAGCAAGACTTCTGCCGGTTATGCCTACTCGGCCGGCAATTACACCACCCGTCAGGAGGCCCAAAAACGCTGCAATACATTGAAGCAGACCACCCGTTTCAAAGATGCATTTGTGATTGCCATCTACAATGGTGAACGCATCACCATGGACGAGGCACGCCGCATCGAAAACACCAAGAAGAAATAAAGCAACAACATGATAGAAATCAAAGACATCAGTAAGGTATACGACGGACAATACGCCCTCGACCACGTCAGTTTCAAGGTGGGCGAAGGCGAGATTGTGGGACTGCTGGGCCCCAATGGCGCCGGCAAGTCGACACTGATGAAAATCATTACCTGCTTCATCCCTCCCACCGAAGGAGAGGTGACCGTTTGCGGCCACAGCATATATGACGACTCGCTGGCGGTGCGTCGCTGCATCGGCTATCTGCCCGAGCACAATCCACTGTACCCTGATATGTATGTACGCGAATATCTGCGCTTTGCCGCCGGATTGAGTGGACTGAAAGAGGAGAAGAGGCATGCCGACGAAATGATTGAGTTGACCGGTCTTGCACCAGAGGCACACAAGAAAATCGGACAACTGTCGAAAGGTTACCGCCAACGTGTAGGCTTAGCACAAGCCTTGATACACGACCCCAAGGTGCTCATCCTCGATGAACCAACCACAGGATTGGACCCCAACCAGTTGGAATTCATCCGTAACGTGATACGTACCGTCGGCAAAAACAAGGTGGTGCTACTTTCGACCCACATCATGCAAGAAGTAGAAGCCATGTGCAGCCGAGCCATCATTATTAATCACGGCCGAATTGTCGGAGACGAAAGCATGGACGGCATCAACGCCAAAAACCTTACAGAACAATTCCATAAATTGACAGAATAGATATGACTAGACAAGAATTAATAGGCCTGATTCGCGAACGTCGCTCATTCCTCTGTGTCGGCCTCGACACGGACCCTGCCAAGATGCCAGAGCATCTGCGAAACGAGAAAGACAGCGTATTCCATTTCAACCGTGCCATTATCGATGCCACCATCGACCACTGCGTGGCCTACAAACCCAACTTGGCTTTCTATGAGGCCCAAGGTATTGAGGGTCTGCGCCAACTGAAGATGACGATGGACTACCTGCACAGCCTCGGCAAACCCGCTTTCACAATCGCCGATGCCAAACGTGGCGACATCGGCAACACCTCGCAGCAGTACGCCAAAGCATTCCTCGACCCAAAGGGTGACTTCAACTTCGATGCCATCACCATCGCCCCTTACATGGGCAGCGACTCTGTACAGCCTTTCACCGTTTATGAGGGCAAATGGGTAATCTTGCTTGCTCTGACCTCGAACAAAGGTGCTTTCGACTTCCAACTAACCACCGATGCCAACGGCACACCGCTCTACCAACGCGTGCTCGAAACCTCGAAACAGTGGGGTACGGAAGAAAATATGATGTACGTGGTGGGGGCTACCAAAGCCGAGATGCTCACCGATGTGCGCCATACCGTGCCAGGTTCATTCCTGCTGGTACCCGGCGTGGGAGCCCAAGGCGGAAGCCTCGAAGAGGTATGCCGCTATGGACTGACCAAAGACTGCGGCCTGATAGTCAATTCGTCGCGCGGCATTATCTTCGCCTCGCACGGCACCGACTTTGCCGAACGCGCCGGCGAAGAAGCTCGCAAGTTGCAACAACAAATGGCTGCAGTATTATGAAAAAAAACAACCTTACCACATTGCGTGTACTGTTGGTGCTGAGCATGATAGGCTCAGGCATGTCGCTACTGACATACCTGATGATGGCTTGTTTTCTGCCACAATTCAGAGAAGTATATGAAGCGAACCAGCAACTCTTCCCCGAACAACTTACCACAGCTTACGAGCGCATGCTCGAGGTACCACAGTTGTTCTATGCCGCCAGCTCAGTGCTTTACGCCCTGTCGCTGACTGGTGTCATTCTAATGTGGAAGCTCCGCAAATCGGGATTCCACTGCTATGCACTGGCACAGTTGCTGTTACTTTTGTTGCCTGTGCTTTTCCTCGGCCGTGCCTATCTTGGCCTTGGCGACATTATGTTCACCCTGCTTTTCGTCACCGCCTACTACCTGCTACTAAAATCACTTGGGGTATTTGATTCCCAGAAAGAAGAAATACCATCTGACAATCAAGAATAACCCATTCCGAAGTACGCTATAAATCAATTGCTTTGGCGCATACTCCAAGTGCTATTGGAGCGTTGTCAACATTTCCTAAAACAATAACGGCTGATTAAGAATTAAAACAAAGGAAAATTTTTTTTTGTAGAATGGTTTTTTTTTGTATCTTTGCAGCCACGAAATGACACGCTATAATCCAAATATGACGTTGCACAAGCTCTTCTTAAATATCAAGAAGAGAGATATTTGTTTTATTTAAACACAAAGAATTAAGAATAAGAATTTGCTTGGCAAACCTCTATTTCTTGATTCGAGAAAGCCCTTCGAGGCTTAGGATGAATTTTATATATAAAAAAAAACAAATAATAATTAAAACACACAATATTATGGAATTACCCTTTGCAGAAGCATGGAAAATCAAGATGGTTGAACCCATCAAAAAGAGCACACGTGAACAACGTGAAAAGTGGCTCAACGAGGCTCACCAAAACGTGTTTATGCTCAAGAGCGACTACGTCTACATCGACCTGCTGACCGACTCCGGCACCGGCGCCATGAGCGACCGCCAGTGGGCAGCCATGATGATGGGCGACGAGAGCTACGGCGGTGCCCGTTCGTTCTACCACATGAAGGACACCATCACCGAGCTTACTGGCTTCGAGTATGTTATCCCCACCCATCAGGGCCGCGCAGCCGAGAACGTGCTGTTCAGCTACTTGGTGAAACCCGGCAACATCATCCCTGGCAACGCCCACTTCGACACCACCAAGGGCCACATTGAGAGCCGCAAGGCCTTCGCCATTGACGTCACCGTCAAGGAGGCTTACGACACCCAGCTTGAGGTTCCCTTCAAAGGAAATGTTGATTTGGAGAAACTCGAAAAAATTCTGCAGGAGAACAAGGGCAACGTGCCCTTCATGGTGCTCACCGTCACCAACAACACCGTCGGCGGCCAGCCCGTCTCGATGCAGAACATCCGCGAGACCTGCGAGCTCTGTCACAAGTACGGTGTCCCCGTGAACGTGGACAGTGCCCGTTTCATCGAGAACGCCTACTTCATCAAGACCCGTGAGAAAGGCTACGAGAACAAGACCCTTCGCGAAATCTGCAAAGAGATGTTCAGCTACGCCGACAGCATGACCATGAGCGCCAAGAAGGACGGCCTCGTGAACATGGGCGGCTTCATCGCCACCAACAAGCAGGAATGGTACGAAGGTGCCAAGATGTTCTGCATCCCCTTCGAAGGCTTCCTCACCTACGGTGGTATGAACGGCCGCGATATGGATGCTCTGGCCGTTGGTCTGAAGGAGAACATTGAGTTCGAAATGGTTGAGACCCGCATCAAACAGGTCCATTACCTCGCTGACAAACTTGACGAATATGGCATCCCCTACCAGCGTCCCGCCGGTGGCCACGCCATCTTCGTCGATGCCGACAAGGTGCTGACCAATATCCCGAAAGAAGAGTTCCCTGCTCAAACCCTAACTTGCGAACTCTACCTCGAGGCCGGTATCCGTGCCTGCGAAATCGGTTACGTCCTTGCCGACCGTGACCCCGTGACCCGCGAGAACCGCTTCGGTGGCAACGACTTCGTGCGCCTCTGCATCCCGCGCCGCGTCTATACCAACAACCACATGGACGTTATCGCCGCTGCCCTGAAGAACGTCTACGACCGTCGCGACACCATCAAACGCGGTCTTGAAATCACTTGGGAGGCCGAGCTGATGCGCCACTTCACCTGCCAATTCAAGCGTCTCGGTTAATCGACGCATACTCAATTACAAACAACGGCACAGACCACAAAAAGGTTTGTGCCGTTAGTTTTTTTCTTTGTCAATTCAAAAAAAAAACGTAACTTTGCATCGATGAAAATCGAAGATGCCATAGCACGGTTTGTCGACTATATAGCTTTTGAGCGACGCATGGCAAAAGGGACGGTAAAAAACTACACCGCCGACCTGCACGACCTTGCACTGCTGGCGGCAAAATATGGCATCAACGATGTGGAAGAAGTTGATTCTAAGCTGATACGTGAATGGCAGATGCAGCACATGGACTGTGGCGAAAAGCCAGGAACAGTAAAACGCCGTATCGCATCGGTAAGCAGTTGGATACACTATCTGCAGCGCATTGGCATCATTGACAGCGACATCATGGCTAAAGTCACAGTCCCCAAACAGCCAAAACACCTGCCCGTTTTCTTCAAAGAAAGTGAAACAGAGCACCTGTATGACGAAGGTCTGTTCGGCAATGATTTTCAAGGACGGCAGGATAGGCTGATGCTTCGTATGCTGTATGAAACTGGCATCCGTCGGTCGGAACTGGCTGGGTTGAAAGAACAATCGGCCGACCTCGGAGCCCTGACACTGAAAGTGCTCGGCAAACGCAACAAAGAACGCATAATACCAATAGAAATAGAGTTGGCACACAATATTTCGGAGCATATTGCGTTAAAGAGGGAGACGATGGGAGAATGCGAGTGGATGTTCGTCAACCGGAAAGGACAGCAAATTTCGACAGACCAAGTGTATCAACGGGTTAGAAAATACATGTCACAATTGTCAAACGCCGACCGCATCAGTCCTCACGTGTTCCGACACAGTTTTGCCACCCACATTTTGAAGGAAGGTGGTGATTTGAGGGCGATACAGGAACTGCTGGGACACGAGAGTCTGTCAACAACAGAGATTTATACCCACGTGACGCGCGAACACCTGAAAGAGGTGTACCTCACCGCCCATCCGCGAGGAAAGAGAAACAATAAATAACCATTTTAATAAAAAGGAGGATACTATGAACACAATCATCAACACGGCCAAATTCAAAGCCGATGAGAAACTTGAGAAATTCATCCACGACAAAGTCGCCAAACTCGACCGCATGATCGACAACGCAACCAAGTGTGAAGTGTTCTTGAAAATAGACAAGCCCGAAAGTGACAACAACAAAATTGCCGAAATACAGCTTGCCCTGCCGGGGCAAACCCTCTTCAACTCGAAACAGGCCAACACCTTCGAGGAGGCTGTCTCCGACTGCGTTGATGCCATGAAAGTGCAGATTGAAAAATACAAAAACGCTTAATATGGACCTCACAAAACTGAGTATTGATGAGAGTGCACGGCAGAACGCCCAGGCATGGCTCGACGGACAGTACGATGAGGCTACCAAACAGGCCATACGTGATATGGCCGAAAGCAACCCTGCCGAACTGAACGAAAGTTTCTATCGCCATTTGGAGTTTGGCACCGGTGGTCTGCGTGGCATCATGGGTGTAGGCACCAACCGCATGAATAAATACACGGTGGCTATGGCTACACAAGGATTGGCCAACTATGTGAAAAATGTCAATCCTAATGAGAAAGAACTACGCGCCGCCGTGAGTCATGACAGCCGCAACCACAGTCGCGAGTTTGCCGAAATCACCGCCAACGTGCTTGCAGCCAACGGCTACAAGGTCTACCTGTTCGACGGTATGCGCCCCACCCCGGAACTGAGTTTCGCCGTACGCCACTTCAAATGCCACACAGGCGTGATGGTCACCGCTTCGCATAATCCGAAAGAATACAACGGTTATAAGGCTTATTGGAGCGACGGTTGCCAGTTGACAGCTCCGCACGATACAGCTGTCATTGACGAGGTACTGAAAATCAAGTCGGTGTCCGACGTCAAAATGAGCGGTGGAGAACAGAACATCACCATCATCGGTGAAGAACTTGACAAGATATACCTCGAACGCGTGGAAAAGAACTCGCTGAACCCAGAGGTCATCAAGAAACACCACGATGTGAAGATCGTGTATACTCCATTGCACGGCACCGGAATCACGCTCATTCCTCGCATGCTGAAACAGTTGGGTTTCACCAACGTAAATGTAGTCGAGGCCCAAGCCATACCTGACGGCAACTTCCCCACCACCCCAAGTCCGAACCCAGAAGAGAAAGCTGCCATGAAAATGGCCGTCGACTTAGCCAAACAGATTGATGCCGACATCGTCTTTGCCTCCGACCCCGACGCCGACCGCGTGGGTGTGGCAGTGAAACGCCCCGACGGCGAGTGGATGCTGCTCAATGGCAACCAGACCATGAGCGTGCTGATTTACTATATCGTAAAACAGTGGCAAGAGAAGCATCTGCTCACGGGCAACGAGTTCATGGTGAAGACCATTGTCACCAGCGAGTTACCTGCCGATATTGCTACCCGTGCCGGCATCAAGATTTACGACGTACTCACTGGTTTCAAATTCATCGGTGCCAAGATTAAAGAACTCGAAGGTATTGAGACTTTCATCGCCGGTGGCGAGGAGAGTTACGGTTACATGATTGGTGACTTTGTACGCGACAAAGACGCCGTGGCCGCCTGCTCTATGATTGCCGAGATTGCTGCTTGGGCGCTCGAACAAGGTAAGACCTTCTTCGATGTACTGGTCGACATCTACAAGGGTTACGGTTTCTACAAAGAAGGCTTGGTCAGTGTGGTGCGCAAAGGCAAGAGTGGTGCCGAAGAAATTCAGCAGATGATGAAAGACTACCGTGCCAATCCTCCTGCCGAAATCGACGGAGAAAAAGTGGTCTGCATCAAAGATTACCAAACGCACGAAAGTAAAGATTTGGTCAGTGGCAAGGTAACTCCAATTGACCTGCCTAAGAGCAACGTACTGCAATTCTTCACTGACAAGGGCAACAAGATTACGGTTCGCCCCAGCGGCACCGAGCCGAAAATCAAATTCTACTTCGGTGTGAAAGGTGAGTTATGCTGCAAAGACTGCTTCGACAAGACCAACGAAGCCCTCGATGCCAAAATCGAAAGTATCAAGAGAAGCATGAATCTAGTCTAAAAGATTCAAACGTAACTATTTTGCACGGTGGTACAATATTTTGTATCGCCGTGCGTTGTAATAACATATTCTCAACACCTAACATCATGAAGAATCTTGGATGGCAAATGTTCTTTGCCTTATTGTTGGCCGATATTATTGGCGTTATTATGCTAAAACTGGCCGTTACATTGAAAATCATATTGATTGTATGCAGCATTGTATTCGTTATTCTTGCTGTTATTATGTTCTTTGGACATAACGCCAAAGAACGCATCAAGAAACGCGAAGCCGAGGCGACAGCCAAGATTGCAGAACTTCAAGACCAAGTGGAAGAGGTGCTTCGCAAGAAAGACAACAATGGAACTACCCTCTAAGATACTGCAAGATGCCGTTGACCAACTTGCCACTCTTCCCGGTGTAGGCAAGCGTTCGGCATTGCGCTACGCCTTACATCTTCTTGAAGAGGAAGAATCGGCCGTCCGTGACCTGAGCGAGGCAATATTAAAACTAAAGACCGACTTGCACCATTGTCGCTATTGCCATAACATAAGCGACACGGAAGTATGTCCCATTTGCGCCAATGAAAAACGGCAAAAAAACATCATTTGTGTGGTGGAGAACGTGCAGGATGTGATGGCCATAGAAAAAACCCAACAATACCGAGGGCTATATCATGTTTTGGGTGGTGTAATCTCACCAATCGACGGTATTGGTGTACACGACCTCGAGATAAATTCGCTCATCAATCGTGTTCAAAGCGGCGACCCCGCACCCGTCGAAGAAGTTATCCTTGCCCTACCGACCACAATGGAGGGAGACACAACCAATTATTATATCAACAAGCAGTTGCTGCCATTTAATATTAAGATAACCACTTTAGCCCGAGGCGTGGCCATTGGTGATAACCTTGAATATGCCGACGAAATCACCCTCGGCCGCAGCATTGTCGGAAGAATACCATTTGAAGGATGAAAAAAACACTTATTGTCTTGACCATTTTTGCCCTAATAGGCTGTGGAAATCAGAGCAATCAGAATATTCAAAAAAAACAAAACGCACAAACCAGTCAAAAGCAATACACTCTCGACGAGGATATCGGCATGATGCTACTTATTGGATTCCGAGGAATTGCAATTGACAGCACACACCATATCTGGCGTGATATCTGCGACTACCATGTCGGCAGCGTCATTCTGTTCGACTACGACGCTCCTACTGGCACTCGTGGCCGCAATATCAAGAATCCCATCCAATTAAAACAACTCTGCCAACAACTACATGGCCTCTCTCCCACCCTGCTTATCGGCATCGACCAAGAAGGGGGCTATGTGAGCCGTCTTAGCACCCGTTACGGATTTCCTTATATCATCTCAGTTCAACATAGCGCCAATTTGGGCGATGATACAGTACGCCACTATGCCCACCTTACTGCCGACATGTTACACGGCCTCGGTATCAATCTCAACTTTGCCCCAGTAGCCGATGTGAACGTCAATCCTCAATGTCCCGTCATTGGTGGACTTGAGCGTAGTTTTTCTGCCGACGAAAAACGCGTATCACAATTATGCCGGATATGGATTGATGAGCAACAGCAACAGGATATTATCAGTTGCATGAAGCACTTCCCCGGTCATGGCAGTGCCCGCGGCGATACACATAAGGGTTTGGTCGATGTAAGCGATACATGGCAGAAGCGAGAATTGGAACCTTACCGCAACCTGCCAACAGAAGGCATAATGGTGATGACAGCCCACGTTGTCAATCGCCGACTCGATCCCTCAGGCCTTCCGGCTTCACTTTCACCCAAGATTACATCTTTGTTACGCGATACACTGGGATTCAACGGTGTAATTGTCACCGATGACCTTGCCATGGGTGCCATTGCCAACCACTATACTCTCGAACAGACCATCCGTATGGCCATCGAAGCAGGTGCCGATATGCTCTGTCTTAGCAACAACGGTGCTGGAGGCTATAATGCAGATATTGTGCCAATGGCAGTAAAGATTATTAGAAAACTGGTTGACGAGGGAACAATTAGTCCCGATCGCATCCACCAATCTGCCATGCGCATCCGCCATTTGCAGACGAAATAAAATGAACCGCTTATAATCAATTATTTTTACTATCTTTGCATCAGAAAAAAAAGATAGAAATTATACTATGGATTTCAAACTCAATACTATAGAAGAAGCTATCGAGGATTTTCGCAATGGCAGGTTTGTTATTGTGGTCGACGATGAGGACCGTGAGAATGAAGGAGACTTCATCATGGCTGCCGAAAAAATAACACCCGAACATGTCAACTTTATGCTGAAAAACGGCCGTGGAGTACTGTGTGCTCCCATTACAGAAGACCGCTGCCATGAATTGAACCTCGACATGCAAGTACACGACAACACGTCGCTGCTCGGTACTCCGTTCACTGTTACTGTTGACAATCTGGAGGACGGTTGCACAACGGGGGTCTCGATGCACGACCGAGCCAGTACCATCCGTGCCCTGGCCGACCCTAATACAAAAGCTAACCAGTTAGGCCGGCCAGGCCATATTAACCCGTTGCGTGCCCGAAACGGTGGTGTGTTGGTACGTGCCGGCCACACCGAGGCAGCTGTCGATTTAGCCCGGCTGGCTGGATTGTATCCTGCCGGTGCCTTGATTGAAATTATAAACGACGATGGCACCATGGCCCGTATGCCCCAGTTGCAAGAGGTGGCAAAAAAATATGGAATGAAAATCATTACCATCAAAGACTTGATTGCATACCGCATATCACACGAGACTTTGATTCGCAAAGAGGAAGAAGTATTTCTACCCACACAGTGGGGTAACTTCCAACTGATTGCCTACACCCAACTTGACAACGGCAACACCCACATGGTACTGAAAAAGGGTGAGTGGAAAGAGGGAGAACCCGTACTGGTACGTGTACATTCAAGCTGTGCTACAGGCGACATCTTTGGCAGCTGCAAATGCGATTGTGGCGACCAGCTACACCGTGCCATGCAGTTGATTGAAAAAGAAGGCAAAGGACTGATTGCCTATATGAGTCAGGAAGGGCGCGGCATAGGCTTGGTCAACAAACTGAAAGCATACCACCTGCAAGAACAAGGCTTTGACACCGTCGATGCCAACCTGAAACTTGGTTTCAAAGCCGACGAACGTGATTACGGTATCGGTGCACAGATTCTGCGCGACCAAAAAGTCACCAAAATGCGTCTGATTACCAACAACCCCGTGAAACGCACAGGATTGGAGGGCTACGGACTGGAGGTAACTGAAATTGTGCCCATTGTTGTCGAACCCAATAAGTACAACGAGCGGTACCTGAAGACAAAACAGGACCGAATGGGTCACGAACTGCACATGAAATAGCATAATTACAACAAATAATACAAACGACAGAAATGGATCTGACAAACATCTTAGTGATTTCCGGCAAACCGGATTTGAGCGAACTGGTATCCCAGACTAAAGGCGGTGCCATTGTAAAAAACCTTGTATCGGGACAAAAATACCCCGTGTTCAAAAACGACCGCATCAGCTCGCTTGGCGAGATTAGAATATTCACCGAAACCGATGAACGTCCGCTCGACGAAGTGATGGAAGCCATCTATAAACACTTGCAGGCACAACCTACAGCCTTTGATCCCAAAAAGGCCGACAGCAAAGAGATGTTCGACCTGTTGGCCGCAGCATTGCCCGACTACGATCGTGAGCGTGTTCATGCCTCCGATGCAAAAAAACTCTTCTGCTGGTACAACATCTTGCTTAAGGCCGACAAATTCAATGTCGAGTCAGAAGAGGCAGAGGAGAAAAAAGACGAATAATCATTAACAAACAATGGTATATGAAAAAAATTATTGTTGCCCTGTGTGCTTTCGCAGCATTAAGCCTGAGTTCCTGTAAAAAAGATTCCAATGACCAGATGCAGGAAGGAGTCTACAACCCTGAAGCCCGAATCATGGAGATTTACGATGACGGCACACTCGCCGAAAGCTGGAATTGGGCGGACGGACATTTGATGTCTATTAGTACACCGGGCGAAAACGGTAACGAAGAAAAAACCGTGTTCACCTACAGCGGCAACCGTGTAGCGACAGTAACCACGACTTCACCATTATCAGCCACCGTCACTGTAAATTACACAGGAGACTACGTTTCTTCATTAGTAGCCAACAGCAATGGCATACAGCTGGTTGATGCAACAGTGGCCCACAACGGAGACCACAAAATAAGCCATGTTGACATGGACATCGACGAGACCATGATAAACTATATGATTGGCCTTTTGCAGAATAACAACGATGCGTTCAACCGTCAACCGCTGACTCGCTTGCTGGGGCGTCCAGTAACCGAAGAGCTTGTCCGTTTTGCCTCGCTCAGCCTGCGTAACGAACGTAAAATCAACGTCGACAGCATTATAGTAGGTCTTGACTTTGCATGGAATGGCAGTAATGTAAGACAAATGATTATAACTGCCAACATTAAAGCAGGTGTGACAATGGAAGAAGTTACGCACTTCATTGACCTTGGAGAATATGCCGAAATAGTAGCCTCCATTCCAGGAGAACAACCGCTTGCCGTGGCCATATCTGATACTATCGACTACACTTACGACAACATGAAAAATCCCTTGCATGGATTTTTGGGTGAATTAAACATCTCTTCGCTCTCGAAAAACAACTTGCAGACATCACATTCGCATGGTTCAACTGAAATACAACTGACCATCACCCTACCGTTCATCGGAGAACGCCCCTTTAGTCAAAGCCGCCCCATCAACATCACGACCAGCCTGCAATACACCTACAACGAAACAGGCTTCCCCGTCAAAGTGATTGAGAACAACGAAAAAGAAAAAGAATATATTTATCAGGAATAATATGATTTATACCGAGAAAGACAAGCAATACAAGCGCTACACCGTCACCTCGGCGTTGCCCTACGCCAACGGACCCGTTCATATCGGACACTTGGCCGGCGTGTATGTGCCCGCCGACGTCTATGTGCGCTACCTCCGTGCCCAGGGCGAGCAAGTGATGTTCATCGGCGGCTCGGACGAGCATGGCGTTCCCATCACCATCAAGGCACGTAAAGAGGGTTGCACACCTCAGGACATCGTCGACCGTTACCATAAGATTATTAAAGACTCCTTTGCCGAACTCGGCATCTCGTTCGATATCTACAGCCGCACCTCCAGCAAAGAACACCACGAGACCGCAGCAGCCTACTTCAAGAAACTTTACGAAGAAGGCAAATTTGTAGAGAAAGTGTCCCAGCAGTACTACGACGAAGAGGCAGGCTGCTTCCTGGCCGATCGGTACATCACCGGCACCTGTCCCCACTGCGGCAACGAGCGCGCCTATGGCGACCAGTGCGAAGCCTGCGGCACCTCACTCAACGCCACCGACCTTATCAATCCCAAGTCGGCACTTAGCGGCTCAAAACCCGTGCTGAAGGACACCAAGCACTGGTTCCTCCCGCTTGACCAGGACGAACCCTGGTTGCGCGAATGGATTCTCGAGAGTCACAAAGGCGACTGGAAAACCAACGTCTACGGCCAGTGCAAGTCGTGGATTGATGCTGGATTGCAACCCCGCGCCGTCACGCGCGACCTCGACTGGGGCGTCAAAGTGCCCATCGAAGGTGCCGACGGCAAGGTGCTCTACGTCTGGTTCGACGCCCCCATCGGATACATTTCCTTCACCAAGCAACTCAAAGGCGACGACTGGGAGAAATGGTGGAAAGAGAAGGATACCAAGCTGGTACACTTCATCGGCAAAGACAATATCGTCTTCCACTGCATCATCTTCCCATCGATGCTCCACGCCGACGGCAGCTACATCCTGCCAGCCAACGTGCCGGCCAACGAATTCCTCAACCTCGAGGGCGACAAAATCTCAACCTCGCGCAACTGGGCAGTATGGCTGCACGAGTACCTGCGCGAATTCCCCGGCAAACAGGACGTGCTGCGCTATACCCTTTGTAGCAATGCCCCCGAAACCAAGGACAACGACTTCACTTGGAAAGATTTCCAACTGAAGAACAATAGCGAGTTGGTCGCTATCCTCGGCAACTTCGTCAACCGTACGCTTGTGCTGACCCACAAGTTCTACGGCGGCAAGGTGCCTGCCTGTGGCCCGATGACCGAACTGGAGCAGGAAGTCATCAAAGAGATTGCCACTTATCCCGAGCGTATAGGCCGTTCCATCGAGACCTACCGTTTCCGCGAGGCCCTCGCCGAGATGATGAACCTGGCCCGACTGGGCAACAAATACCTCACCGACACCGAGCCTTGGAAACTCATCAAGACCGACCCCGAGCGCACCGCCACGGTGATGAACCTCTCGCTGCAGATTTGCGCCAATCTGGCCATCCTCTGCGCCCCCTTCCTGCCCTTCACGGCCGACAAGATGCACCGCATCATGAACCTCCGTGCCATGGGCTGGCAGGATGCCGGTCACGCCGACCTCCTCATGGAAGGCCACACCATTGAGCAGCCCGAGCTCCTTTTCGAGCAAATCAGCGACGAGACCATCCAAGCCCAAGTCGACAAACTGCTGAAGACCAAGGAACAGAATGCCCTCAACGCATGGAAACCTGCCGAGGTGAAACCGTCGGTAACCATCGACGACTTCGGACGTATGGACATCCGAGTGGGAACCATCTTGGAATGCTGCAAGGTGCCGAAAGCCGATAAACTGCTCCAATTCAAGATTGAGGACGGCATGGGTACCCGCACCATCGTCAGCGGCATCGCCAAGTTCTACCCCGACCCGCAGGCGTTGGTAGGCAAGCAAGTCTGCTTCATCGCCAACTTCCCGCCCCGCAAACTCAAGGGTGTCGAAAGCCAGGGCATGATACTCAGCGCCGAGGACAAGGATGGCCGTCTGGTCCTCCTCACCCCCAGCGATCTCGTCACCCCCGGCTGCAACGTGGGTTGATAATTGCAACCTTTTGTAAAATATGTAATATGAGAAGCACACAAGACATATTGGCATTGTTGGATGGCTTTATGCCCTATGCCGAAAACCGTTATGGCATCAAACGAATTGGGGTGTTTGGCTCGGTGGCCCGTGGTGAGCAGAGCGACGACAGCGATGTCGACATCTGCTATGAGGGTCGTGCCTTGTCGCTCCTCACCATGGATCTTTTGCAAAGCGAATTAGAGAATCTTCTGGGGTGTAAAGTGGACACTGTCAGGGTGCGTGAAAATATGAACCCCGTGCTTCGCGAACGAATCAGAAAGGAGGGAATGTATGTACGATAAAGAGTTGGTGTCGAGTAGTCTCACACAGATACAGACCTTGTTGGATACCATCACCGAGCGTTCGGCGAAAGTGAACGACATAGACGACTTTCTCACATCCCCCAGTGGCATGTTGCTTCTCGATGCCGTCTGCATGAATTTAATTGCCCTTGGCGAGGCTGTCAAGAACCTCGAAAAAGTGTCAAATGGCGAATTGCTACCTAAATACAACCAAATCTATTGGGGAGGAATCATGCGGATGAGAGACAAAATAGCACATCATTATTTTGAGGTTGATGCAGAAGTGGTACTCTTAACCATTAAAGAAGACATCCCACAAGTGAAGGCTGCTATTGAACAAATGATAAATGAATTATAATCTTTGCACCGTGAAACAGAAATGATGGATATGACATAAAAAACAACATATAGTAGAAGATGAACGATTAATAACATAGCGTTTGCTATTTGTTCCGACCCAGTCTGAAACGTGGAACTTTCATCAAGGGCTCAAAGGATGACAAAGGCAGATGCTCGCCGATAGGCGAGTATTTTGGTCTTTCCTTTGAGAGGTATTCCACGACCGCAGACTGGGAGACGAGATTGCTCGCCTTCTTTTTTGTCTACGGTCGTCGGAAAGCGCTCAAGGAATCGGTAGCAGGCCTGAGGATGCGGACGTCCTCGTCCGCAAGAAACAAATAGCAACATGCAGATACACATAGGCAACCTAATCCGAGACGAACTCCGTCGACAAGGTCACACTAACGAGTGGCTTGCCGACCAAATCGGTGTCACTCCTCGCACCTTGCAGCGCATATACAACAAGCCTTCCATCGACACCCAGTTGCTGCTCCGCATCAGCCAGACCCTCCACAGCGACCTCTTCCAACCTTACACCCAAGCCCTCTCCACCATGACAGATGTTGTCGCATGACAACATCTGTCATGGTATGAATGAGATAATGTCCGTATTTTTGCAGTCGAGAAAGGCAACACCATGTGCAAAAAACAGGAGAATAAAAAAGGAAGGTGTCTCACATCAGCCAAATCTTATATCATTAAGATTGTGATGTGTATTGTTTTGCTGTCACTTATATTCTTTGTGTATTACAAATGGGTGACTATTCCTGTTCATAAACATTACTATCACGCAGAGCACCTTCTGTCAAACAATGGAGACATACCAGTCCAGTCGTCCCTTGCTGTGTATGATAACAAGGGCTTCTCCAAGTATAATAATTTACCAGAAGACTATGGAACATGCGTAAAAAAATTCTATAGTCAGTTCTATGGTTTTAGTTCAACATCGGGGCTAAATGATTCACTGCAAACACAATATTTATCAAAACCAATATATAAGGATAAAAGCATTGCGGACATACTTGGTCCAGAATTATATCAAAAGTTGTGTGACTATTGCACAGAAAACAACATTGATATAGATGCATACAATAGGAGCGGTCAATTATTCTATTTCTGTCATCTGCATAATGCTAAGTTTTTCCATAAACAAAAAACAGGAATAACAAGAGCTGGCGGCAGTATATACATTCAAGGGACAAACGATTCATTCCTGTCATCACTTAAAGGGAGTGAGGATTACCGCAAATTACCATTCGATATCGACTCTTGCACAAGGATAAGCAAGAAACTATTGAGGTCTAATGGATACAAAACGATACAAGAAGGATTTGTCTTGAAATTAGATATGAATGATTGGGTTACAGGTGGAAATAATCTTAAACCACTAAACTTATTACCCAAGACACTTATGTTAGAAGATATCACCCAAGCGTATTACGAAATTACTTTGCGGTCAAAGTCCATACCTGATATGAATATGACAATGGAGTTTAACGGTGCGATAGACTGCAAGATGCAGCATGATGCCTGCAACACTGGTGAATGGAAAACATGCATGAGTTCGGTTGCTATGACAAACCACTTCAAGTTTGCTCCTACCTATGAAAATGGACTTGTTTGTGTCTCATTTAACGACATGGAGAATATTCAGGCTTGGAGGTTAGTGGTATTAGGTGCGCTGTCTTCAATGGTATTCTCATATATGGCACTCTGCACCGGCAAATTGTTAAGACTCTTGCGTAGGAAAGGATTACATTGTAAAAAGCATTAAACCATAATATTAACTCTAAAAACGATCAATCATGAAAAGACTTAAAGCATTAGTTGTGCTTGCTTGCATAACGATGGGATTCGCCAATGTGGCGAGAGGGCAAGTGTATAGTAGTGGTTATTATTACTATCATTCGGAAACCGATGATGAGATGCTTATATTAAAATTCAATGGAAGAACAGCCACTTTTCGCACTTCAAATGGCCCATTGTCTGAAAGTATAGTAAGGAGTAATTTAAAAAGAGATCCTAATTACTATGAACAAGATTTTTCTGGGGGTTATAAAGGTAGTTTATTCCAGGATATATATGAATATTATTCAACAAAAGGAGACTATACGATATACAGATATGGAAGTAAAAGCTGGGCAGGAGGGCAAATGACCCTTATGGGATATCAACCAACATATGTAACAACCTGGTATTATATTGCTGTGTCATCTAATAAAGAGACTATATTGCAATGGATAGAAGATGGTTCTAAACGTAGATTTGTCAAGGTGGATAAAAGCTTTTACCTACCAAAAGATGATTTCTTCGATGAATAGCAAAACATTCTTACTGGTCGCCCTATTATTGTCTTGTACAAACTTGTTTGCACAGGAAGTGTCATACTATAAGCTCGTGCGTGCCAATTCTAACAGAGATGTATCTGGAGGTCAATTCATCACTTTTATCGGAAAGCAATGCTATGAGTCCAATCGGCATGGCGTAAGTGTTGATAACGGGAGATTGACCCTCAACAGCAACTACAGCAACGCACAGTACACCACCTATCAAGGCTCCAGCTATTGGGGCAGCAGCACTACATTCAAATTCAACGCAGACAAGAGTGTGCTGAATGTGGTGCTGGACAATGGCGACATTTATGTATATAAACGTGCTACACCGCCGGCAGGGGCGACCACCTGCTCGCTAATTCGTCAAAGAAGTAGTTCTTCCAGTAGTGGCTATACGCCTCCGCCAACATACCAGGTGCAGCAATATCCGCAGCAGTATCCGCAGCAGCAATACCAATACCCACAACAGCAAAATCCAACGCCGACACAGCAGCAACCACAACCGCAACAAAAGAAAATATGCAAGTGGTGCAATGGATCACGGAGAATCAGCAAGGAGGATGGTTTCTCATTAGGTATGGAGAAAAAGTATTGTTCAGAATGTGGACAGACTGTATTTCAAGGCCATTATCATATAGACTGCCCTTATTGCCACGGCACAGGATACGAATAAAGGTATCAGAACTATCCAAAACCACAGGTAGGAATATCTTTTCATTGGTCGCATGGAGTTTAAAAGATCCAGTGCGACCAATTTCTTCTCTGTTTTATTATGCTTATTCTTAATGCATTGTAGCCCATGAGGAAAATTATGTGAAGATTGCGGAATTTTACTCGGTGAAAGGTTGTATTTTTGCATCAGAAAACGAATGCAGAAATAAACAAAAAAAGAAAGGAGTAACGATATGAAAACTTCAAAATGGATAACCTTAGTGATGATGGGCCTTGCGCTCAGCGCAACTCCTGCACTGGCACAGCGCGGTGGCGGCAGTCGCGGTGGTGGCGGCAGCCACAGCAGCTCGTCGATGAGCAGCAGCCGCAGCAGCGGTGGCGGCCACAGCTCGTTCAGCAGCAGCTCGAGCCGTAGCAGTTCGAGCAGTTCCTCCAGCCGCAGCTCATTTAGCAGCCGCAGCTCGTCCGACCGTAGCAGCAGCTTCAGAAACTCGAACCGTAGCGACACCCCGCGCAGCTCAAGCATCCGCTCAGGCGTTCCTTCACGCAGCGAAGGTGTCCGTTCCAGCACCTCCTCGCCCCGTGGCGAAGGCATCCACTCCTCAGCTTCGGCACGCAGCGAGCGCGTCCGCGCCAATACTGCCGACCGCACCAGCCGCGGCATCAGCTCGTCGATGGGCGGCGCCCGTCAGGCCGGTACCATTTCGAGCACCGACCGCAAAGCAGGCCGTCCCACTGCTCCCTCGAGCAGCAACGCAGGCGGTATGAACAGCCCGCATCCCGGTGTACGCGACGGCGGCTATGCACGCCCCGGCCACCCCGGCGGCTATCTGCCCCCCGCAGCACGCCCGATTCACCCTGCCCCCTACTTCCACCACCCCTGGCACGGCTATGTGGTGCACTGCCACCCCATCTTCTGGGATCCGCTGCCCCCGCGTCCCTGGTACTGGCCCGGATTCTGGGTGTACTGCAACAGCTACTGGTATGACTACCACGTGACCGATGTGGTTGTGGTGCACGACTACGTGGAGCAGACCTACAAGGTTGACCTCGTCACCTACGGCATCAGCGGCGACATCATGTACGCCATCGTCAAAGACCACGGCGACACCTACCTGCAGGTCTACGACAAGGACGACCACCTGCTGGCCGAACAGAAGATTCACCGCAAATACTGCAACATGGTGATCGATGCCGAGAACGGCGGTTGCTGGATTAGCAAGAAGCACAACAAAGACGCCCTCCTCTTCATCTGGGCCGACAACCAGCTCCTCATCTACGAGGCCGACTAAACGAAACAAACACACACATAAAAAAGCCCTGGCATTTGCCAGGGCTTTTTCGTTTTGCATATTCGGTCAAGGACTTACTGCAGCTTGGCCAATGCCTCTTTGATGCGGCGGAGGGCTTCGCGCAGGAGGTCCTCGCTGGTGGCATAGCTCAGGCGGATGCAGCTGTCGTCGCCAAAGGCCGAGCCCATAACGGTGGCCACGTTGGCCTCGTTGAGGAGGTAGAAGGCCATGTCGGTGCTGTTCTCAATCTTCTTGCCATTGAACGACTTGCCGTAGTAGCTGCTCACGTCGGGGAAGAAATAGAAAGCACCCTGCGGCAGACGGACCTTGAGGCCGGGAATGTCGCACAGGAGTTTGTAGACCATGTCGCGGCGCATCTGGAAGATGTTGCGCATGTCGATGATGTCCTTCGAGGTCTTGGGGTCCATCAGCATGGCGCGGACGGTGGCCTTCTGGGCGATGGAGCAGGTGGCACTGGTCACCTGGCCCTGCAGCTTGTTGGCAGCCTTGGCGATAACCGTCGGAGCGGCGATAAAGCCGATACGCCAGCCGGTCATGGCGAAGCCCTTGGCCACACCGTTGACGGTGATGACGCGCTCTTTCACCTCGGGGAACTGGGCGATGCTCTCGTGCTTGCCCACGAAGTTGATGTGCTCGTAAATCTCGTCGGCCATGACGAAGAGGTTCTCATGACGGGCCACCACCTCGGCGATACCCTTCAGCTCCTCTTTGGTGTAGAGCATGCCGGTGGGGTTCGAGGGCGAGGAGAACATGATCAGCTTGGTGCGCGGAGTGATGGCGGCCTCGAGCTGCTCGGGGGTCACCTTGAAGTCGTTCTCCAGCTTGGTCTTCACGAAGACGCACTTGCCTTCGGCCAGACGGACAAACTCCTTGTAGCTCACCCAGAAGGGGGTGGGGATAATCACCTCGTCGCCGGGGTTGATAAGGCACTGCACCACTTGGAACAGGCTCTGTTTGGCACCGGTGGAGACCACAATCTGCTCGGGCTTGTACTCGAGGCCGTTGTCGCGCAGCAGCTTGGTGCAGATAGCCTCCTTCAGGTCGGCATAGCCGGGCACGGGAGGATAGTGGGTGAAATTGTCGTCGATAGCCTTTTTGGCGGCTTCCTTCACCACCTCGGGGGTGTTGAAGTCGGGCTCGCCGATGCTGAGGCTGATAACATCTTTGCCCTGGGCCTTCAGCTCACGGGCTTTGGCGGTCATGGCGAGGGTCTCGCTCTCGGCCATGTTAAGGATTCGGTTGGATAATATTTCCATAGCTTGATAAAATGTTTAAGTTTAAAAATGCAAAGTTACAACTTTTTTCCCAATGGCGTACTAAAAAAGATGCAACACAGAACAAACCGCTGATTGTCAACCAATACCACACACACCCACACGACCGTTGTTCAGTACTTGTTCAGTCGTTGTTCAGTCGTTGTTCAGTGAATGACTGAACAACGACTGAACAACGGGAGACCAACAAACGGGCAACGGACACTGGGGGGCGGGAGGACACCGCGACGGGGTGCGAATTTTTTATTCTCACGTATCGGAAAAATTTCGTATATTTGCACAATTGATATATTGCAAACAAATAAACTGAATAATACAATAAACGATTGAAAGTTATGGCAAAAGAAGTGAACGATGCCGAAGCGATGCGGCAGGAAAAGCTGAAGATTCTGCAGAGCACGCTTGACAAGATTGAGAAGAGCTACGGCAAGGGCTCGATAATGAAGCTGGGCGACCGTCCGAACGAGCAGATGGATGTGATTTCGACGGGCAGCATTTCGCTCGACAACGCACTGGGCGTGGGCGGATTCCCGCGCGGCCGCGTGATTGAGATTTACGGTCCCGAGTCGAGCGGTAAAACGACGCTGGCCATCCATGCCATTGCCGAGTGCCAGAAGCAGGGCGGCATCGCCGCCTTTATCGATGCCGAGCACGCCTTCGACAGTTTCTATGCCAAGAAGCTGGGCGTGGACATCGACAACCTGCTGGTGTCGCAGCCCGACAACGGTGAGCAAGCCCTCGAGATTGCCGACAACCTGATTCGCTCGGGTGCCATCGACATTATCGTCATCGACTCGGTGGCGGCCCTGACCCCGAAAGCCGAAATCGACGGCGACATGGGCGACAGCAAGGTAGGCCTGCAGGCCCGCCTGATGAGCCAGGCCATGCGCAAACTGACGGCCACCATCAGCAAGACCAACTGCTGCTGCATCTTCATCAACCAGCTGCGCGAGAAAATCGGCGTGCTGTTTGGCAACCCCGAGACGACCACCGGCGGCAACGCCCTGAAGTTCTACGCCTCGGTGCGCGTCGACATCCGCCGCACGCAGGCCATCAAAGACGGCGACCAGAACATCGGCAACCGTGTGAAAGTGCGCATCGTGAAGAACAAAGTGGCACCCCCGTTCCGCACCTGCGAATTCGACCTGATGTTCGGCGAAGGCATATCGAAGGTGGGCGAGATTATCGACCTCGGTGTCGACCTCGACATCATACACAAGAGCGGCTCGTGGTTCAGCTACGGCGAGAGCAAGCTGGCACAGGGACGCGAAGCGTTGAAGCAGCTGCTGCGCGACAACCCCGAGCTCAGCGACGAGCTGGAAGCCAAGATACGCACTGCATTGAAAGAGAAGGACAACGAGTAAACAAAATGAAACGAACAATCATAGTGGCCCTGATGCTCGTGGCAGGCTGTGCCTGGGCACAGGCACCGGTGAACGACAGTGTGCCGGCCATCGGCAGCGACGGCGAGGAGAACGTGATAGGCGGCCGCGTGCTGCGCAGCAATCAATCGCACGAAGTCAACATCATCGGAGCCCCGGTCTACTACAACCGCGACGGCAGCGTGCGCGCCAACGGAGTGCGACGCGGAAACTTCAAGCCGGACCAAGGCTACCAGCGTCCGCGACACCACTACAAAAACACCCTGCGCAACAGCTTCAGCTCGTTCTTCGCCGAGGTCGAGGGCATGGCTGGCGACGGCGATATGGCACTGGGATTCAATTTCACCTACCTGCCCAACCGCTGGGGAGCCTATGCGTCGGCGATGTACGGCATCCACGACAACTACCTGTCGGTAGGGCCGGCGGTGCGCCTGTCCGACTACGACAGCGAATTCGACTGGCACCTCTATACCGGCGTGATGTTCGGCCACCGCGTGGGTGGCGAGATAGGCATACGCGTGGCTGCACCCAAACGCTACAGTGACTTCTGCTGGACATCGGCCTCGATAGGCATAGCCATCGAAAACGGGCGTTCGTTCGCCACCCTGGGATTGAGTCTGGAACTTGCAGCCATCGTTGCCCTGGGCTCTTTCCTCTTCTATTAGACCAACAAAAACAACCACATGGAGGGATATGTGATAGACGAACAGCGCGAAGAGCGCGACATACAGGCCCGTTTCGAGGAACTGATGGATGCCTGCCGTGAGCTGAAAACCCTCAGCCCAGAGGAAGAATCGAACATCCTGCGTGCATTCCAGATAGCCAAGACCGCCCATGCCGGTACCCGTCGCAAGAGCGGCGAGCCCTATATCTTCCATCCATTGGCGGTGGCCCTCATAGCCGTGAAAGAGGTGGGGCTCGGTCCGATAGCTGTCATCTGTGCACTGCTGCACGATGTGGTGGAGGATACCGACATCACCCTTGACGAACTGCGCATGGTGTTTGGCGACCGCGTGGCCAACATCGTCGACGGCGTGACCAAGATTGACGACGTGATGGTGATACAGCACACCGACAGCAAGCAGGCGGAGAACTACCGCAAGATACTGCTCTCGATGTGCAACGATGCCTACGTCATCTTCCTCAAACTTTGCGACCGCCTGCACAACATGCGTACCCTCGGGTCGATGAAGGACACCAAGAAGCTCATCATCGCCAGCGAGACATCCTATCTCTATATCCCCCTGGCCCACCGCCTTGGGCTGTACGCCATCAAGACAGAACTCGAGGAGCTGGTGATGCGCTACACCAACCCCGAAAAATACGCCGAGATTGCAGCCAAGATTGCAGCTAAAAGTCCCACCGAGGAGAAACTGCGCGAGTGCATTTACACCCCCGTGCAGAAGATGCTCGATGCCGCCGGCTATCACTATACACTCAAAACACGCATCAAATCGGTCTACAGTTGCTGGAAAAAGATTGAGAACAAGCATGTCGACTTCGAAGAGATTTACGACCTCTTCGCCATGCGCATCATACTCAAGGATATACCTCGCGAACACGAGAAGGAGGAATGTTTCCGTGTGTATGGTCTCATCTCGGGCCAGTTTCCTCCCAACCCCACACGATTCCGCGATTGGATCAACCACCCGAAAAACAACGGCTACGAAAGCCTGCAGACCACCGTCATGACCCCCGAGGGCGTATGGGTCGAGGTGCAGATTCGCACCGAACGCATGGACACCATTGCCGAGAAAGGTATGGCGGCCCACTTCCTCTACAAGGAGGCCCACCCCGACGAGCAAGTCGACTCGAACCCCGTCGAGGAGTGGCTGCAGCAGATTCGCACCTCGCTCGAACAGAGCGACAAAAGTGCCATGGACCTTGTCGAGGAGTTCAAGGAGAGCCTCTACACCAAGGAGATATACCTTTTCACACCGAAAGGCAAGACCGTGGTGCTGCCCAGCCGCAGCACGGTGCTCGACTTCGCCTACGCCATCCATAGCGACCTGGGGTCGCACTGCATCGGTGCCAAGGTCAACGCACGCCCTGCCGCCATCGGTTTCCGCCTCCACACCGGCGATCAGGTGCAGGTGCTCACTTCGCGCAAGACACAGCCCATGCCCGAATGGCTTGACCAATGCCAGACCCCCCATGCCAAGGAAGCCATCAAGGACTACCTCCGCCAACAGAAGAAGGAATTCGTTGCCGAAGGCCGTCGCCGCCTGAACGGATACTACAAGAAACTGCGTCTGCGCGACAATCCCCAAAACTTCGGGCAATTAAAACGCTTTTTCAACACCAAGAGCGACGTGGACCTCTACTACGACTTGGCGTTGGGCACTATCACCGAGCAGCAGGTGGCCGAATGCTTCGGCAAGGCCCGTCCCACACCCAAGCTCTTCTTCCTCGACAAATACAAAGACCTCTTCGACAACACCGGGCAAAATGTAGAGAGCAAACAAAACGAACTCTCCGCCTCATTCCTGCTCGACAAAGAATACGAAGAACTGCCCACCGAGACGGCACCTTGCTGCAAACCCGTGCCTGGCGACCAGGTGGTGGGTATAGTTCAGGACGGCAAAATCATGGTGCACCGCACGGGCTGCAAGGTGGCCATGGACGAAATGGCCAACCACGAGAACCATACGGTGCGGGCCAAATGGCGTCCCGGCGAACAGCTTTCGCTCCTTACTGGTATAGCCCTCACCGCTATCGACCGCAAAGGCTTGCTGCAAGAAATCACCGGCCATATATCGGACGAAATGGACCTCAACATGCGCGCCATCACCCTCGAAGCTTCCGAAGGGGTGGCACGCGGTATCATCATGCTCTACGTCAGCGACGTGGACAACCTAAACGGACTTATCGAAAAACTGAAGAATATCGATGGAATCGAAGACGTGCACCGCATCTGAAGCCTTCCAACGGCTGAGCGACATACTCGACACCCTGCGCCGTGAGTGCCCATGGGACCGTGCGCAAACCATGAAAAGCCTGCGATACCTTACCATCGAAGAGGTTCACGAACTTTCAGAGGCTGTCGTCAGCCAGTCGGCCGATGATATTAAAAAAGAACTTGGCGACATCGCCATGCATATACTTTTCTACTGCAAGTTGGCCGAAGAGCAGGGGGTTTTCACCACTGCGGATGTCTATAACACTATCTGCGAAAAACTGATAGCACGCCATCCCTTTATATACGACAAGGAAAACTACCACGGCGAAGACTGGGAACAGCTCAAGATGCGCGAAGGCCGCAAGAACGTCCTCGAAGGCGTGCCCGATTCACTCCCATCGCTTATCAAGGCCATACGAATGCAAGAGAAGGTTGCCGGTACCACTGACAATACCGCTGAACCCACCGAGATGACTGAAGAGGAATTTGGCCAGAAACTTTTCGACCTTGTCGACTGGGGCCGTCGCCACGGCATCAATGCCGATGATGCCCTCTGTCTCGCTAACCGTCGCTTCAAAGAGGAACACTCATAACTATAGACAAACAACATAAATTTTAAAAACCATGAGAAATTTTATCAACTTAGTAGCTTTCGCAGCACTGCTCTTTGTGCCGTCGTTGGCCATGGCACAACTCTCGCTGCCCGTCACGATGGACTTCGAGAACGAGACTGCCTACAACAACTGGACTGTGGTGAACGGAGCCACCGACTGGAGTGGCAATCCTGGCACCACAAGGTACAACGGCGAAGCCCGAAACGGCTCGTACTGTTTCAGGTTCTACTATAGCACCAACCCACCACAATACCTGATTTCGCCTGAACTGGACCCTTTAATGAATCCGGCACAGGTGGAATTCTGGTATAAAACACAAAGCGATTACTACACCGAATCATTCCAAGTGGGTTATTCCACTACTACAACCGATGCCTCAGCATTCACTTGGAGCACCGAAGTGACAACAAATGCTACCAGCTACCAGAAATACGAAGGTTATGTACCTGCTGGTACCAAGTATGTGTGCATCAAGTACACTGCCAACGATCAATACTTCCTCTTCATTGATGATATCGTCATTTAGGACCCCCCGACCTGCCTGCCTGTCACCAACCTCAATGCCACTAACATAACCGACGACGGTCTCACCCTCACTTGGTCAGACCCGATGAACAATGGAGCCAACTATAGCCTGAGCTATTGGACCAATGGCGTTATCACCCGGGTTACCGGCATCAGCGACACTTCCTACCAACTTACTGGACTGAACGCCAATACAGCCTATAACTTCATGGTGCGTGCTATTTGCGCCGACGATGACTCGTCAGCCGCGGTCACAGCCACCTTCCGTACCAATTGCGGCCCAATGTCAGTACCTTTCTTCGACAATTTCGACTCTTACGCCAACGGTCTGTTCCCGCCTTGCTGGAACCGTGTGAAAGTACATGGTACCGACCCCAGCGTAAACAACCAATACCACGCCAGCGGCACCCAGTCAATGTTCCTGCTTGACCATCAAGACACCAATATCTTCGCCACTCCTACCGCCATTCCTTTGGCAGTCAACGAAATACAGGTAAGCTACAAAGCCTATATAGCCATGGGCGATGCCTCAACATGGATCAAGGCCGGCGTGATGACCGACCTCAACGACAGGTCCACCTTTATCATGCTCGACAGCATCGGCTTCCACGACTTCAACTATGAGTTCGAAGAACACGACTTCAACACCTCAAGCCTTGACGCATCTGAAAGCTATTTCATTGTTTGGATGTTCTATAGCAACTATAGTCCTTATTACTCTGGCCGTGGAGCCATCGACGATGTGAGCATCACTCAACTCACCGGTTGTGTGCGTCCCTCGACTGCCTCGATCGGTACGGTGGGAGCCCGCCAAGCAGAACTTTCTTGGACTTCTGTTCCCGGTGCCAACGGCTACACCGTCTATTACGGTACGGTGAACGACCCCACCAGCGAAACCTTACTGACAACCTCAGCCTCCGACACCGCTTTCACCCTTACGGAACTCAACCCAGAAACTCACTACTATGTTTGGGTGGCTACCAACTGCGGTGGCAGCGAGAGTGATCTTCGTTACGTCGGCAACTTCACCACCCTTGTTTCCTGTCCTGCCGTCACTGGGCTCACCGTCGACACCACTTATGCCGACGGGGCCACCATCAGTTGGCATCCTGGCGATGTGGAAACCGAATGGATTGTTTTCCTCGACGACAATGACTTTGAACTGGTGAGCGACACCACCTATACGGCCTATGGTCTCGACCCCATGACAGGTCACACACTCTACGTGCGTGCCTACTGCGGCGATGACGACACTTCGTCGACACAGAGCATTAACTTTGCCACCACCTGCGAAGATGCCACTTGCAACTTAACCTTCGCTATGACAGACAGCTACGGCGACGGCTGGAACGGAAACTCCATCCAAGTGTATCAAGTCGGCGTAATGGTGGGTCAAGCAACCATCTCCAGCGGCAGCAGCGCCACCGAAACCATAGAAGTATGCTCTTCGGCAGCTGTTGAGCTGCACTTTGTTGCAGGCAGTTATGCCTATGAGATGGGCGGCACAGTGACCGACGGAAGTGGTGCTATTGTCTTCACTATTGCCGACATGGGCAACCATAACTCTGGCGACGTGCTGGCAACAGTCAGTAATCCCTGTCCCGAGTGCATCATGCCCAACGGACTCTCTGTGAGCGACATCACCGCCACCGAGGCCACCATCAGCTGGGTAGCACAAGAAGACCAGACTTCTTGGTCGGTGATACTCGACAGCAACGAGGCCATCACCGTCACCGACACCTTCTATACTTTCACCGACCTTGATGCCCGTACTTTATATACTGCCCATGTGGCTACCGACTGCGGCGACGGCCTCTCGAACTATGCATCCATTAACTTTACTACCGACTGCGTCAACGGTTCGTGCGATTTCTCCGTTACTTCTACCGCCAACTACATTTACGAAGTCTATTGTCCCACCGTCCATATCTGGCAGAATGGAGAGGAAGTGGCCAGTGTTAATGCCGCTACCCAAACTGTTAATGTTTGCTCGAACATGCCTTTGGATATTATCTATGAAGAACCTACATACAATTGGGGCGACAATCCCACTGTCATTATTATCGACGGAGGAGGGGACCAACTGTTTAACAGCAATACCGATGCTTATAGCAATGGAGACACATTGATAGCTATTAGCAACGCCTGTCCCAACTGCATTAGTCCTACGGGCTTGACGGTAACAGATGTAGACTCCACCACCATCAATTTTGCTTGGGATGTGGCCGACACCGTTCTTGGCTATCTCGTTTCGTTCGACGGAAGCGACTATTTCTTCACCACCAATGGCATTGATGTCTACACAGGCCTTATTCCCAACACTGAACATACTTTCAGTGTGAGAACCCTCTGCACCGACACCGATACTTCCAATGCCCGCACCATTACCGTGCGAACCACCTGCGGCCCAATGGCAATACCTTATGTAGAGGACTTTGAAAACGCCACTGTCGGCAGCGCCCCTCTCTGCTGGAACATCGTCAGCGGCGACCCCGAGGTCGACAACTATGCAGCCAATGCACAAAGCGGCAGCAAGTCACTGGTCATGAACGGCAACGACATGATTACAACCCAGCTCGTACCTTTGGACGGCGACAGTATCCATGTCAGCTTCTGGGCCAAACATAGTGGAGGTACCCTCGAAGCTGGTATTATGACCAACCCGCTGTTCGACAGCACATTCACGCCTCTGGTCACCAGCCACGGCACCTCCGACAACTACGTCCTTTTCGAATTTGTAACCGATACCTTCAACCACTACAACAACTACTATGTAGCTTTCCGTTATTCCGCACCCTTTAACTATATTTATATTGACGACATCAATATCCGTCAGGCCGACGGGTGTCTCACACCCACCAACCTGACGGTGAACCCCACCGCTACCAACACCACCCTTACTTGGCACGATGGCACCAACACATTCGACTTTGTGGTTGAATACCGCGAGATAAACGGCAGTTGGAGTGCCCCCGACGAAGTCTTCGACACTACCTACATACTTACAAACCTGAATTCATCCACCTCCTATGAGGTGCGCGTGGGTCTGCTCTGCAATGGTGACACCCTTTGGGTCAACGCCAACTTCCAAACCCCCTGCGGACTGATGTCAGTTCCATACTTCGAAGACTTCGATGCCTATGCCAACGACGTGATGCCTCCTTGCTGGGGTTGGTCGTCCACCAGCGCCACCCACTGGGACGGCGGTGTGTTTTTGCGCAGCTACCACGGTGGCGGCAGCGAATATGTCGTGGTTCCTGAACTCGACGGAAATATCACCAAACTCAAGATTGAATTCGACACCAAGGTGGGCACCATCGCCGAAAACGATGGTATACTTATCGGTGTAGCTAACAGTGCTGGTACGCTCCTCGCTTGGTTAGACACCATACAGGACCCTAACTTCTCGCGCAATCAGCACGTCCACAAGATTGTCTACTTCACCAACTACAACATTCCTGCAAATGCCACACGGGTGGCTTTCGCTCAATACCGCAACTGGAACGAATGGGCTCTTATTGACAATATCAGCATAGAAGAGCTGCCCGACTGCTACCCTGTGGACAACCTAACCGGACATAACCTCAACGACCCCGAGAACACCACCTTCACATGGACTCCTATGGGTTATGCCACCCAGTGGCAAGTCTATGTCGATACCGTCACCGTTGACATCGACTCTGTCCCAGTGTCTAACTACATCACCGTCAACGACACCTCCTATACCATCCCCATCGGTATGATTCAAGGTGGCGGCATCTACAACTTCTTTGTCCGTAGCAACTGCGGCAACGACCAAAGTACGTGGGTGAAATACGAATTTGGTGCCGGTACTATCATCATGAACAACAGCACCGTGGCCGACACCGTGGTGGGTTGCGGCTTCGTGGTCTACGACAATGGCGGCCCCATCGCCGGTTATTTGCCCAACAGCAACTCGGCTCTGGTTCTCCGTACCGAAAATGTTGGCAGCCAACTGCAAATCTTTGGTGGCAAATTCGGTTTCGGTTCCGTTCAAGCCACGCTGACCGTATATGACGGCGAAGGCACCAACGGTACTGTTCTCTATACCTACAACACCGTCGACGGCCGCGACACCCTGCTCAACACCATCCTCGCTGTCTCTACCACTGGATCGTTAACCATCACCTTCTCGGCCCCCACCACTATGTGCCATACTGGCTACGAACTTTACATCCGCTGCACCGACGGTGCTGTCTGCCCGCGTCCTACCGAACTGCAGGCCCAGATGACCTCCGTCTCCACAGCCGATGCCACTTGGAACGGCACCTCTCCGAACTATAACTTCTACTACCGTCTGCACAACGCCACCGCATGGATACTAATCCCGACTTCTACCAATAGTGTATCCCTGACGGGTTTGATGGCCGATACCCTCTACGACATGTATGTCGTCGCCATCTGTTCGGCCACCGATAGTTCAAGTGCCAGTGCCATCCGTCAACTGAATACCCAATATGGCGACCCCATACCGCCGTGCAACGCTCCAACCAACTTGACAGTAAGCAACATAACCATCAATAGTGCTGTCATCGGCTGGACTGCTGGCGGCACAGAGAGCAACTGGCGCGTGGAGTTGAACGGTTCCTTGATAAGTACCAACACCAACCCCTGCACACTCTCGGGTCTCAATGCTGGCACAACCTACACCGTGAAAGTGCAAGCCATCTGCGATGCCAACTCGGAGAGTGTATGGTCCGACGAGCTGGTATTCACCACACAGGAGGTAGACACCTCTGCAGTCTACTACACTGTCAGCGTCACCTCATGCAACACGGCTTGGGGCACCGTTACGGGTGGTGGCAGCTACGAGGAGAATAGCACCGTCACGATTACCGCCACCGCCAACACCGGTTACCACTTCACCGAGTGGAACGACGGCGACACTAACGCTGTGCGCACCATCGTGGTCACCGGCAACATGAACTTCGTGGCCTACTTCGACCAAAATATTGGCATCGACGGTGTTGACGGCAACGCCATCACGCTCTACCCCAACCCGGCCAACAGCACGGTGACCATCTCCGGCATGGATCCTCAGTCGCAGATTGCCATTGTCGACATGAATGGCCGCGAGGTCTACAAACTGCACACTACCAACGCCCAACATACAATTGACATCAGTCAATTTGCCAAGGGTGCCTACTTCGTCCGCATCACTGGCGAGCGTACCAACGTCATCCGCAAGCTCGTGGTGAAATAAGCCACGAACACACTAAACAAAAAAGAGATGCCTCCGTTCGCGGAGGCATCTCTTTTTTTATCAGCGGCTCTTCCTGAATGTGAAAAGCATGTTGCCGAAAAAGTTCCATAGGGTGGTAACACCGACTGCGAAAACCCACAAGATGTAGAACCGCCAATCGTCATTCCACTCGGGCAGCAGACGGCCTCCGAGCCAAAGTGTGGCATTGTTCACACCCAATCCAACAACCGAAACCAGGATAAACTTCAGGTACTCAACTGCCACCTGTTTTTCCTTGCTCTTGAAAGTCCATACGCGGTTGAGGAAATAGTTGGTCGTGGCGGCAGTGACAAAGCCAATCGTATTGGCCACAAACGGATTGATGCCAGCCTGCTCCTTCAACAGATAAAGCACACCGCCATGTACCAGCATACCACTGGCACCGACGACACCAAACTTAACAAACTTAAGCAGCAGTGGTTTGAGCTCCATTTAGTTGAACACTTTTTCTTCAGGACTGTGGATGATACCCGTCTTGCGCACTTTCGGGTTCTTGTTGCGGTTCTTCGACGAGCTGATGCGAGGCTTGGGCTTGGCCAGACGCGGCAGGTATTGTATGTCGCCGTCATCGTTCACCTCAAGACCATAGACCTTGCGCGTGGCGAGGTTGCACTTGATATGCCAGAAATGGCCGCATCCTCCCTTGGTGAGCAGCACATCGGAAGCCAGTTTCTCGTCGCTCAAGTTATCGTCCCACAAGAAATTGACCCACACCACATGGTCGCCACGATCGTTGGTGAAACCCACATACTGGCGACGGTATTTATGCATGTGCTCATCAATGATGGGACACATACCCTGCTGATTGTAATGCTCACTGTTTACTTTGTCGATTTTCTTCTGAATCAACCGCTCGGCATCGGCAATCTCGGCATCGGTGGGGGTGAAACGGCCGTCCTGGTTCTCCACAGTGAAGTCGACCTCCCAGTCCTGATGGAACGACCAGCCATGGAAATTGTTGCCCCATACTTCGGCAACCTTCCATTTTTCAACCGGTTCCACAAACTCCTGGGCCATCGCCATCGAAGCGAAAACTATAGTAATAAGCGTCAAAAAGAGCCTCTTCATCATCCTGATTTTATTATGTTTTCAAGTGCAAAAATACTCATATTTCGGCACACTGCAAAATTTTTTTTCCAAATCGCAAAAAATGTAGTATTTTTGCAATTTGAAATCAATAACGGATAAATAAACAAAATATTATACCTATGAACAAATTTGTCACAGTAAAAGAGGCCGCCGACAAGATTCACGACGGCATGACAGTAATGGTTGGCGGCTTCCTCGGCGTAGGAAACCCCATCGCTCTCATCGACGAATTGGTGGCCCGCAATGTCAAGGACCTCACCATCATCTGCAACGACACCGCCTATCCCGAGGTCGGCGTCGGCAAGCTCATCACCAACCACCAGGTGAAGGCCCTCATCGCCACCCATATCGGCACCAACAACAACACCATCGACCAGATGAACTCCGGCGAGCTGAAGGTGACGCTGCAGCCGCAGGGCACCCTCGCCGAGCAGATCCGCGCCGCCGGTGCAGGCCTTGGCGGAGTCCTCACACAGACCGGCCTCGGCACCGTCGTCGAGAACGGCAAACAGAAAGTGACCGTCGACGGCAAGGAATACCTCCTCGAGAAGCCCGTCCGCGCCGACGTAGCCATCATCGGAGCCAACATCTCCGACGAAGAGGGCAACCTCGTCTACAAAGGCACCAGCCAGAACTTCTGCCCCATGATGGCCACCGCCGCCGACACCGTCATCGTCGAACCTCAGGAGATTGTCGCCACCGGCTCCATCGCCCCCGAAAACGTAAAGACCCCCGGCATCTTCGTAGATTACATCATCAAGAAATAAAAGATTATTATGGCAGTTAAATCAATGCTCCGCGTCCGCATGAGCGCCAAGGATGCCCACTACGGCGGCAACCTCGTCGACGGCGCACACATGCTCCACCTCTTTGGCGATGTCGCCACCGAATTGCTTATTATCCAGGACGGCGACGAAGGCCTCTTCTGCGCCTACGACATGGTCGAATTCAAGGCCCCCGTCTATGCCGGCGACTATATCGAAGCCTACGGCGAAATCACCCATGTCGGCAACACCAGCCGCAAGATGAGCTTCGAGGCCTACAAGGTCATCAAGACCCGTCCCGACATCAGCGACAGCGCCGCCGACGTACTCGAGGAGAAAATCCTCGTCTGCCGCGCCTCCGGCACCTGCGTCACCCCCAAGGATTGCCAGCGCAAAAACAAGTAAGGCAACGCCATCAGCGCCGCCAAGCAGGACTGACAGTAACCCTTACATGAAAACACCAAGGGCGGGATTCCACCGGAATCCCGCCCTTACTTTTGTTGCCTCTTCAATGGAAAACGAAATTCAACAACTCATAACCGTTAACCATCACCTCACCACCAGCTTCTTCGTCGTCATCCCTTGCGGCGTGTGGATGCGCAGCAGGTAGGCTCCTGAGGGCAGTTTCGACACATCGAGCGTGGCCTTCAGCCCCTCGGCCTTGAGGTCCATCACCTTGCGGCCTGCGGCGTTGAACACCTCCACTCGGCTCACCCCGAAGCTCGACAGCACCTGCACCCGCTCGGTTGCCGGGTTCGGCATCACGCTCACGTAGCGCTCCAGCAGGCGCACCGTGTTGATAGCCACTGTGTCGACATGCGTCGTATCCACAACGGTAGTGTCAATCACGACAGTGGTGTCAATCACAACAGTGGTGTCAACCGCTGGTTTTGGACTGAGTATGGGGAAGATAACATACATGAAATTTTTCATTTCATATTCCCACCGGCACGCCGAATCCGGTGCCATTTGCATCAGATAAGCCACACTCTCAACGTCTGAATTGTAATTTGCAACCTCGGTTACAGCTAAACAACTGAAAAAAGGACGTTTCGGATACATGATTATCTCGTCGGCACCGCCAAAATCGCCCGTTTCGTTAGGAATTTTGGTGAATTCATGATAGTTCAATGTCCATCCCGTATAGAAGGTGTCGTACACCGTCTGCGGCTCGGAGAAAAAACGCTCATAAACAGGTTTGCGGCATTGGTCATAGTAAATGTCCCCAGGCGCCGTGTTAGACATCACATAGTAGCTCGGCACTGTGTTGAGGACGTGCACATGCAGCGAATCGCCTACCTGCTGCATCGCCGGTGTGCCGTTCCCTCGGTATTGGTAGAGCATCAGCGACTCGTCGCAGTTGTTCAATGTGGTGTCTTCGTAACCCCTGTTGAGGAATATTGACTGAGCAGTAGCCCTGGAGTCCCCACCCCACATATAGAAGGTCAACTCATCCACCATCATAGCGGCGATGCCGTAGACCTGCAATGTATCCTCGGTGATAAACGGCTTGGCGATGACACGGCACGCATTCCTGAGTGGTATTCTTACCCCAAATCTTTGGGTGGTGTCAATCCATGTGTTGTAGAAATAATTGCTTCTCGGACCCGGCTTCATCCA
>JAFSLX010000062.1 GCA_017448185.1 Bacteroidales bacterium
AGTCGTTGTTCAGTCAAACACTGAACAACGACTGAACAACGACCGAACAACGCCAGTGCAACAAACTGATATAGACAACCGAGCCCTGTTTTTTTCACCAAACTGTTAGCAAAATAAATTTTGCCGTATGAAATAAATACGTATATTTGCATTTCCCAGTGCTATGTGGCCAAATGCCAAAAGTGCTGGGGCAAAGGTATTTGAAGAAAACAAACAAACAAATTATTAACAACAAAAAGTTCATTTTATGAAAAAAAGTATCAATTTATTGTTATTGCTTGCAGCCATGCTGCTGCCAATGACAATGCGTGCCCAGGGGACCCTCTTAGTGGCCGACGGCACATCGACAAGCAGCTACGTGCCCTTCTATGGGTTATGGGCTGATGAGGACCAGCACGAGCAGATCATCTACTCGTCCTCTTTGCTGGGAGACATGATTGGGAACTCCATTTCGAGCGTAACATTCTTTGCCTCATCGACCTCAACCGCCCTTAGCTCAGGAAGCTTCGTAATCAGCTTAGGCACAACTACCGAGACTTCTTTCTCAAGCAGTTATCTGCCGACCACCGATTTCGAGGAGGTTTATTCCGGACAACTTTCCTATACCGGAACGCAACTGATTATCGAATTTGAAACGCCCTTCACCTATTCGGGTGGCAACCTGGTTATTGACATTGACTTCACATCCTTCGGCGATTACAATAGTTGCGATTGGTTTGGTGAAAACCAAAGCGGCAACGTAAGTGCATACGCTTATGGCGGCGATTCGCCCACCACGTCCTCTTTCCTTCCCAAAACAGAATTTGCCTACAGTGCCGCTGGTAGCAGCATCTGCCGCAAGCCGCGCAATATTGTTGTTTCCGACCTCGCCTCCGACGGCGCCACGCTGACCTGGACTGGCCACGAAGACCACACCGGTTACACCCTGATGTACCACACTGCCGATTTCGACCCCGCCACCTCTGAGGATGCCCTCAGCGTGACCACCACCGACACCACCTACACCTTCTCCGGCCTCGATGCCTCGACCACCTACTACGTGAAAGTGAAAGCCGACTGCAGCGACGGCGGCGAGAGCGGTTGGGTCGCAGTTTCGTTCCGCACCACCGGTATCCCCTACACCGACGGCTTCCCCTACATGACTGGTTTTGAAGAAGACGACGACACTGGTTGGGAGTTCGCCAATGGTAGCAACGGCTGGTTCATCGATACTGCCGCCCACAACACCGGCAGCTATGCCCTCTACGTCTCGAACGACAACGGTGCCAGCAACAGCTATAACATCACTTCGACCACCAACAGCTATGCCTACCGTTATATTCAGTTCGATCAGGCTGGTGACTACATCCTCAGCTTCGACTGGCGTGCCATGGGCGAGGGAACCTCAACCAGATATGATTACATGATTGCATATCTTGCCTCCAGCAATGCGGACTTTGAAGCCTCGACTATCAGTACCACCGGTTGGAACAACCTCACCGGCTATCTGAACATGCAAAGCGAATGGCAAACCTTCTCAACCATCTTTTCCATTACCACTCCAGGACTCTATCCCATGGTGTTTTTATGGCACAATGATGGCTCTGTGGGAACCCAGCCTCCGGCAGCCATTGACAATGTTGTTATCAATCCGCTTTCCTGCCCCGCTCCTATCAATCTCGCCATCTCCAACATCACCAGTGACGGTGCCGACATCAGCTGGACCGCTGTCGGAACCGAGAACGAGTGGGCTGTCAAGATTGGCGACAACGACTGGGAGACAGCCAGCGACACCATCTTTAGTGCCGTTGGTCTCGACCCCAACACTGTGTACAATGTCATCGTGAAGGCCGTATGTGGCGATGGGGATACTTCCCTCACTATCAGCGGCAGCTTCCGCACCGCCTGCGACGGATATACTCCCATTCCTTATACCGAAGGCTTTGAAGGTTATGAAACTGGCGAACTTCCCGGTTGTTGGCAGGCCGTTGCAACTGGTGAAAACGGCGGTACGGTCTTCCCCTCGGTCTATAACTACAGCAGCAACACCCGCAACGGTGACGGCTACTTCGAGTTCGAAGCCAGCAGCAGCAGTAGCGCCGTCGAGATTGCCGCCCTGCCCCCGATGGAAAACATCAACACGTTGCGCCTCTCGATGTGGATTTCCAGCAGTTCGACCTACCCCTGCTCGATTGAGGTGGGTGTGCTTGAAGAGGACGGCAGTTTCACCGTGGTCGACAGCCTCGAGTTGATTACCTTCAGCGGCGGCAGCAACTGGAGCAGCAACTATCATGAATACATCACCTTCTTCAACGAGTACGAAGGCACCGGTGACCGCATCGCTATCCGCGCCACCCGTACCGGCTCGGGTCAGTATACCCTCTTTGTCGACGACTTGAGCGTCACCATGTCGGGTGCCGCCGAAATCACCAACATGCCCGCCAGAGCCACCGCCAACCTGGGCGACGACCTGACCATCACCGCCACCGTGGGCGGCGACCAGAGCTCGATGAGCTACAGCTGGAGTTCGCTTATGGCCAACGCCGGCACCGCCACCATGACCCCTGCCGACAATGTGCTGACCATCAACTACACCGCCGAGGGTTACGACACCGTCACCCTTATCGTCAGCAACTCGTTCGGTGCCGACACCGCCATCACCGTGGTGCACGCCATCGACCTGAACCCCGTCGAGAACTATCCCTACTCCACCAGCTTTGAAGACGGTGAAGATACCAGCTGGGTATTTGTCAACGGCATCAACGGCTGGTTTATCGACACCGCCGTCCATAACACCGGTAGCCGCGCCATGTACATCTCGAACGATACCGGTGCCAATAACAACTACAGTCACAGCTCATGTGTAAGCTATGCTTATCGCGTCTTCAATATTAGTCAGACTGGCGATTATGCAGTAAGCTTCGACTGGAAAGGAAATGGTGAAAGTAGTTACGACTACTTGCGTGCATGGATCGCTCCTGCAAGCGCTGAGTTCACCGCCAACTATTTGCCTGACGGAAGCACTTATATGTACAGTTATACCACTTCTACGCCCAGCGGTTGGATTGATTTGGGCGGAAAGATGAATCTCCAGAATTCTTGGCAGACTGTACAATCCATCTTCGCCATCAACCAAGCCGGTCTTTACAACCTCGTCTTCATGTGGGGTAACGATGGTGGCGCTGGTACTCAGCCCCCGGCAGCTGTCGACAACATCATTTTAACTCCGCTCAGCTGCCCGGCTCCTACTGCCCTCGCGGTCGACACCATCGAACCCACCAGCATTACTGTCCATTGGACTGCTGGCGAAGAGACCCAGTGGGTCCTCTCTGTCAACGGCAATATGATTGATAATGTGACCACCAACCCCTACACCATCACTGGTCTTGATCAGTACACCTACTACGACATTGCGGTCTACGCAATCTGCGGCGATGGCGACACCAGCTTCGCTTCATCGACCATCCATGTCCGCACCACCTACTCCTGCCCCTGGCCCACCGGCCTCACCCTCGATTCCGTCAGCGACAGCGAAATGGCATTCCACTGGGTGCCTGGCGGCGAGGAGTCCTCCTGGGAGGTTACAGTTGGCGACGAGGCTCCTGTCGTGGTCAACGATACCACCTATAGCATGACCGGCCTCAACAGCAACACTCTATACAATGTCCGCGTGCGCGCCATCTGCGGTGCCGGTGACACCAGCGTTGCCACCACCGCCAACTTCCGCACCGCCTGCGGTGCAGTTGCACTGCCTTGGGAGGAAAACTTCGACAATATTACCAATATTAGCGACCTGAGCTGCTGGGAGAGATACAACGGCTTCTATGTCGACTCCACCAATACCGGTTTGAACCTCACCAGCACCACTTCGGGCTGGCTTCGCTATACCACCGGTATGGGCGGCTCCTCTCATATCAAACTGAACATCTACGGAACTACTGCTAAATACTGGATTGTCACCCCGTCGATGGCCATAACCGAATCGGCCGAACTTTCGTTCGACTACAGCCTGACGGCCTATGCATCGACAGGCGCTGCTTCTACAAACTGCCCTGATGACCGCTTCGTAGTGCTTATCACTGCCGACAACGGTGCCACTTGGACTCCGTTGGCAAAATGGGGTAGCGACTCCACTCGCGACGACTATGCTTACACGTCCATTACGAACAGTGTTCAGTCTATTGCCTTCCCCATCACTGGCTATGATGGACAGACCATCCGCATTGCCTTCTACGGCGAATCGACCGTCACCGGTGGCGATAATGACCTGCACATCGACAATATTATGATTACCTCGAGTACCTGCCCGCGTCCGACCTCAGTCACTGCAGTTGCCACTTCTGCCACCGAAATTGATGTCACCATCAGCGGCGACGATGCTGCCAACTACCGTGTCTACTGGACCGACGGTACTACTACCGACTCGGCTACTGTTACCGGCTTGACCTACACCATTACCGGTCTCACCGGAGCCACCCTGTACGACATCAGCGTCGTAACCATTTGCGACGATGGTTCCATCACTATGCCCGCCACCACTTCGGCCCGTACCGAATGCGCCAACGGCGGTTGCGACCTCGTGATCAATATGAATGACTCCTATGGCGACGGTTGGAACGGCAACGCTATCATCGGCTATGTCAACGGCGCAGAGACCTTCTCGGCCACCCTCGATGATGATGAAACCGGAAGCTTTACTTACAGCCTGTGCGAAAGCGACAATGTCGTGCTGATTTGGTCCGAGGGAAGTTATCCCGATGAAGCTTCGTTCGAGGTTCTCGTTGGTGGCAACCCCTTAGCCAATGGCGATGGCGACAACCTGACGGACAACGATACCATTATTTCCTTCACCGGATGTCCTTCCTGCTCGACTCCGCAGAACATTGTGGTCGACAATATTACCTCTTCTTCCGCTACAATTAGCTGGACCCCGTCTGGCGATGAGAGTGAATGGGAAATCACCATTAACGGCGTTTCCGCCATCGTTTCCACTCCCACCTACAGCACAATAAACCTCTCGGCCATGACCAACTACAATGTGGCCATACGTGCCATTTGCGGTGGTGGCGATACCAGCTTTGCTGCACTCAGTAATTTCACCTCCAGCATGTGCGACAACGCCATCACTATGGAGAACTTCGACACCACGATGAATACCACCACAAGCAGCTATACGCCTATCGGATACAGCCTGTACAACTACAGCTACGTGCAGATTATCATCCCCGCTTCGTCGATGGATGCCAATGGCACTGAAATCACTGCACTCTCCTTCCTTCCCACCAGCACCACCTCCAGCAACTATTTCACCAACATGGATGTCTATATGGCCAATGTCAGCGAGAATGAGTTCACCGACTTCATCCATCCCGACTCGGCTCACACCTTCGTACAGGTGATTAGCAACGGAAACTTCAACTTCGATGGCACTACATGGCAGACGCATGCCTTCGACACTCCCTTCACCTGGGATGGTCAAAGCAACGTGCTGGTTGCCATCAACCGTCGTCACGGCTCTTGGAGCAGCAGCTCATCGTTTGCAGCTCATACCGATACTCTCTATCGTGCCATCTATGATTACACCGACAACGGTGCTTTCGACATCAACACCGCTGAAGACGGCAACACCACTCACACTGTTGGTAACCTGCGCCTCATCAGCTGCGGCGAAGGCTGCGCTGCTCCTATCATGGGCAACGTGGTTGTAACCAGCGAGGATGTGACTGTGAACTTCAATGCCGATGGCACCGTTGAGGCCGCCATCGTCGAGGGCGACAACTTCACCGCCACAAGCGGCACTGTTGTTACCGGCAATACCCACACCTTTGCCAACCTGACTCCCGCCACCACCTACACCTTCGGTCTGCGCAACCTCTGCGAAAACGGTTCTGCTTCGATGTGGGTGACCCGCACCGTGACCACCGACAGCGCCGTCTGCTTCGTGCCGACCAACGTGACTGTCAGCGCCACCACCTTCGACGGTGCCACCATCACTTGGACCGCCGGTGGCGAAGAGACCGCTTGGGAGGTCCGCGTGTATAACAACACCTACGATCAGACCTTCAATGCGAACACCAACAGCCTCACCGTCACCGGCCTGAACGAGGGCACCTTCAACGTGAGTGTCCGCGCCCTCTGCAGCGCCACCAACACCAGCGAGTGGAGCGAGCCCATCCAGTTCACCACCGAGTCCTGCTTGGCTCCGACAGGTGTCACTGTGAGCGGCATCACTGCCAACAGCGCCACTGTCAGCTGGCCCGCCGTTGCAACCAGCAACGGCCGCTACACGATGGAGTACGGCTTCAGCGGCTTCTCGCGCGGCCAGGGTACCACGGTCGAGGTGACCGGCACCACCTACACCATCACCGGTCTTGAATCCGAGGCCGAGTACGACGTGTATGTGGCTTCCTACTGCGGCGAGAACATTGTTTCGCCCTGGAGCACTGTCACCAGCTTCACCACCATCGGTGGCCAGGAGACCTACACCATCACCGTGCAGAGCAACAACACCGCTTGGGGTACCGTCACCGGTGGCGGCACCTATCCTGCCGGCACCCAGGTGACCCTCACCGCCACCGCCACCGCCATCGGTGAGTTCGTCGAGTGGCAGGACGGCAACACCGAGGCTCAACGCAGCATTGTTGTGACCGGCAACGCCACCTACACCGCCACCTTCCGTGAGTACGTCGGTATCGACGATGTCGATGGCAACGCCATCGCCCTCTACCCGAACCCGGCCAGCACCACGGTGACCATCGCAGGCATGGAGCTGCAGTCGCAGATTGTGATTGTGGACATGAACGGCCGCGAGGTCTACCGCGCCAACGCCGCCGACGGCAGTGTGAAGGTCGATGTGAGCAACCTCTCGAAGGGTGCCTACTTCGTCCGCATCACCGGCGAGAAGACCAACGCCATCCGCAAACTAGTGGTGAAATAATCCACGCTAACCCTACATTGAAAGGGCGCTCCCGACCGGGAGCGCCCTTTTTTTGTGGATACACTGGTGGTCGTTGGCTGATAAAATGAAATCCTAATGGATATCCATTCTGCATTCCCCGTAAGGGATATGGCTTTATGTTTTTTCTTATTAACCACAACCTATCAAAAAACGCATTTTTTGAGGTTGAAAATGACATTTTGCATAGCGAAAATTGGGGTGCAGGTAAAAAAATATGAGAATGTACAATATTGAAAAATAAACAGTTGAAGATTTTTTTTGATGAAAAATAAAAAAAAACTTTGTCAGTATTGGAAAAAGTAGTATTTTTGCAACCTCATTTGAAGAGAAAAGAGTTGTTTGAAAGGTTAAGAAAGCCGATGTAACTCAGTTGGTAGAGTAGCTGATTTGTAATCAGCCTGTCGGGGGTTCGAGTCCCTTCATCGGCTCGAAACAATCTCCTGGCAAATTACATCGGAGATACGGGGGGGAGTCGCATAGCGGCAATTGCAACAGACTGTAAATCTGTCCTCGGAAGAGTTCGGTGGTTCGAGTCCACCCTCCCCCACAAGCACCAAACAAAGAGAAGCGGAAGTAGCTCATTTGGTAGAGCGATAGCCTTCCAAGCTATAGGTGGCGGGTTCGAGCCCCGTCTTCCGCTCAAAACAAGCGGGATGCGGGAACAAGAAGAAGCCTCCGCATCTCGAAAAAAGAAAGGTACTCAAAAGAGAGTGTGAGTAAGAAACAAGCCGCAGTAGCTCAGTGGTAGAGCGCTTCCTTGGTAAGGAAGAGGTCACGAGTCCGACTCTCGTCTGTGGCTCTCTTTTATGCCCGAAAGAGCATGTAAGGAACAAGAAAACGGAGGACGAATGCTATTGGCACGCCCTCTTTGAACGTGAATTAATATTATTGTTAACATTTAATACGTATTAAACAATGGCAAAAGAAAAATTCGATCGCTCTAAACCGCACGTCAACATCGGTACTATCGGCCACGTTGACCATGTTAAGACCACCCTCACCGCCGCTATCACCAAGGTGCTGGCTGAGAAAGGTCTCTCTGAAGTGAAATCCTTCGATTCCATCGACTCTGCTCCCGAAGAGAAAGAGCGTGGTATCACCATCAACACCGCTCACGTTGAGTATCAGACCGAGAAGCGTCACTATGCTCACGTCGACTGCCCGGGTCACGCTGACTATGTGAAGAACATGGTTACCGGTGCTGCCCAGATGGACGGTGCTATCCTCGTTGTGGCCGCCACCGACGGTCCCATGCCCCAGACCCGTGAGCACATCCTGCTCGCCCGTCAGGTTGGTGTTCCCCAGCTCGTTGTGTTCCTGAACAAGTGCGACCTTGTTGACGACCCCGAGCTGCTCGACCTCGTTGAGATGGAAATCCGTGAGCTCCTCAGCTCGTACGATTTCGATGGCGACAATATCCCCATCATTCGTGGCTCCGCCCTCGCCGCCCTGAACGGCGAAGCCAGCGGTGTCAAGGCTGTTGAAGAGCTGATGGATGCCGTCGACAACTGGATTCCCGAGCCCGTGCGTCAGAAGGATAAAGACTTCCTGATGCCCATCGAGGACGTGTTCTCGATCACTGGCCGTGGTACTGTTGCCACCGGTCGTATCGAGACTGGTGTTGTCCACACCAGCGACCCCGTCGACATCATTGGTATGGGTGCCGAGAAGCTGAAATCGGTTGTTACCGGTGTTGAGATGTTCCGTAAGATCCTCGATGAGGGTGAGGCCGGCGACAACGTGGGTCTGCTCCTCCGCGGTATCGACAAGAACGAGATCCGTCGTGGTATGGTTATCGCCAAGCCTGGCTCGGTGAAACCTCACCACAAATTCGAGGCTGCTGTCTATATCCTGAAGAAGGAAGAAGGCGGTCGTCACACCCCGTTCCACAACAACTACCGTCCGCAGTTCTACTTCCGTACCACTGACGTGACTGGTACCATCATGCTGCCCGAAGGCCGCGAGATGGTTATGCCTGGCGACAACCTGACGATTACCGTCGAGCTGATTGCCGACATCGCCCTGAACGAGAACCTGCGCTTCGCTATCCGCGAGGGTGGCCGCACTGTTGGTTCGGGTCAGGTGACCAAGATTATTGAATAATCTGAACAAACCGTAAGGGCGTACACCAAGTACGCCCTTCTATAGGGGCATAGTTAAATGGTATAATGGCGGTCTCCAAAACCGTGGTTGGGAGTTCGATTCTCTCTGCCCCTGCCAAGAAAAGAAAAAAGAACTTAAGTTTAGTAAAGAAATGTCAAAGTTTGGTGAATATGTGAAGTCGAGCTACGATGAATTGGTGCACAAAGTGTCGTGGCCTACATTCAAAGAGTTGCAGAGCAGTTCCGTTGTAGTTGCTATTGCAACTTTGGTTATTGCCCTCATAGTCTTTGCCATGGACGTGGTATTTGGTGTCCAGGCATGGGGCTGGAAGGGTCTTCTTGGATACTTCTATAACCTGGTTGGTTAACAGACAAAGTCTCCGGCAGGCGATGCGTAGAGTCTTGCTTCCCAAATCTTTTTGAGACTCGGCGTAAGTTCGGAGTGCCCGATGGTTAGATAAAGTATATTTTCACTGTTTTTTCAGATTTAAGTAATGGAGCAGCAGGAAAAAAAATGGTATGTCGTCAGAGCAATCAGCGGCAAGGAAAAGAAAGCGAAGGAATACATTGAAAGCGAAATGGCCAAGCGTGGCTGGAGCAACGATGTGCCCACGGTTTTGATTCCTACCGAGCAGGTGGTTGCTATCCGTAACGGAAAGAAGGTGGTCAAGGACCGCAATTATTTCCCTGGATATGTGATTATCGAGGCTGATTTGAGAGACGAGATCATTCCCGTTATTCAGAACCTTCCCAATGTGTTGGACTTCCTCCGCGAACGCGAAGGCAATCCCATCCCGATGCGCCAGGCCGAAGTGAACCGGATTCTGGGCAAGATGGATGAGCAGATGGATGGTGCCGATGCGATGGACCGCTTCATTGTGGGAGAGAATGTGAAAGTAATCGACGGCCCGTTCAACAGTTTTGTCGGTGTTGTCGAGGAAATCAACGACGAGAAGAAGAAATTGAAGGTAACTGTCAAAATCTTCGGTCGCAAGACTCCCCTCGAGTTGAGTTTCTCCCAAGTCGAGAAAGAGCAGTAACCCAGTCAATTAATTTATTAAAAAATTTAATTCAATGGCAAAAGAAGTTGCAGGATTGATTAAATTGCAAATCAAAGGCGCTGCTGCAAACCCCGCCCCTCCTGTCGGACCGGCTCTCGGTGCGAAGGGTGTGAACATCATGGAGTTCTGCAAGCAGTTCAACGCCCGTACGCAGGACCAGGCCGGTAAGATTGTGCCTGTCATCATCACTGTGTACACGGACAAGTCCTTTGACTTTGTACTGAAAACTCCTCCTGTTGCTGTCCAGCTGAAAGAGATGTCGAAGGCACAGAAGGGTTCGGGTGAACCCAACCGTGTGAAAGTGGCATCGGTCACCTGGGAGCAGGTGCGTCAGATTGCCGAAGCCAAAATGCCCGACTTGAACTGCTTTACAGTTGAGAGTGCAATGAGCATGGTGGCCGGTACGGCACGCAGCATGGGTATCACTGTTACGGGTGAGAATCCCTTGAAAAAGTAAAGAAATTATGAACCAGTGGTAGCATCAGTAGCGAAAGTGAAAGTGCGTTGACCACAAAAACAAACAACATGGCAAAATTAACCAAAAAACAGAAAGAGGCTATCGCCAAGTTTGACGGCAGCAAAGTCTATTCGCTCGAAGAGGCCGTGAGCATTGTGAAGAAAATCACCTTCACGAAGTTTGATGCTTCGGTTGATATCGACGTTCGTTTGGGTGTTGACCCTCGTAAGGCCAACCAGATGGTTCGCGGCAGCGTGACCCTGCCTCACGGCACGGGTAAGACCGTCCGCGTGCTGGTACTTTGCACCCCTGATAAGGAGGAAGAAGCCAAAGCCGCCGGTGCCGACTACTACGGCTTGGATGAGTACATCACCAAGATTAAAGGTGGTTGGACCGATGTCGACGTTATTATCACCATGCCGAGTTGTATGCCCAAGATTGGTGCTCTCGGTCGTATCCTCGGTCCCCGTGGATTGATGCCGAACCCCAAGACGGGCACCGTTACCATGGAAGTTGGTAAGGCCGTTCAGGAAGCCAAGGCAGGTAAGATCGACTTCAAGGTCGACAAGTTCGGTATTATCCATACCGCTGTAGCCAAGTGCTCTTTCGACGACCAGAAGATTGTCGAGAACGCCCGCGAGGTGCTGCAGATGATTATGAAGCTCAAACCGAGTGCCGCCAAGGGTACCTATGTGAAGAGCATCGCCATCTCGAGCACGATGAGCCCGGGAGTCAAAGTCGACACCAAAGCCGCTACCTTGTAACTCGAATAAATTAAAGAAACATTATGAGAAAAGAACTGAAAGACCAGCACATCGACGCTCTGTGCGAAGAGATTAAGGCCTATGCAAATCTGTACATTGCAGATATCGGAGGCTTGAACTCTGTGCAGACCAGCAAACTGCGTCGCGCCGCATTCCGCAATGAGGTGAAGCTGGAAGTTGTAAAGAACACTCTTCTCATTAAGGCTCTCGAAAAGTCGGGTTTCGACTATTCCGAGTTGTTCCCTGTGATTAAGGGTGAGACCGCCATAATGCTTTCGACCACCAACAATGCTCCGGCGAAGCTTATCAAGAGCTTCCGTGCCGCTGAGAAGAACGCTGAGAAGCCCATTCTCAAAGGTGCCTATGTTGAGGAGTGCTTCTATATCGGTCACGAGAATCTCGACGCTCTGGTCAACATCAAGTCCAAGAACGAGCTTATCGCCGATGTGGTTGCCCTGCTGCAGTCACCTATCAAGAATGTCCTTTCGCAGGTTCAGTCGGCTGGCAGTACCATTACCGGTGTGCTGAAAACTTTGGAGGAGCGCGAGGCCTAAAGCCAGAACGCAAAAATAAAAAAGGGAATGGCCTTCCCCAAAAGGGCCAAAAAAGTAAAAAAACAAATTTGTAAAACATCAAAAAACAATAAAGTCATGGCAGATATCAAAGCTATCGCTGAAGAATTGGTAAACCTTACCGTTAAAGAAGTTAAAGAACTTGCTGACGTCCTGAAAGAGGAATACGGCATTGAACCCGCCGCCGCTGCTGTTGCAGTTGCTGCTGCTCCCGCCGCTGGTGGTGCTGCCGCCGCTGAGGAGAAGACCTCCTTCGACGTGATCCTGAAGGGTGTTCCCGACATGACCAAGAAATTGGCCGTTGTGAAGGCTGTCAAGGACATGGCCAGCTTGGGTCTGAAAGAGTCGAAAGAGCTCGTTGACGGTGCTCCCAAGACCGTTAAGGAAGGTGTCTCGAAAGACGAGGCTGAGAGCCTGAAGAAAGCTCTCGAAGAGGCTGGTGCCGAAATCGAGATCAAGTAAGGATACCACTCCTGATACCTACGAGGAATATGGCCTCCGGACTATCCGGAGTGCCTATTCCTTGTTGCTATGGAATATATCCTGATTTCTTTCTTCATACCCTGAAAAGGGCACTCTTTCTTCACTCGCGACCAGTTATAGAACACGATTAATTATTAGTCCCTTGGCAAAAAAAGACCCCACAGTAGTAAATTTCGCGTCGGTACGAAAATTTGAATATCCCGACTTCCTTGATATTCAGGTCAAGTCTTTCAAAGACTTTTTCCAGATTGAGACCAATCCCGACAACCGTTTAGATGAAGGTTTGTTTAAGGTCTTCAAAGAGAATTTCCCCATCACGGACGCGCGAAACAATTTCGAACTCGAATTCTTGGATTATTATATCGATCCTCCCCGTTATACGATTGAGGAGTGCATCGAGCGTGGCCTTACTTACAGCGTGCCACTGAAAGCCAAGATGAAACTGAGCTGTAAAGATCCGGAAAACGAGGATTTCCAAACTGTCGAACAGCATGTGTACCTCGGCATGATTCCGTATATGACACCCAAAGGCACTTTTGTTATCAATGGTGCTGAGCGTGTGGTTGTATCGCAGTTGCATCGCTCGCCGGGCGTTTTCTTTGGTACTCAGTTCCATTCGAACGGCACTCAACTCTATTCTGCCCGTATTATCCCGTTTAAGGGTTCGTGGATGGAGTTCACCACCGATATAAACAACGTGATGTATGCTTATATCGACCGTAAAAAGAAATTGCCGATTACCACGCTGTTGCGTGCCATCGGTTATGAAACGGACAAGGATATCCTTGATATTTTTGAGCTTGCAGAAGAGGTTAAGGTAACCCGTAACAACCTGAAGAAGGCTTTGGGTAAGCAGTTGGCTGCCCGAGTTGTCGAGGCTTGGACCGAGGACTTTGTCGACGAGGATACCGGTGAGGTGGTTTCGATGGAGCGTACAGATGTGGTGATTGAGCGCGATGTGGAGCTTACCGAGGAACATATTGAGAAGATTCTTGAACTGGACGTCAAGTCCATCTTGGTGAAGACTGAGGATAAGGATGGTGTCGACTACTCGGTGATTTACAACACCTTGAGAAAAGATACCGCCAACAATGCCAAAGAGGCTTGCGAATACATTTACAGGCAGCTGCGCAATGCTGAGCCGCCAGACGAGGAGACAGCCCGTAGTATTATTGAGAAGCTGTTCTTCTCGGAAAAAAGATATGATTTGGGTGATGTGGGACGTTACAGAATCAACACAAAGCTCAATCTTGATGTACCGGACAGTGTCCGTGTATTGACCAAGGAGGATATTACCTCTATTATTAAGTACTTGGTTGAACTCATCAACCAGAAAGCGGAAGTTGATGATATCGACCATTTGTCGAACCGTCGTATCCGCACGGTAGGAGAGCAGCTCTCCAACCAATTCGGCGTGGGCCTTGCCCGTATGTCGCGTACCATCAGAGAACGTATGAATGTGCGTGATAACGAGGTGTTCACCCCGACCGAACTTATCAATGCAAAGACCCTTTCGTCGGTCATCAACTCGTTCTTCGGAACCAACCAGTTGAGTCAGTTCATGGACCAAACCAACCCGTTGGCTGAATTGACGCATAAGCGTCGTATTTCGGCTCTCGGTCCTGGTGGTCTGTCGCGTGAGCGTGCTGGATTCGAGGTTCGTGACGTTCACTACACCCATTACGGTCGTCTGTGTACAATTGAGACTCCCGAAGGTCCTAATATCGGTCTTATTTCGTCGCTTTGCGTCTATGCAAAGATTAACGAATTGGGATTCATTGAGACTCCGTATCAGCGTGTTGTCGACGGACAGGTGCAGCTGAATGAGCCTCCCATTTATCTTTCTGCCGAAGCTGAAGAGAACAAGACTGTGGCTCAGGCCACCACGCCGCAGGACGAGGAAGGCCATATCACTGTTCCTAAAGTGAAGGCTCGTCGTCAGGCTGACTTCCCCATCGTTTCTCCTGAGGAGATTGACTTGATGGATATTGCATCCAACCAGATTGCTTCGATTGCTGCTTCGTTGATTCCATTCTTGGAGCATGACGATGCTAACCGTGCTCTGATGGGTGCCAACATGATGCGTCAAGCTGTGCCTCTGCTCAATCCTGAGATTCCTATTGTCGGAACTGGTATTGAGGAGTCGGTGGCTCACGACAGTCGTGTGCTGCTGAATGCTGAGGGCGACGGTGTTGTCGAATATGTCGACTCGACCAAGATCGTTATTCGCCACAACCGCACAGAGAAAGAGCGTCTTGTGTCGTTTGATGACGATGTTAAAGAATATAAACTAACTAAATATCAGCGTACCAACCACACTACAGCCATCAACCTCCGTCCTATTGTTCGCAAGGGTGACAAGGTTAAAAAGGGTCAGGTGCTCTGTGAGGGTTATGCCACGCAGGCTGGTGAATTGGCTCTTGGCCGTAACATGATGGTTGCTTTCATGCCGTGGAAGGGTTACAACTTCGAAGATGCTGTTGTGATTTCCGAGCGTGTGGTGAGAGAGGATATCTATACCTCTGTCCATATCGAGGAATTTACTCTCGAGGTTCGTGAAACCAAGCGTGGTAACGAGGAGTTGACCCGTGATATCCCCAACGTCGGTAACGACGCTACGAAAGACCTTGACGAGAACGGTATCATCCGTATCGGTGCCGAGGTGAAAGAGGGCGATATTCTTGTCGGTAAAATCACTCCTAAGGGAGAGTCAGACCCGACTCCAGAAGAGAAACTCCTGCGTGCTATCTTTGGCGATAAGGCCGGTGATGTCAAGGACGCTTCCCTCAAGGTGCCTCCTTCAATGCACGGTGTTGTCATTGACAAGAAACTGTTTGCCAGGGTTGTTCGCGACCGCAAGTCGAGAGCCAAGGAGAAAGAAATTCTTGCCAAGCCAGAGGAGGAGTATCGTTTCGAGTGTGAAGAGCTGAAAGAAAAGCTCATCTCTCGTCTCTTGATTCTGCTCAATGGTAAAGTGTCTAACGGTGTGTATACCAGCCACCGCGAGGAATTGATACCGAAGAAAGTAAAGTTCTCGGCCAAGACGCTGAAAACTATTGACTATACCGAAGTCAGCCCCAACAAGTGGACTACCGACAAGGAGACCAATGCGCTGATTAAGGAGTTGCTTAACAATTATAATATCAAATATCGCGAGATTTCGGGTCGCTTTACCCGTAACAAGTTCGCCCTCACTGTCGGCGACGACCTGCCGAGCGGCATTGTGCAGATGGCCAAAGTTTATGTTGCCATGAAGCGCAAGCTCCGTATCGGTGACAAAATGGCCGGTCGTCACGGTAACAAGGGTATTGTGTCGCGCATTGTGCGTGCCGAGGATATGCCATTCCTAGCCGACGGAACGCCCGTTGACATCGTGCTCAATCCTCTGGGCGTGCCTTCGCGTATGAACTTGGGTCAGATTTATGAAACTGTCCTTGGTTGGGCTGGCAAGAAACTGAATAAGCGTTTCAAGACTCCTATCTTTGATGGTGCCACTTTGGAACAAATTAACGGTTATATGAGAGAAGCTGGTTTGCCCGAGAACGGCCGTACATATCTGTACGATGGTGAAACGGGTGAGCGCTTCGACCAGCCTGCCACTGTGGGTTATATCTACTACCTCAAGCTCCACCACCTTATCGACGACAAGATGCACGCTCGTTCCATCGGACCGTATTCGCTCATTACCCAGCAGCCCCTTGGTGGTAAAGCCAATTTTGGTGGTCAGCGTTTCGGAGAGATGGAGGTATGGGCCCTTGAGGCTTACGGTGCATCCCATGTGCTTCAAGAGGTGCTCACCGTCAAGTCCGACGATGTGATGGGCCGTGCCAAGGCTTACGAGGCCATTGTTAAGGGCGACAATATGCCGGTCCCCGGTATCCCCGAATCGTTCAATGTCCTTGTACACGAACTTCGTGGCTTAGGCTTGGAGGTAACATTTGATTAATTTGTTCAAACAGTAGAAATAGAACATGGCTTTTAAACAAGAATCTCAGTTAAAGACCGATTTCAATTCGATCACCATCAGTCTCGCATCGCCCGAGTCGATCAAAAGACGCTCGTATGGCGAGGTGACCAAGCCCGAGACCATCAACTACCGCACCTATAAACCGGAGCGCGATGGTCTGTTCTGTGAGCGTATCTTTGGCCCGACGCGCGACTGGGAATGCCACTGCGGTAAATACAAACGCATTCGCTACAAAGGTATCGTTTGCGACCGTTGCGGTGTCGAAGTGACCGAGAAGAAAGTCCGTCGTGAGCGCATGGGTCATATAGAACTGGTTGTCCCTATCGCACATATTTGGTTCTTCCGTTCTTTGCCGAACAAGATAGGAACGTTGCTCAATATTCCCTCCAAGAAACTTGATCAGGTTATCTACTACGAGAAATATATCGTCATGCAGCCCGGCCGCGCCATGCTCAACGAGGCACCGGTACAGAAACTGGACCTGCTGACCGAGGAGGAATATTACAATATTATAGACTCGCTTCCTGAAGGCAACGAGCAACTTCCCGACACTGATCCCAACAAATTTATTGCTGGTATGGGTGCTGAAGCACTGCAGAAACTGCTTCGCGAACTTGACCTTGATAAACTCTCCTACGAGTTGCGTGCCAAAGCTTCGCGCGAGACGGCTGTTGCCCGCAAACAGGAAGCCCTCAAGCGTCTCAACGTGATTGAGTCGTTCCGCGAGTCGCAGCACAGCATGCAGGCCCGTGGTATGGACAACCGTCCTGAGTGGATGATAATGGATATTATCCCTGTTATCCCTCCCGACCTGCGTCCTTTGGTGCCGCTCGATGGTGGCCGTTTCGCCACTTCCGACATCAACGAGCTCTACCGTCGCGTCATCATCCGTAACAACCGTTTGAAACGTCTTGTCGAAATCAAAGCTCCCGAAGTTATCATGCGCAACGAAAAGCGTATGCTTCAGGAGGCTGTCGACTCGCTGTTCGACAACAGCCGTAAGGTGTCCAGCGTCAAATCCGACTCCAACCGTGCCCTCAAGTCGCTCTCCGATGCTCTGAAGGGCAAACAGGGTCGCTTCCGTCAGAACCTGCTCGGTAAACGTGTCGACTATTCCGGTCGTTCGGTTATCGTTGTGGGTCCTGAGCTGAAGATGCATGAGTGCGGTCTGCCCAAAGATATGGCTGCCGAGTTGTTCAAACCTTATGTTATCCGTAAACTCCTCGAACGTGGTCTTGTCAAGACTGTCAAATCGGCCAAACGTATCGTTGATCGCAAAGAACCCGTTGTGTGGGAAATCTTGGAGAACATCTTGAAAGGTCATCCCATCCTGCTCAACCGTGCTCCTACGCTGCACCGTCTTGGTATTCAAGCTTTCCAACCCCGTCTGGTCGAAGGTAAGGCTATCCGTCTCCACCCCCTGGTCTGTACCGGTTTCAATGCCGACTTCGACGGTGACCAGATGGCTGTACACGTGCCTATGGGCAACGCCGCCATCCTCGAGGCTCAGCTGCTGATGCTTTCCACCCACAACATCCTCAACCCGGCCAACGGTGCTCCTATCACTGTTCCGTCGCAGGACATGGTGCTCGGCTTGTACTATATGACCAAGCCGCGCCGCACCACCGAAACCGAGGTTGTTCAGGGTGAAGGTCAGCGTTTCTACTCGGCCGAAGAGGTGATTATTGCTTACAACGAAAAGCGTGTCAACCTTAACGCCTGTGTGAGCGTTCAGTTGCAACTGCCCGAAGGTGCCGACGAATACACCTATGTCAAGACCGACCGTACCTTCATGGAGGTCATTAAAGACAAGAACGGCAATGTGCTTACCGATATCGATTGCAACACGCCGGCCGAAGTGGCTCTCCACAGCCGCACCGAGTTCGAAATCAAGCGTGACATCGATGGCAACCCCATTGTCGATGCTAAAGGACACTATATTAAGACCAACCGTCTGCGTACCACCGTCGGCCGTGTTATCTTCAACCAGGTCGTCCCCTCGCAGTATGGTTATATCAACCAGGTGATGGGTAAGAAGTCGTTGCGCGACATTATCGGTGATATCTTCACTGAGTGCGGCAACGCCACCACCGCTACCTTCCTCGACGACATTAAGAACATGGGTTACCGTCAGGCATTCCGTGGCGGTCTTTCATTCAATCTTGGCGATGTCATTATCCCCGAGGAGAAAGAAAGCCTCATAGAGAAAGCCAACGAAGAGGTCGAAGAGGTTATGGCCCAGTACTCCATGGGTCTTATCACCAACAACGAGCGCTACAACCACGTTATCGATATTTGGACCAATACCAACAACCAGCTTACCGAGACCTTGATGAAACAGCTCAAGGCCGACAACCAGGGCTTCAACCCCATCTACATGATGTACGATTCGGGTGCTCGTGGTAGCAAGGAGCAGATTCGTCAGCTCTCCGGTATGCGTGGTCTGATGGCCAAGCCGCAGAAAGCAGGTGCCGCCGGTAACGAGATTATCGAGAATCCCATTATCTCCAACTTTAAGGAGGGTCTTTCGGTGCTCGAGTACTTCATCTCCACCCACGGTGCCCGTAAGGGTCTGGCCGATACCGCTCTTAAGACCGCTGACGCTGGTTACCTTACCCGTCGTCTGGTCGACGTGGCCCACGATGTTATCATTACCGAGGAAGACTGCGGTACCCTCCGTGGTCTGCCCACCACCGCCCTCAAGAAAGGTGAGGATGTGGTGCAGTCGCTCGGCGAGAAGATTCTCGGCCGCACCTCGGTCCACGACATTTACCATCCGCAAACTGGCGAGCTTATCGCCCGTGCCGGTGAAGAACTCACCGAGGAAATCTGCAAGAAGATTGAGGATTCGCCCATCGAAGAGGTCGAGATTCGTTCTGTCCTCACCTGCGAGTCGAAGCACGGTGTTTGCGCCAAGTGCTACGGCCGCAACCTCGCCACTGGCAAGATGGTGCAGAAAGGTGAGGCCGTCGGCGTTATCGCCGCTCAGGCTATCGGTGAGCCTGGTACGCAGCTTACTCTCCGTACCTTCCACGTCGGTGGCGTGGCCGGTGGCAACATCGGTACCACTTCCAGCTTGCAAGCCAAGTACGAAGGCCGCCTGATTATCGACGAGCTCCGCTCCATCCCCTATACCGACAACGACGGCGACAGCTATCATATTGTCATGGGTCGTTCGGCTGAGATGCGCATTGTCGACACCAAGACCGACATCACCCTCTTCTCGTCGCTCCTGCCCTATGGTGCCAAACTGTACAAGGCATCGGGCGATATTCTCCAGAAAGGCGACATCATCGCCGAGTGGGACCCCTACAACGCTGTCATCATCTCCGATGTGGCCGGTAAGGTCTCGTTCGAGAATGTTATCGAAAACGTCACCTTCCGTGTCGAGAGCGATGCCCAGACAGGCTTGCAGGACAAGGTGGTCATCGAGAGCCGTCAGCGCACCAAGAACCCCACCCTCAATGTGGTCGATTCCGAAGGCAATATCCTCAAGGTCTACGACCTTCCTGTGGGTGCCCACATTGGTGTTGAGCAGGGTCAAGAACTCAAGGCTGGTGACATCATGGTCAAGATTCCGCGCTCCTTCGGCAAGGCTGGCGATATCACGGGCGGTCTGCCGCGCGTGACCGAGCTCTTCGAGGCCCGCAATCCATCCGACCCCGCCATCGTGGCCGAAATCGACGGTATCGTCTCCATCGCCAAGAAACTCAAGCGCGGCAACCGCGAAATCACCATCACTTCGAAGACCGGTGAGCAGCGCTCCTACCTCATCCCCACCTCCAAGCAGATTCTGGCTCAGGACAGCGACTATGTCAAGGCTGGCACGCCGCTCTCCGACGGTGCCATCACCCCGAGCGACATCCTTGCCATCAAGGGCCCGATGAAGGTGCAGGAATACATCGTCAACGAAGTGCAGGAGGTCTACCGTCTGCAGGGCGTGAAAATCAACGACAAGCACTTCGAGGTCATCGTGCGTCAGATGATGCGCAAGGTCGAAATCGAAGATCCGGGCGATACCCGCTTCCTCGAAGGCGACCTCGTCAACAAGCTCGACTTCAACGATGTCAACGACAACATCTTCGGTATGAAAGTGGTTGAGGATGCCGGCGACAGCACCGAGCTCTCGGTCGGTCAGATAATCACCGCACGCGAACTGCGCGACGAAAACTCGCAGCTGCGTCGTCAGGACAAGCGTCTGGTCACCGTGCGCGATGCCCGTCCCGCCACCTGCAAACAGATACTGCAGGGTATCACCCGCGCTTCGTTGCAGACCAAGTCGTTCATCTCGGCTGCCTCCTTCCAGGAGACCACCAAGGTGCTCACCGAGGCTGCTATCAATGCCAAGCGTGACACCCTCGAGGGTATGAAGGAGAACGTCATCGTCGGTCACCTTATCCCCGCCGGTACCGGTCTGCGCGAGTATCAGGACCTTGTGGTCGGCAATGCCGCTGCTATCAGCGCCGCCAAGCAGGACTGATTGTAACACTTACATAAAAACGCCAAGGGCGGGATTCCACCGGAATCCCGCCCTTGCCTTTTGTTGCTTCCTCAATGTAAAACACAAATCAGCAACCGAAGATAATCAATCATTCCTCATTAACCATTAATCATTAACCATTATCTCGCCTCGCACAGGCTTTGCCCGGAGAGCCACCGGCTCTCCTCTTCTTTCACCTTTCACCTTACAAGGAGTTTCTTCGTCGTCATCCCTTGCGGTGTGTGGATGCGCAGCAGGTAGGCTCCTGAGGGCAGTTTCGACACATCGAGCGTGGCCTTCAGGCCCTCGGCCTTGAGGTCCATCACCTTGCGGTCTGCGGCGTTGAACACCTCCACGCGACTCACCCCGAAGCTCGACAGCACCTCGGCGCTGCCCGTCGCCGGGTTCGGCGACACGCTCACACTTTTTTCCATCTGGCAGTCACTGTCAATGCCCACGCTGTCACAAGGTTGCTCGACATAAATTGTGTAATAATCCCAGTTTGGCGTGTTCTGGTAGGCAGAAGCACTGCGGCACGGCACTCTGATTTGCATTGATGGATTGTCGCCCAGTGGGCAATACCCAGCCACCGGCGGCGTGGCTTGGTTCATCGTCACATATTGCAGCGTATACGACGGAGTGGCGCAGCCAAAGGCATACTTGCCTATCGAGTCCACCTCACCCCTAAACGTCACTCTCCTGATTTGTCCGCCCCGGAAAGCCTCGTTTCCAATTGTCCTCACCGACGCAGGGATATAAAACCTCCCCGAGTGATAGTCGGCCAACTGGCAATTGTAGAAAGCCCTGTCTTCGATCCGTTCCACATATTCGCTCAGCGTCAACCCATCCATCGACGAGCACCCCTCGAAAGCCCCTTCCCTGATTACACGTATCGAGTCGCCGAGGTCGATTCCCGGCAAACGGTTGCAACCGGCAAAAGCGTAGGCTCCAATGCTCAGCATGCACTTTGAAAACCTCAGTTCCTCAAGCTGACGCATGCCGAAAAAGGCCGAATCATCAATGTACTTCACTGTCGATTCCATGTCCAGATTGCGCACCGTCTGCGAATATTCGAAGGCATGCTTTCCGATACTCTCCACCCCGAAAGGAATGTAGATTGTACGGGTCTGGTAACAGTAATCAAGAGCATAATCGCCGATGTGCTTCACCTGTGGCACCCGTATGACCCGACCCGCCGGTGTCTTGAATACCAGCGTGTCGCCATCAATACTGAGCAGCGTGCTGTCATCGGCATTGAACCGGAGGTAGGGATTGGCTTCGTCTACATCGATGTCGGCCAAAGCATGACAACCGGCAAAGGCGTTGTCCCTCATCCGCGCCGTGGAGGAAATGTGAGCATACTTCAGCTGGTCGCAATAGCAGAACGCCTGTCCGCCGATGTCACGAAGTCCCTCGTTCATCACCACCGTGTCGACAAAGCTGTTGTATCCGCACGAGACCGCCCGCATCGAGGTCACCGACGGCAGCATCGTGAACACACGGTCGCCCATGTGCGCCGGACGGCACACCAACTCGGCGGTGTCCTTGCTGTACAGCACCCCGTCGACCGAGCAAAAATGCGCGTTGCTCTCCTCCACGAAGATGGAGTCCAACCGGCTCGCCGCCGCGAACGCCGCATGTCCGACATAGGAGAGCGAGGCCGGCAGATACAGCTTCTGGAGATAGGGGGCTGCAAAAAATGCTTCGTACTCTATGCGTTCAAGTCCTTCCGGCAAGCCCGGATCGGTCACCCTGCTGGCATAGAAACATTGATGTTTGATAGTTTTAATGCTCGAGGGAAGCACCAGCACTTTCGGATTGGCATAGCTGTTGAACGCGCTGCTTCCGAGGGCCACCACCCTGAAACTCTGGCTTCCGGGGGTAATCGTTTCGGGGATGACAAGCGTGTCCCCGAATGGAACGCCAGACTCATAACCGCGGCTGACCTCCACCGTGCTGTCGGTCAACACCTTGTAGCACACCATGTCGTAATACAGCGTGTCCCCCACTGCATACTGCCCCCTTGCACAAAGCGGCAGCAGCAACAAAACTAATAACAATGTTTTTTTCATTTTTTTTGTTTTATTGTTTCCCACATTTTGTATTATCTGGATTTTTTAAAGGATTTGCATCAAGTGGTATTTATCAGCTTTCGTCAGAACCTAAACCCCACTGACAGTGGCACGTAAAGCGCATCAATGTCGTCAAAGAAAGCCAGGCTCAATTCGGCAAACAACCTCGTCTTGGGGGTAATCCATGTGCTG
>JAFSLX010000063.1 GCA_017448185.1 Bacteroidales bacterium
TGTTCAGTCGTTGTTCAGTGTTTGACTGAACAACGACTGAACAACAACTGAACAACGACTGAACAACGACTGAACAACGGACAAAGGTAGACAGTTGTGGCTATACCCCATTAGGGGTTACACTCGTCAGTGGGAATCAACAGGGAATGAATGTGGTTATCCCTACACAATAATACACAAAGTGGCGCGTTATTTGTATAATATGAATATAGCGGCACTGGTTTCGGGAGGCGTTGACAGTTCGGTGGTGGTGCACCTGCTGAAAGAGCAGGGATACACACCCGATATCTTCTATATCCGCATAGGTATGGAGGATGAGGAAGGGTATATCGACTGTCCGGCCGAGGAAGACATCGAGATAACGCAATGGATAGCAAAGAAATATGGATGCCGATTTGAGGAAGTGAACCTGCATAAGGAGTATTGGGACAATGTGGTGAGCTACACAATCGAGAGCGTGCGCCGTGGCCTGACCCCCAACCCCGACGTGATGTGCAATAAACTCATCAAGTTCGGAGCTTTCGACGACCGCCGAGGCCATGATTATGACCGCATCGCTACCGGGCACTATGCCACCACCGCCATCATCGACGGCACCACCTTCCTTGCCACGGCAATCGACCCTATCAAAGACCAGACGGACTTCCTATCACAACTGGAATACAGGCAGATAAGCAAACTCATGTTCCCCATCGGAGGACTGATGAAGAGCGAGGTTCGCACCATAGCCCACGAGGCTCACCTGCCCAGCGCCGACCGCAAAGACTCGCAGGGCATCTGTTTTTTGGGCAAAATCAACTACAACGACTTCATCAAACGATACTTGGGAGAGCGCGAAGGCAAGATTGTCGAGCTGGAGACCGGCAAAGTGCTGGGGACTCACAAGGGTTACTGGTTCCATACCATCGGACAACGTAAAGGACTGTACCTCAGCGGTGGCCCCTGGTTCGTTGTGCGTAAGGACATCGATGAGAATGTGCTATACGTCAGCCAAGGTTACGATCCCGCAGCCGCCCATGGCAAGCAGATTACGCTTATGGGATTCCGCCTATTGAGCGGAAAATGGAGAACAGAAAACGGTGAATTAATGGATAAACTGCCCGAAGGGGTTATCGATGTGAAGTTCAAAATCAGGCACACCCCTGAGTTCCACCAAGGACATATTTGCCGACTGCCCGACGGACTGGTACGAATTGACAGCGACGAACCCATACAAGGCATTGCGGCTGGCCAATACGCCACCATTTACGACAACGACGCACACCTTGTGGTTGCCTCAGGAATGATAGTTTAGACATGCAAATATTTTATAGCAAAGATATTACCGACAATGGATTCTGCACCCTTGATGCCGAGGAGAGCCGCCATGCCGTGCGTGTGATGCGCCTGCGCGAGGGCGACAAGATCAACGTCACCGACGGCCGCGGGAATCTCTATTCGTGCAACATCATTGAGGCCAATGACCATGCCTGTGTGGTGGAAACTGCGGAACAACAATCCACGGCCCAAACTTCAAACGCCACTCTTCACTTAGCCGTTGCTCCCACCAAGAACCCGTCGCGCATGGAATGGTTGGTGGAAAAAGCCGTCGAGATTGGCGTGGGCAAGATAACCTTATTGCAGTGCGACCACTCCGAACGCTCGTTTCTCAAGACCGACCGACTGGAGAAACTGGCCATCAGCGCCATGAAACAAAGCCTCCACACCATATTGCCAGAGATTCAACCCGCCGTGAACCTTTCCGACTGGCTCCGCTCGTCACACTCCATGCTCCACTCTCCACTTAAATTCATCGCCCACTGCGAAGCCGACAAACCTCGGGTGCCACTGGCCAAGGCCGTGCAACCAGGCTTGGACACCGTGGTGCTGATAGGGCCGGAAGGCGACTTCTCGGAAGAGGAAATAGCCTTGGCGCTGGAATGTGGTTTCCAGCCTGTGAGCCTCGGCCCCAGCCGTCTGCGCACCGAGACCGCGGCCCTCTATGCCGTCACCGCCTTTAACCTAATCAACGACAGATGAAAACAATCAAGATACTCGGATTACTCGGATTACTCGGATTATTCGGGCCAATCCATGCCCAAACACAGATTGCCCTGCTGAAATACGGCGGTGGAGGTGACTGGTATGCCAACCCCACCTCGCTCACCAACCTCATCGCTTTCTGCAACCAGGACCAGCAGATGGGCCTTCACCCTCAGTACGCCACTGTCGATGTAGGCAGCAGCGAGATATTCGCCTACCCTTTTCTACACATGACTGGCCACGGCAATGTAGTATTCAGCGATGCCGAGGTACAAAACCTGCGCACCTACCTTATTGGTGGTGGATTTCTGCATATCGACGACAACTACGGCTTACGAGAGTTTGTCATGCCCCAGATGAAGCGTGTATTTCCCGAACTGGAATGGGTGGAACTGCCTTTCTCCCATCCCATCTATCATCAAAAATATGACTTTCCCAATGGTCTGCCCAAAATACACGAGCACGACAACCATCCGCCCAAAGGCTACGGCCTCATCTACGAAGGCCGTCTGGTGTGCTTCTTCACCTGGGAGTGCGACCTCGGCGACGGCTGGGAAGACCCCGACGTGCACAACGACAGCCAAGCAACGCGCCAGAAAGCCCTCCGCATGGGCAGCAACATACTGCGCTACGTCTTCACCAACTAAACTGTAACGTAAAACTTAACAAAAACGTAACATTCTTGTTGCGGTATTCTTTGTACTTTTGCATCATCAAACTTGAATAAATTTGATATGGAAGTACAGAATATTTTATTGGTTATCTTAAAGTTAGCCGGTGCACTGGCAGTCTTCCTCTTTGCCATGAAACTGATGAGCGAGGGCCTGCAGAAAATTGCGGGCAGCAAGATGCGCTCAGTATTGAAGCACATCACAGGCAATCCGGTGAGCGGCATTCTAACCGGAACAGCAGTGACGGCGGCCATCCAAAGTTCTTCGGCCACAACAGTGATGGTGGTGGGTTTTGTCAATGCCGGCCTACTGTCGCTGGCTGGAGCCGTGGCCGTCATCATGGGTGCCAATATCGGCACCACGGTGACGGCGTGGATTATTACCCTCTTCGGCCTGGGAGAAGGGGCTGGTGGATTCAGCCTACCCATGCTATTGGCAGCCATCAGCCTGTTTTTCATCTTCTCGAGCCGCGACCGGATGAAATCTATCGGTCAGACGCTTATAGGCTTGGCCCTACTGCTGGTGGGTATGGAACTTCTGCAAGAGCCACTGTCCAACCTCGACCAGTATCCCGGATTCCTCCACGCTCTGTCAACCTTGAGTAACTATGGTTTCTGGTCCATTCTGATTTTCGTGGTCATTGGTACCCTGCTCACCTGTGTAGTGCAAGCCTCGGCGGCCATGATGGCCATCACCCTTGTGATGTGCTACAACGGCTGGATAGGGTTCGACGTAGCAGTGGCGTTGGTAATGGGTCAGAACATCGGCACCACCATCACCGCCAACTTGGCAGCCCTGGTAGCCAATGCTGCTGGCAAGAAAGCCGCCCGTGCTCACCTTGTGTTCAACGTGGTGGGTGTCGTCCTCACCCTCATTGTCTTCTCGCCACTCATGCACTTCATCGCCTACCTCACCAGCAACATGACGGGCTGCAGCCCCTACACCCCAGTTGACGACCCGACGTATAATCGAGAGTCGGTACCACTGGCCATCTCGTTGTTCCACACCATCTTCAATGTGGGCAATACCATCATCCTATCTTTCTTTATCCCGCAGATTTTGAAGGTGGTGAATTGGATGGTGAAAACCAAGGAAGAGGACGAAGAGGACGAATTCCGCCTGGCCTATATCGAAGGCAACTGGCTCAGCACCGCCGAGCTCAACCTGCAGAGTGCCAAGAGCGAAATCGAGGAGTTCAGCAAGCGTGTGCTGCGCATGTATACGTTCCTGCCCGAATTGAGAACGGCCAAAAAGGATGAAGATTTCGAGGCCATTATGAACCGCATCGCCAAATATGAGGGTATCACCGACCGCATGGAGATGGAAATATCGAAGTTCCTCACCAGGGTGGGTTCCGGCGACATCTCAGAGCATGGCTCCGAGCGAATCAGCACCATGCTACGCATCATCGACAACCTTGAGTCTATCGGTGACATCATTTATCAAATTGCAATGACGCGCCAAAGCAAGCGTGAAGATGCTGTGCACTTCGATGCCGGCCTCAACGCCAACCTCGAGCAGATGCGAGTACTGGTGCAGCAGGCCCTCGACATAATGGACCGCAACCTGCACGACTACGACCATGTCGACCTTGATGCCGCCTATGCTGCCGAGCACGCCATCAATGCTGAGCGCGACCGTCTGCGCAAGCAGCACCTCGACGCGCTGAAACTGGGTGTCTACGACTACGCCATCGGCAACGCATACAGCAGCCTCTATGCACTATACGAGAAACTTGGCGACTACGTCATCAATGTCAGCGAGGCCATCGACAGCAGCCGAAAGCACAGCGAAGATTAATCAAAAAAAAACGGGTTAACGCCAACGTAAGGTCTCGATCAGATGGTCGAGGTCGGCTTGGATATATTCCAGCACCGGCGCAAGCGAATCGTTGTTGGGCGCACGATTGATAAAGAGAGCCCCACGGAGGAAATGACGCTCACGATCGGTAGCCATAAACTGATAAGTCGAAGCCACATTGCGACCACGAAGGTGCCATGTGGTAGCGTAAACATGGCGAATTGTATCTTCGAACAACTTTTCATCAATGCCAGAGGTGAATTGGTAATGTTTTTCAAGTAGGCGCGACGACGTATCGGTCTGTCCGCGCAGGTCGTCGGGGCCGCTGAGGTGCTTGTAAGTGAGAAAAACCACGCCATCCCACTCTGGGTAGAGCAGATCCACCCACTCCTCGCCCTTGGGGGCGTCCTTCTCTCGCAGCTCGACGCGGGTGTTGGCCTCAAAGGTGAAGGGGAAAGTCTTGCAGGAACCGGTAATGGCAATCATAGTATCGGTACCAAATACGAGCGTGTCGCCAGGGTGGGAGCAGAGGCTGTCGACAAACCAATAGTTGTGCTCCGGCATATCGATGCGCAGGTAAGCCTGCGGCTTGGGGGAGTAATCGCTGCCACCACACGACGCAAAGAGCAGCGACACAAGGAACATTATCGTCAGTATTTTGTTAGTTTTCATACTCTTTAATCATTAACCTTTAATCATTAACCTTTTTTTTGTATTTTTGCAGCGTGAACAGGCTACAACATTTCCTGCGGGCCAAGACCCAGTACAACCTGCACTCGCCGTTTGTCTTTCGGCTATATACCGAGGTGCTCTTCTCGCGTGCACCGCATCATGGCAGCCGACGTTACGACGATGTGGTGTGGCGCCTTTCTCATTACTACGGTCTCCCCCACCCCACACTCTACTCTCCGAGCATCACGCTTAGCTCAAAAGATGGCGACTTCTTTGTGGTCGACCACCCTCACCGCAACGAATCCCAGTGGCAGGCGTTTGTCGACGACTCTCGGTGGCAGGTAACCATTGACCTTTTCGACAGCGGCATCGCTATCGCCAACCCCCATTTGAGCAAGCAGCACTTCATCCTCCGTTAGGAGAAATTGCGTCCGTCGAGCATCGGCACAAAACTGTAAGTGCCGAACTTCTCCACCTTCCACTCCTCACGGCTTTCACCCTCCTTGGTGATGCGAAGCATCTCTTGCTCCTCTTCGCCCAGCGGTATCACCATGATGCCGCCCACCTTGAGCTGTGCCATCAATGGGGCAGGAATCTCGGGAGCCCCACAGGTGACAATCACACGGTCATAGGGGCCATAATTGACCTCTGTCAGGCCCTGATAGCCGTCGCCGAGGAAACAACGTGCACGATAGCCCAACTCGCCAAGTAGCCGCTTAGTCTGGTCAAACAACCCTTTCTGTCGCTCGACCGAGAACACTTTCGCCCCCATGCGGCAAAGGATAGCGGTCTGGTAGCCGCTGCCAGTGCCAATCTCAAGCACTTTCATGCCGGGTTTCAACTCCAGAAGCTGACTCTGCATGGCCACTGTCGAGGGATGCGAGATGGTCTGGTCGCATCCTATCTTCAGGGCACGGTCGACATAGGCATGGGCATCGAGCGCCGGGTCGATAAACCAATGACGCGGCACCTCCTCCATAGCCTTGAGCACTAATGGGTCAGTGATGCCCTTGCGGCGCATCTCCTCGCACATCTGCCGACGCAAACCCTTGTGTTTAAACGAATCGACCCTCGTCATTCCCTCACCCCCTGAAATCCTTGCGCACGCAGTTCAATGGTGGTGTTCTGCGGAGTCACCATCACGGCAGGCATGCCCTGCTCAGTGATATGGCCTATTATATGTACCTCTTTGAGGTCCTTTATCTTATCGTAATCGCGCTGGTTGACGGTGAACAACAGTTCGTAGTCCTCGCCACCGTTGAGGGCACAACTGACAGGCAGCATGTTCTTGCTCATCTCCGAGCAGACGCGTGCCGTTTGGTAGTCGATGGGCAGGTGCTCTTCATACACCTCGCAGCCGCATCCCGAGGCCTTGCACAGATGCAGCAAGCTGTCGGCCAATCCCTTGCTCACGTCGGTCATGGCGGTAGGCACCACCTCTTTCTCGGCCAGAAGCTTCACAATATCCATACGAGGTTCGGGTTTGAGGAAACGCTCGAGCACATAGTCGAACCCTTCGAGGTCGGGCTGGAAATTGGGGTTGGCCTGATAGGTCACCTTCTCGCGCTCGAGAATCAGCAGGCCACAGTAGGCGCTGCCGAGGTCGCCACTGACGAAAATCAGGTCATGCAGCCCTGCACCAGAACGGTAGGCAAGCTTCTCTTTGTCAACCTGTCCGACGACGGTCACCGTAATCACCAGTCCTGCACGACTCGTCGTAGTCTCACCGCCCACAAGATCGACATCGTAGCGTTCGCAGCAGAGGCGCAGGCCGGCATACAATTCCTCCATGGCCTCGACCGAGTAGCGGTTGCTCATTGCCACGCTCACCAGTGCCTGACGGGGTTGCCCGTTCATGGCGGCAATATTGCTTATAGCGACAGCCAGAGCCTTGTATCCAAGGTGCTTCAATGGAGTATACATCATGTCGAAATGCACACCCTCGACGAGGGTCTGGGTAGTAACCAGCGTTTTCGAAGCACCCGTGCCGAGCACGGCGGCATCGTCGCCCACACCGGTGACGGTCGACTTGTTCTTGGTCTTGAATTCGTCGGTCAGGCGGTCGATGAGAGCCACCTTGCCGAGCTGGCCGATTTCAGTCCGGCCCTCCTGATATTGCAGTTGTTCCATACTCTATTTATAATGTCTCTTTCACTCCTGCACCCCCTAAATAATACATCAGTATTCCTGCTGCCACGCTGGCATTGAGGCTTTCGGCGGTGCCACCGATATTGGGGATAAGCACAGGATGAGTCACCTGGGCCATAACCTCGTCCGAGATTCCGCGGCTCTCGTTGCCAATGACAAGCACCTTGTCAGCGGGTAGCGGGGTGAGGATAGCAGGTAGCGGTTCGCCTTGAAGCGAAGCGCCGTAGACCGGCAGACCGCAGTCGGCAAGCCACTCGGGCAGGTCGAGATAGTCCACCCGCGTGCGGAAGATGGCCCCCATCGTAGACTGTACCACCTTGGGGTTGAAGCAGCTGACGGTATCGCGGCTGCACACCACATGGCGAATGCCGAACCAGTCGGCCGTGCGCAACAGCGTACCCATATTGCCGGGGTCCTGGATTTTGTCCAACGCCAAAACCAGTGGACTGTGGGTAGTGGATAGCGGGTAGCGGTCGGGGCGCTCGAGGAGCATCCACACCTTGTTGGGAGTCTTGAAGTTCGACAGCCGTTCCAGCTCTGCCTCCGACACCTCGAAAAACTCTCCAAACTCCTGACTCCGGGCACCGTACTCCGAACTCCACTCTTTTGTAGCACAGACCGTTCTGATGGCAAAACCCGAAGCCATCGCCTCGGCGGCCATCTTCACCCCCTCGACAACAAAAACCGCCTCCTCGTCGCAGCGTTTCTGCATTCGATAGGCGGCCAGTTCTTTCAGTTTATTTTTACTTATCAATTCTACTTTCCTACAGATTTACTTGAACTACCGAACCACATTACAGTTCTATATACATATTGTTCTCCTGGGCCAAGCGGCGCAGGTTGATGATGGCGTAGCGCATGCGGCCGAGGGCGGTGTTAATGCTCACACCTGTGCGAGCTGCGATGTCCTTGAAATCGCACTTGCCATAGTGGCGCAAAATCACTACACGGCGCTGCTCGGGAGGCAGCATCTTCACCAGCTTGCGGATGTTCTGGCTGGTCTGCTTGCGCATGATGGCATGCTCGGCGTTGTCGTCCTGCACCTTCAGGTTGTCGAGCACATCGCTCTCCGGACGGTTAGGCACCATCGGCATCTTGTTGTTGCGACGGAAATAATCCACTATCAGATTGTGCGCTATGCGCATCACCCAATGGACAAACTTGTTCTCGTCCTTGTACTGACCCGAATTGATAGTGACAATGACCTTGTAGAAGGTGTCCTGGAAAATATCGTCGGCCGTTTCCTTCTCTTTCACCACCGAAAAAATATAGCCATACACCTTGGCCTGATAGCGCTCGAGCAGCGCCTCGAAGCAGGATGCATCGCCTTCTCTGTAGCGAGTAATCAGTTCATTGTCTGTCAGTTGTTTGGTCTTTACATCCATGGTTCACTCCATTTTTGGGGGTTAATAACTGATAGTCTTTCCTCGATACAACCTATTTTAGTTTAACATCAATTCGAATGCAAAGATACAAACTTTTTTTAACATACAACAAAAAAAATCACTTTTTGCATTTTTTAATAGCTCCCCATCCGTATTCGACGGAGAGCTATTCATTGGTTGCATCTCTTACCTCACCACCAGCTTCTTGGTTGTCATGCCTTGCGGCGTGTGGATGCGCAGCAGGTAGGCTCCTGAGGGCAGTTTCGACACGTCGAGCGTGGCCTTCAGGCCCTCGGCCTTGAGGTCCATCACCTTGCGGCCTGCGGCGTTGAACACCTCCACTCGGCTCATCCCGAAGCTCGACAGCACCTCCGCGCTGCCCGTCGCCGGGTTCGGCGACACGCTCACATAACGCCCAAAGTATTCCGGCATGCGGATGGCCACCGTGTCGCCCGGGTCCACATGCGTCGTGTCGCCCGGATCCACATGCGTCGTGTCGCCTGGGTCTACATGCGTCGTGTCGATGGGTGGTTCGGGCGTAAGGATGGGAAAGATATAATGAGCCAAACCTACACCATCACGCTCAAAAGTCCACCATGTATGGGTGGAATTGGGAGCCTCTTCACGATACAGAGCCACTGTTTCTTTATAAGAAAGATATAGGGCACCTTCGCAAGTATGATCAAATCCAAGGCAATAGAAAGAGGGGCGTTTCTCGTACCAAACGCTATCTTTTTTGTCATACCCCCAATGTCCTTGTGTATATCCCGCGAAAAATGTGTCGTGCACGGTCTGCGGCGTCGAGAAATAACGCTCGTAGACGGGTTTGGGCATAGTGTCTGTATAACTACCCAGGGGAGTCCTATTCGACATCATATAGTGGGTCGGTGTCGTATGTAGATAATGCACCGGCAGCGAATCACCCAACTGCTGCATGAGAGGAGAACCGTCCCCCCTGTATTGGAATAACAACAACGATTCTTCGCAGTTGTCAAACGTAGGGTCTTCGGAATACCGTATACGAAGCTCTGCCTGAATCTCAGCATCGGTCAGCCAGGGCCGAACCACAAAATATTCATCCACCATCATGGCCGCGATGCCGTAGACCTGCAGGGTGTCCTCGGTGATGAACTGCCTGGCGATGATTTGGTCTACCCACCACCATTCCTCGCCACAAACATATCTATTTGTCGTGTCAATCCAGGTGTTGTTGAAATAGTTGTTCAAAGGAGCTGGACGCTGCCACACAGTGTCCTGTGCCTGCAAACTGCCCCCGAACGAGGCTAGCAAAGCTAATAAAAAGATTCTTTTTTTCATGTTGTAATGTTTTTGGGTTAATAATATCATTATTCATTTTATGTGTCCTATTACATATATGTAATACTCACTTTTCGACCAA
>JAFSLX010000064.1 GCA_017448185.1 Bacteroidales bacterium
AAAGTCCGGCATCAAAGTCCACACCCAGATTGACATCATCACCGAGATACCTGTATTCTACAGAATCACCAATGCCAAAGTCCACGACAGCAAGGCCATGGACTGGATTGAATACGAATCCAATGCATGCTATATCTTCGACCGTGGCTATTTCGACCTCGCAAGGCTTTTCAGGATCCATCTCTGCGGAGCTTTCTTCGTCATCAGGGAGAAAGGGAAACCTGAGTTTGAGATTGTTGGTGGTGAAGACCTGCTCGACGGAAAGGACGGTATACTCATCGACCAGACAATCAGGTTTACTGGCAAACACAACGTTGGAAATTATCCGACAAAACTGCGCAGGATTGTCTATTATGCAGAAGACCTCGGACGCTCTTTTGTGTACTATACCAATAACTTTTATCTCGCTGCAAAGGACATCGCCCTGCTCTACCGTTACCGTTGGCAGGTCGAGCTTCTCTTCAAATGGATCAAGCAGCATCTCCGCGTCAAGCGCTTCTGGGGCGACAGCGAGAATACCGTACGGATACAGATTCACGTCGCCATCATCACCTACTGCCTTGTCGCCATCCTTGAACATGACCTCAAATTGGAAAGACCCGTCTTTGAGGTTATGCGCATCCTGGGCAGTTCCTTGCTGGTCAAGGACGACCTTCTGGAACTTTTCAGACAGCGGCAGGACGATATGGTCGATAGTGGACAACTGGAATTAAACCCAAATCGGTCATTAGGATTAATCAGCAGCGATAAAAATGTCGTTCTCTAATGACCGTCATTAGAGAAAAATCGCTCTATACTCCTGTTTGACAAATTATTGCTATATTTGCAAATTCAAAAACAAGGCCAAATGTTCAAAGATATAGACATAAAGTTTGTGGATAAGGAGATTACGCCGTTTGGAGGACTGTCATTATTCCTGAAGATGGTGGTGCGGTGCGGTTTCTTGCCCGATCCCTGAAAACACGCTCCGCATTCCAAGGCATTTGGAACTCTCTCGACCACTTTTCTCTACCCTACCGTGTCTAATGACCGATTTGGGTTTAACGTTTATCCGCCAGTCAGGACGGTAACACAAAACTACAAAAAAGCCCCTGAATGGCAATCGCATTCAGGGGTCAATTTTATTTTGCCGCAGAGGGTCATTCTTATTTTGCCCGTGAGGGTCAACGTCGCTTGCCCTCGGGGGGCAAACGCGCTCGGCTTTTCCAAATGACAAAATAATATAGAAAAAGAGGGAACTTCCGTGTGGGAGTTCCCTCTTTTCGATGTTTGATGCTGAGCGCTTATTTGCGGTTGCCCTTGCTTGCGTTGTAGAAGATTTTCAGGGCACCGGCCTGGCGCAGCTCCTGCTTGATGTCCGAAATCATACCCATGCGCACCTGCTTGTCGGCTTTGATGGCTGTGGTGATGAAAGGACGGTCGGCCTCGGAGCGTGCCGAGCGTTCAAGTTCGACAAACTGCATGATGTCCGAAATCTCGGAAATCTGGTCGTTGAGCTGGACACGGGGTTCGGTACCGTATTTTTTCTGTTGGTCGGGCAGTGGCACACCCACGTTGATGTAGCTCACCAAGCTCTTTTTCTCGAGCTTGGTCACTTCGCTACCTTGCGGAGGGATGATCTTCACGTAGAGCGAACTCTCGCGCATGGTGGTAATCACCATGAAGAAGAACAGCAGCATGAAGATAATGTCACTCATGGAGCCCATGTTCAGTTCGGGCGTGCTTTTTGCTTTTTTACCAGTAAAACGTGCCATTATTTTCCTCCTATCTTTGTGGGCTCAGCTTCCGAGATGGCCACGGGGATGGCCTGCTCGATAGCTTCGCGCTGTGATTCTGTAATGTCGGCGAATTTCTTGCCGAAATGAGCAGTAGAGAGGTCGTCGCGCATCTCTTTGATGGCTGCGGTCAGTTCGTTCTGCACCTGCAGGTACATGTCGTACGACGTACCGCGGTCGTTGCGCAGCGAGATAACACCCTTCGAGACTTCAACTGTGCCGAGCAGCGGAATCTCGGTGGGTACTTTCTCGGGCAGGTTGGCGAGGTTGTTGGGGTTGCCGAGGAATTCCTTGGCACGGTCCTTCAGGTCCTCAATCCGTCCGTACTCGCTGTTGAACAATAACCGGTCGTCCTTGTTGACCAATACTACAAAGATATTGCGCTCACGAACATCGGGGGCTTCCGCATCCTCCGGCAGGGGAGGGGGAAGCTTACGGGCGATACCCATGTCCGTGTTGATGTTGGAGACCATCAGGAAGAAGGCCAGCAACAGGAACGAGATGTCGGACATGGCACCAGTGTTTAGTCCGGGAGTTTTTCTTGCCATATCTTATTTCTTTTTAAGGGCTTTGGAGCACTCGGAGTAGATGATTGAGACAGCAGCAGCAATCACAAGGATGTAGACCAGGATGCAGGCAGCGCCAATCAGCTTCGAAGTGCCTTCGGTAATGTCGTTTTTCTCCATCAAAGCGGGGCTAACATCGGTTCCCTTGGCCAGCACAAAGGCAACCACACAGGCAACCACGATGACACCCACTAAGATGAGGAATTTTTTCAAGTAGCCGGGTTGCGTCTTGAAGTTGTGAATCAGCTTCAGCACGAGGAACCACAGAATGGCTACGATGGAGACGGCAATCAGGATAATGAGGATCCAGTAGGTGGCATCGAACAGCCCACCCTGACGGACAGCCTCAAGCACCTTGACATCTCCGTTGTTCATGGCAAAGAGTATCATCAGCACAGTGGCCAACAAAGCGATACCCAAGCCCACAAAGGTGATGAGTTTATCGGTTTTTTCTTTCATAATGGTTCTTTTTTTAAGTTTAAAAAGTTTAAAGGTTTAAAAGTCTAAAGTTCTATTTTTTTATATAAGTGAACTTATTAACTTTTTATTTGAACCATTATTTATGATACTTCACAAGGATATCCATGAAGCTGATCGAACCATCTTCCATCTGGTCGACGAGGCTCTCAATCTTGGTGAGGATGTAGTTGTAGAAAATCTGAAGGATGATAGCGGTAATCAGACCGAAGATGGTCGTCAACAGAGCCACTTTCATACCACCGGCAACGACGGTCGGGCTGATATCACCAGCGGTCTCGATATCATCGAAGGCCTGAACCATACCGACAACAGTGCCGAGGAATCCGAACGAAGGAGCAAGGGCAATGAACAGGCCAATCCAGGTCAGGTTGTTCTCCAAGCGGGCCATTTGAACACCACCGTAGGAGGTAACAGCCTTCTCAACATTGTCAAGACCTTGGTCAATACGGTCGAGACCCTGGTAGAAGATGCTGGCGACAGGGCCACGAGTGTCACGGCAGAGTTCCTTTGCAGCCTCATAGTTGCCGCCTTTGACTTTCTCCTCGATGCCATCGAGAAGTTTCTTCACGTTGGTGGTAGCCATGTTGAGGTAGAGGATGCGCTCAATAATGAGAGCCATACCGAAAATCAAGCAGAGGAGCACGGGGGTCATCCAGCCTGCACCACCCTGAATGTACTTCTCTTTCAGTACCTGATGGAACGATTTGGTCTCATCGGCGGGAGCGGCGACCTCTTCGGCCTCGGCCTCTTCAGCCACAGTGGCTTCAGCGGCGGCATTCTCGTCGGTGGCGGCCACTTGTTCAGTTGTGTCGGTTGCGGCGGCATCCTGTGCCATCACACCGTTGAAATTGGCAAATGTCAACAGTCCTACTATTGACATCAAAGCAAATACTTTTTTCATGATGTTGTTAGTGTGTTGATTATTAATTAATTATTTTAATTTCTATGTTATCTAAATCTCTTGCAAATATACACTTTTTTTATTTAACCAAATAATTTTTATTATTTTTTTCTTCCGTCGAGGGTGGAAAGCATCTCTCGAAGCGCTGTTTTTCTCTCCTCGTCAACCTGTATCGAATCGAGGGTCCAAATGCTTTTTTTAAACTCGTCGTCGATGGCACGCTTCACCTCGTCGCGTAGCCCTATTTCGTCGTAGAGAGCCATAACCTGCTTCACTTTTTTCTCTTCATCGTCGGCTTCTTTGCTGCTAAAAAGCGCGGCCAACAGTTTTTGTTGGTCTTTATTGGCCATTTCCATGGCACGTAGCGGCAAGTATGTCTTCTTATTGTCGCGGATGTCCTGCCCGGTCTGCTTGCCGAACACTGCCACGTCGCCGTAGCCGTCGAGTAGATCGTCCTGAAGCTGGAACGCAAGCCCCATGTGGATGCCGAAGTCGTAGATCTTCTGTACCTCGCTGTCGGGTGCTCCGGCATAAAGAGCACCGATTTTCAACGCTCCGGCCAGCAGTACTGCGGTTTTCTTGCGTATCATCATCATGTAGTCGTCAATGCCCACATCGCTGCGACGTTCGAAGTTCATGTCGTACTGCTGCCCTTCACACACTTCGATGGCGGTCTCGTTGAAGCAGTTGAGAATCTCCTGCAATCTCGGAGAGGGTTGCCTTAAGAAGTAGCGCCATGCAAGTGCATACATGGTATCGCCACTCAAAATAGCTGTGTTCTCGTCCCATTTTCGATAGACCGTGGGCTGTCCGCGTCGCAGGGGCGAACGGTCCATCAGGTCGTCGTGCAAAAGGGTGAAGTTATGAAAAGTCTCAATGCCGAGAGCGGCACCTCGCACCGTGTCGTCACTGCCGCCAAACATAGCGTTGGCTGCCATCAGCAGGGTAGGGCGGATGCGCTTGCCACCAAGGCGCAGGGTGTAATCGATAGGTTCGTAGAGTTCAACTGGTTCGGCTACAAACTGCTCGTCGGCGAACAGCTGCGCCACTTGCTCGAGGTAGTAGTTTAAATGATACATAATATTATGTGTTTGTTAAACTACCCATTGAAACGGCATTTTCTTTCGTTTATTGTCTGTCGTCCGACACTATTTATCAACAACAAAACCTATGGATTGTGAAATAATCCCTCCTCGTTTTGAAAAAATATTGTATTTTTGCATTCTCAAATTTGCATAAAAACAATGAAAGTTAAAGTGGGAATTGCGCAGATGAGCTGCGTCGAGGACAAGACGCAAAACATTGAGCGCTACACAGAAAAAGTGCGTGAGCTGGCTGCTGGCGGCGCACAGATAATATGCTTGCAGGAGCTTTTTGCGTCGCTCTATTTTTGTGATGAGGAGCGCTACCAGAACTTCCAGTTGGCCGAACCGATTCCCGACGGCCCAACCACACAACATTTCATGTTGCTTGCCAAAGAGCTCGGCGTGGTGCTGATTTGCTCGATGTTCGAGAAACGTGCCGAAGGCCTCTACCACAACACCACGGCTGTAATTGATGCCGACGGATCGTATCTGGGCAAATACCGCAAAATGCACATTCCCGACGACCCAGGCTATTACGAAAAGTTCTATTTCACACCCGGCGATTTGGGCTACAAGGTGTTCAAAACCAAGTTTGCCACCGTTGGAGTGCTGATTTGCTGGGACCAATGGTATCCGGAAGCCAGTCGCATCACAGCCCTTAAAGGTGCCCAGATTTTGTTCTATCCCACTGCTATCGGCTGGGATGTACGCCAAAACGACCACGACAACCGCGAACAATACGATGCATGGCAGACCATCCAGCGTAGCCACGCCGTCGCCAACGGGGTGCCTGTGGTGAGTGTGAACCGCACGGGCCTCGAAGGTGGCATGCAGTTCTGGGGCGGAAGCTTCATTACCAATGCTTTCGGCCGCCTGCTCTATCAGGCTCCACATTATGATGAAGCCATCCATATTCAGGAACTCGACCTTGACGAAACCGACCACTACCGTCGCCATTGGCCCTACCTGCGCGACCGCAGAATTGACTCTTATGGCGACATAACCAAAAGATATATTGACTAATGACTCCAAAAGAACTTGGGTTTTACATGCCCGCCGAATGGGCACGCCATGAAGCCACCTGGCTCACCTATCCGAAAAATCCCGACTCGTGGCCCGGCAAAATAGAGACCATCTATCCGTCATACCACCTCTTCGTCAAAACATTGGCCGAGTGCGAACATGTTCATATCAATGTTGACGATGAGGCGATGCTCCACCATGTTAAAGTGGAACTTGAAAAGATAGGTGCCAACACGGCTAATATCAACCTACATATCATTCCGAGTAACGATGCCTGGTGTCGCGACCATGGTCCTGCATTTCTACTCAACCGGAACGATAAAAACAAGCGTGCCATTGTCAATTGGAACCATAATGCTTGGGGTGGGAAATATCCATACGAACTTGATACCGAGGTGCCTCGACGCATCCATGAATTGATGCCCGACGTGCGGCTTTTCGAGCCCGGCATCGTCATGGAGGGCGGTTCTATCGATGTGAATGGCTGCGGCGACCTGCTGACTACCACCTCATGCCTGCTTAATCCCAACCGAAACCCTCACTTGAATCAAGACCAGATAGAATCCTATCTGCGTGACTATTATGGTGTGGATAATATCATTTGGTTGGGCGAGGGAATCGTCGGCGACGACACCGACGGACACGTCGATGACCTGAGCCGTTTCGTGGCCGAGGACACCATTGTCACTGTGGTCGAAGAGAATATGTGGGACGAAAACTACGAGCCGTTGCAGCAGAACCTCAAGATGCTGAAACGCTGCCGTTTGGCCAATGGCAAACAGCCTACCATCGTCGAACTGCCCATGCCCGACCTCGTCTTCTACGACAACCAGCGCCTGCCGGCCTCTTATGCCAATTTCTACATAGCCAACGACAAGGTGATTTTCCCCACCTACCGTTGCTTGACCGACAACGAGGCTGCCTACATTCTCGAGGCCTGCTTCCCCGACCGTGAGATTATTGGAATTGACTCGACCGACATTATCTGGGGTCTCGGCAGTTTCCACTGTCTGAGCCAGCAGATGCCCTGCTAAAACATATTGATTATCATGAAGAAAACCGCAATATTGCTATTCTCCATGCTGCTCCTTGCGCCCTCGGCCATGGGGCAGTTTTGGAAAAAGAAAGAGAAGAAAGAAACCACCCCTGCACCGATGCCCGTGAATGTCGACTCGAACCAGTTCCGTGTCGACCAGGTGATGGGATTGATTAACTCCAATTATGTCGACGGCCCCGACATGAACAAAATGAGCGAGACGGCCATCAACGCCATGCTCAAGGCCCTCGACCCGCACAGTGTCTACATCCCGGCCAAGAACGTGGAACGTGCCAACGAGAGTCTGCAGGGCAACTTTGAAGGTGTCGGCATCTCGTTCCAGATAGTCAGCGATACCATCGTTGTGGCCTCGGTCATCGACGGCGGCCCCAGCGAGAAAGTCGGCCTCCAGATTGGCGACAAACTGTTGCGCATCAATGGCGAAGCAGCCACAGGAGACACCATCAACAACAACTTTGTTTTCAAACGTCTGCGTGGCAAGAAGGGCACTTTGGTGACCCTCGACGTGCTGCGTCAGGGTACCGTCTACACCTTCGAGATCATCCGCGACAAGGTGCCCATTTATTCCATCGACACCTACTTCATGGCCGACGATACCATCGGCTACATTCGTCTTATCCGCTTCGCACGCACTTCGGTCAACGAATTTGAGAAAGCTCTTAAATCGCTGAAAAAGCAGGGAATGCGCACGTTGATACTCGACCTGCGCGGCAACACTGGAGGCTTTCTCGACATAGCCTGCGGCATGGCCAACGAGTTTCTCGAGCGCGGCCAGATGATGGTCTACACCGAAGGGCGCACGGTGCGCCGCCAGAACTACATGGCCAACGGTGGCGGCAACTGGCGCAAAGGTGGACTGGTGGTGCTGATCGACGAAGGCTCGGCCTCGGCATCCGAGATTGTGTCAGGTGCTGTCCAGGATTGGGACCGTGGCACGCTGATAGGTCGCCGTTCGTTTGGCAAAGGATTGGTACAGCGTATGTTCGAACTGAAGGATGGCGGACAGGTGCGCCTCACCACGGCCCGTTATTATACCCCGTCGGGCCGCTGCATACAGCGTCCCTACGACGAAGGTTCGGATGCCTATCGCGACGACATCTCGCAGCGCTACCGTCACGGCGAAATGGTCAATGCCGATTCCATCCATTTCCCCGACTCGCTTAAATACCGCACTGCACATGGCCGCACAGTCTATGGCGGCGGCGGCATCATGCCCGACATCTTTGTGCCGATGGACACCATGCGTCTCAGCGACTATTATATCAGCCTGCGCGGCAAAGGATTGCTCAACACTTTCCCCATGCAGTGGGCCGATTCCCATCGCGGCAAAGCCGAGGTGAAGACCTTCGAGGCCTTCCTCGAACACTACGATTCGTTCGGTCTCGACAGCCTGCTCGAGGCCAAGGCCATCGAGAAAGGCGTTGTGCGCGACACGGCCAAAGAGGCCCTCGAGCCTGAGCGCACTGCCCATAGTGACCGCTATATGCGTCTGATGCTCAAGGCACAAGTGGCTCGCAGCCTCTTCGGTGCCGACTACTATTACATGGTGATGAAGGAGATTGACGACGGCTATCTGCGTGCCATCGAGACCATCCGGGCGAAACATTGATTACATGTTTTAAACGGCAGTAGCCAAGGCTGTTGCTCTGTCGTTGTTCAGTAGTTGTTCAGTAGTTGTTCAGTGTTTGACTGAACAACTACTGAACAAC
>JAFSLX010000065.1 GCA_017448185.1 Bacteroidales bacterium
TGTTCAGTCGTTGTTCAGTCAAACACTGAACAACGACTGAACAACGACTGAACAACGACTGAACAACAAGTGGACATCAAACGGACTGGTTGCTTAATGGGTGGCTTTTTGCAGAGAAAACATTTGTTTGAGGCAATATTTTGCTTTTTTCGACGTTATCGATATTATTAATATAATACTTTTGGAGTTATGCAAGGCAATTTTTCTTATCACAATCCCACGAAGCTTTATTTTGGCGAGGACGCAATGAGCCATTTGGTCAACGAGTTGAGGAGTTACGGCAAGGTGGTGATGTTGAGTTACGGTGGTGGAAGCGTGAAGCGCAACGGTGTGTACGATGCTGTGATTGCGGCGCTGAAGGAGGCTGGGAAGACGGTTGTCGAGGACCCGGGCGTGATGCCCAACCCCACCTATGAGAAGGTGCTGGAAGGATGTAAGTTGGTGAGAGACAATAGTGTGGATCTTATATTGGCAGTGGGGGGCGGCTCGACGATTGACTATGCGAAGGCGGTGAGCGCCAGTGCCTACTGTGTGGAGGATCCTTGGACGAAGTATTGGGTGAAACAAGGTAGCCCCGATTGCAAGACTGTTCCTATTGGTACGGTGTTGACGATGGCGGGAACTGGTAGCGAGATGAATGGCGGCAGTGTGATTACCAACCGAAAGGAGGGTTTCAAGCGGGGCAAAGTGTTCGGCTCGGAGTTGTTCCCGAAGTTTACTATCCTGAATCCGCGTTTTACGATGACGGTGCCGCATTACCAGATGGTGGCGGGCTTTTTCGATATTATGAGCCATTTGATGGAGCAGTATTTTGCCGGTAAGGCGGATTGCACGACGGATTATATCAACGAGGGGCTGATGCGCTCGCTTGTGCACAGCAGCCGCATAGCCGCAAAGAACCCGCAGGATTATGAGGCACGCGCGAATGTGATGTGGACTGCGACGTGGGCGCTGAATACGCTGCTGAAGTGCGGCAAGGGTGGCGATTGGGAGGTGCACCAGATTGGACATGCGATTGGCCTTGTCACCGATGCCACCCATGGCATGACTCTCGCTTCGGTGTCGTTGCCCTATTACCGCCATGTGATGCGCGACGGTTTGCATCAGTTTGTGCGTTTTGCGGTGAATGTGTGGGGGGTGCGCCCAGAAGGGAAGAGCGACGAGCAGGTGGCGACGGAAGGCTTGGGCTGTCTCGAGGCGTGGATGAAGGAGATTGGTGTGGTGATGCATTCGAGTGAGCTTGGTGTGACGGAGCAGAATCTGCAGCAGGTGGCCGATGCGGTGCTGATTCTGCCGGTGGGCTACCGGACGCTGACGCGCGAGGAGGTGATGGAGATTTTGAAGGAAAGTATGTAAAATAACAAAAAGTTATGACAACGATTTACGATTTCAAGGCTGTGGCCAGCAATGGCAAGGAGATTGATTTTGCCGATTTCAAGGGCAAGGTGCTTCTTATCATCAATACCGCCAGCAAGTGCGGTTTCACCCCTCAGTTTGACGGCCTCGAGGCTCTCAACGAGAAGTACCGCGATCGCGGTTTGGTGTGCATTGGGTTCCCCTGCAACCAGTTCAAGGAGCAGGACCCGGGCAGCGACAGCGAGATTGAGGAGTTCTGCCGGTTGAATTACGGCGTTTCGTTCCAGATTATGAAGAAGATCGATGTGAACGGTAAGGAAGAACATCCGATTTTCACGTGGCTGAAGGAGCAGGCACCGACAGAGGAGTATCACGGTCTCAAGGCCAAGGGTGCTGCCGCCCTGTTCAAGACTATCAGTAAAAGCGTGGAGAAAGACAGCGATATCAAGTGGAATTTCACGAAGTTTTTGATTAGCCGCGACGGCACCGAGGTGAAGCGCTACGCTCCCACCACCGAGCCCAAAGACTTTGAGAAGGACATCGAAGCGATGTTGTAATGGACCGCCATTTACAAATCATTCGTACCAGTTGGGTCGGCATCGGGGCCAATGTACTGCTGGCGGCCTTCAAGGCTGTGGTAGGGTTGGTGGCTGGCAGTGTGGCCATTGTGATGGATGCTGTCAACAATTTGAGCGATGCCCTGTCGAGTGTCATTGCCATTGTGGGGACAAAACTCTCGCAGCGTCCTCCGGACCGAGGACACCCCTTCGGGTTTGGCCGTGTGGAGTATTTCAGTGCCATTATCATCTCGCTCATCGTGCTGGCGGCGGGTGTGGCTTCTCTGGTTGAGTCGGTGAAGAAAATCTTTGTTCCTACAGAGCCGAGCTACACGACCGTGACGCTTGTGGTCATTGTGGTGGCCATAGCAGTGAAGCTGCTGTTGGGCCGTTATGTGAAGCACAAGGGTGAACAGTTGAAAAGCGATGCCCTTGTGGCCTCGGGAAGTGATGCGCTGTTCGATGCCATTATCACACTTGCCACACTCGTTTCAGCAGGCATCATGCTGCTTTGGGGCATTTCCATCGACGGCTGGCTTGGCGCTGCTATTTCAATTTTGATTATAAAGGCTGGTTTTGAGATGCTTGCCTCGCCTATCAACGAGTTGCTGGGCAAGAAAGTCTCCCCGGAACTGACGCGCCAGATCAAGCAGGATGTTGCTGCGGTGGAGGGTGTGCATGGAGTGTTCGACCTTATTCTTCACAACTATGGACCCGATGTGATGATTGGTTCGTTGCATATCGGTGTGGACGACACAATGAATGCCCACGACATCCATGGGCTCACTCGTCGAATTACGTTAATGATGTTCGAGCGTTATGGGATTATCATGACGGTGGGCATCTATGCCAACGCTACGGGCGGCGGCCCCATGGCCGAGTTGCAGAATGCCGTCGTGAAACGCCTATCTGGACATAAAGAGATAGTGCAGGTGCATGGTTTCTATTGCTCGGAAAAGGAGCGTATGCTATCTGTCGACGTGGTGCCCGACATCACGATTCACGACGACGCAGCTCTCATTCGCAACCTCACTGCAGAGCTCCAGCCATTGGCACCCAACCTGCAGGTAATGATAGTTGTTGACCATAATTACAGCGAATAGAAACAGCACAATGGACAGAAGGGAATTCCTCAAGAAGTCGGCCATGGCGGTGGCGGCAGGGACGGTGATGGCTTCACCGATAGGAGCCGTCGTTGCGCAGGATTCGAAAAATCATGAAAACAAACAAATACACAATATGAAAGTACTCCTTGTCAATGGTAGCCCTCGCGAGAATGGCAACACTCACCTTGCCCTGATGGAGGCTGCAAAGCAATTGGAGAAAAACGGCATCGGCAGCGAGATGCTGCAGATTGGCCGACAGGCGGTGCACGGCTGTGTGGCCTGCGGCTACTGCCATGGGAAGGGCCATTGTGTCTTCGATGACGATCTCTGCAACCGTGCCATAGACCTGATGGCCCAGTGCGATGCCATTATCGTCGGCTCGCCCACCTACTATGGTCAGCCCAACGGCACGGTACTGAGCCTCATACAGCGCATGAGCTATGCCGCCTCCAGCGTGATGCAGAACAAGCCTGCCGCTGCGGTGGCCGTTTGCCGCAGGGGTGGTGCCACGGCGGTATACCAAACACTCCTTATGCCTTTCCAAATGCAAAACATGCCCATCGTTACCTCGCAGTATTGGAACATCGTCTATGGACGCAGCGAAGGCGAAGCTGCCCTCGACACCGAGGGTCTTCAGACTATGCGCACCATGGCTGACAACATGGCTTTTCTCTTGAAGCGTATCCATGCCGATGGAGAGCCGAAATATCCCACGAGAGAGGCATGGCAACCGAAGCATTTTATTAGATAAACGACAAATAAAAGTAAATCATTGAATAATGAAAAAGACAGTATTGATGTTGCTTGCAGCCGTAATGTTGGTGGTGGGCTGCAAACAGCAATCCGAAAAGAAAACCGATATGCAATTCCGTCCGCTTGGCAATACGGGATTGATGGTCAGCGAAATCAGCATCGGCTGTGGTGGCTTCGAGAAGATTGACAGTGCAGCGTCTCTGGAACTGATGACTATGGCACTCGACAGCGGTATGAACTACATAGACATTTATGATGCCAGCCCCGTGACGCGTTCCAACATCGGTTACGCCTTGCAGGGCCGTCGCGACGAGATGATTATCCAGGGACATATTGGCACCGTCTGGGCCAATGGGCAGCATACCCGTACCCGTGATCTTGACTCGACGCGTATGGGTTTCGAGGATTTGCTCACACGGTTGGGGACTGATCACATAGAGGTGGGTATGATACACATTACCGACAGTCGCGAGGAGTGGGAGGAAATACAGAACTCTCCATTCCTCGACTATGTGTTCAAACTGAAGAAAGAAGGGAAAATCAAGCATATAGGTCTTAGTAGCCACAATGCTGAGGTTGCACTGATGGCCGCCAAGAGTGGTTGGGTGGAGGTGATCATGTTCAGCCTCAACCCTGCCTTCGACCGCCTGCGCGGTGGTGCCATTCCTTGGGAAAAGGGAGCTATGGACAATCTGCAGGCAGGTATTGACCCGGTGCGTGTGGAATTTTACGACTATTGCGCAACGCATCATATTGGCGTTACGGTGATGAAGACCTTCGGTGGTGGTGGACGCTTGCTTGACGAGAAAACCTCACCGCTTGGAGTGGGTTATACTCCTGAGCAGTGTATCGCATACTGTTTGGCCAAACCTTGTATAAGCACTTGTATTCTTGGCATCGACAATCTCGACGAGTTGAAGCGTGACCTGCATTGGATTCATGCTACCGATGCAGAAAAGGATTACACTACCGTTGGCAAACAAGAACAGTTTGCCAAGGCCGGAGAGTGCACCTACTGCAACCACTGCTCCCCCTGCACAGTAGGCATTCCTATCGCCAAGGTGAACGAATTGCTTGACAAGGCGGAAACAGACGGTATGACTCCAGATTTGCAAGCCAAGTATGATCGCCTTCCCCACCATGCCGGCGAATGCACACATTGTGGAGCCTGCATGAGTCGCTGTCCTTTTGGTGTGGATATTCCCACAAGGATGGACAAGGCTAAAGAAATGTTTGGAAAGTAAAATGATAACCTTAAATACCTTTTAAAACAATGAAAGAACAAGTATTGAAAGCCATGCATGAGGCAGGCAAGCCCATCTCGGCAGGAGATGTGACCAAAATGTTGAACGCTGATCGCAAGGAGGTTGACAAAGCCTTTGCCGAACTCAAAAAGGACGGTGCCATCGTGTCACCGGTTCGCTGCAAATGGGAACCTGTGAAATAGTGTCTTTGTGGAGGAAACATGAAACGTACATTATTGATTCTTGCGGCATGCTGCTTGATGCTTGGAGCTTGCGCACAAAAGAAAACCGAGTCTGAAAACCAAAATACCGACACGATGAAAAAGACTTTAGTTGCTTATTTCTCGGCCACAGGCAACACTCGTGCTGCCGCCGAGAAACTTGCCAAAGAGTTCAATGCCGACCTCTTTGAAATTGCCCCGGCGGTGCCTTACACTTCCGCTGACCTCGATTGGCGCGACAAGACTTCGCGTTCGACCACCGAGATGCAGGACAAGGCCTCTCGTCCTGCCATGAAGGGCACTTGCGACAATATCGCTGATTATGACACTGTCTGGATTGGATTCCCTGTGTGGTGGTACACCGCTCCAACCATTATCAACACTTTTATTGAGGCCCACGACCTTAGCGGAAAAGTGCTCAACGTCTTTGCCACCAGTGGCGGCAGTGACGTGAAGGGCTCTTACAACGACCTCAAAAAGGCCTACTCCCAGTACACTTGGGGCGAAAGCCGCCTGATGAACTGAATAACGCTGTAATACAAAAAAACGCCAGCATTAATGTTCAGTGCTGGCGTTTTTTTATTTGTTCAATCTTCTTTTATATTTTCGTTTGCTGATCCAGTAGCCGATTAAGATGTGTATGGCAATGATGGCCAATATGTAAAATGTAATTTCCGTCATTGATACCAGCATTGGAATGAAATCGTCCATCATGGTATATATCACGGCGATGGAAGCAAAAACTATTACAGTCCAAATCCAAACTCCGAAACACAGAAGCAAACGCCATATTGTACCCCAGCGGCTGTATCCGAACAGTTGTCGATAAGCTATAAAATAGTAGATTGGAACGAAAAGGATAAATAAACCAAAATATTTTGAGGCGAAAATGACCATCAGCATCAATGTACTCATAAACAATTGGATGAAAACGCCTTCGGGCAGCGTGTGCTGAGTGTGTGTTGGGGAAAAGCGGAATATGAACCAAGTGGGGATAGTCATCAGGATTGACATGCTCAGCATAGCCCAGCCTGGATTTTTGTTCATCCATTCGATGGCAATATTGAATGCCTCAAGATTTTCACCTTGCATTACTAATTGGTCGAGAAAAAGATTTGAATTTATGCCGAGCAGTTGTTTGGCTATGGCATAGAACACGGCCACCAGGAATAACATTTTCACAGGCGGGTAGCTCACTTGTTTATGTCCACTGATATATTCTCCGATAAAGTATCCGGGGCGCCATATCAACTGCCACAGCGAATAGGGCATTGAGTGCGAGTCAATACCCCAGAGCATCATCACGTTTCGCAAAATCGACTGCCATGTGATACGACCATCGCGGCAATTCTGCCCACAAACGGGACAATAGTTGCCCTTGAACTCGTGGCCGCAGTTGGCACATCGGTGCTCCTCCTCGAGCCCGTCTTTTGACGGGATGTGTGGTCCTTTCTGCCAAATACGGAATCGCTGATATTGTTCTTTCAATCGCACGTGTCAGAATATCAACGCTAACAAAACCCACAGCCAGTGGGCTGCAATGCCGGCGCAAAGACCACCGATGGTGTGTGCACCGATGGCCTTGCCGATGAGTTTGCGGTAGCCGAGGCTGTCGAGCATAGCCGTGTGGGTGCTCAGGTAGCCGCTCCAGCACATACCCATGGCGGTAAACACAGCGATGGCGTTGTTGTTGATGATACCATCGGCAATGAATCTGGGAACCAGACCGATGGCGGCTCCCACGGCACCCAAGGCTGTGATGGGGAATCCCACCAGCGCGCCGCTCTCGAACCCGAACAGCCAATAGAAGACCACATTCACCTTGTCGGCCAGCCAGGTAATGACCGGCACACCCTCATAGGCCACACCGGTGTACTCGCCATTGGCACCGGCAGGACCGAAGGTAAGCATCATCACAATGGTGCTGATGCACAGCACACCCGGTATGATGGCCACACCGATGCCCACACCGCTCTTGCCGCCGTCGAGCATGGCGTTCAGGAAGCGTTGGAAAGCGTTTCCCTCGCTCTTGAACGAGATGTTCTGTTCGGTGCCCTCTTCCTCGGTCACCGGACTGTCCATCTCGGGGTAGCTCTTCAGGGTGAAATGTTGCATCAGACGTGTCGAAACAATACTGCCAATCACTGCGCCTATCAGTCCCACCAAGGCTCCTTTGCCAAAGCCAAGGCCGGTCATGAAGGCTATCACCACCAGACCCATGCCGAATGCAGTGCCAAAATTGGTTAAGCTAACCAGCTGGTACTTCTTGAAATAACGTGCAAAGTTGTTGTCCTTGGCCAGCGATATGATGGCAGGGTTGTCGCTCAGGAAAGTCATCACGGCACCCAGCGCGGCTACGCCCGGCAGGTTGTACAGCGGTTTCATCAACGGTCGTAGCAGGTTCTCCATCAGGCGAACCACACCAAACTCGGTCAGCAGCTTCGAGATGGCCCCCATCAGCACGCAGATGGCCATAATGTAAAACACCGTCTCGAGCAGCAGGTGGTAGGCCGTCTGCATGAAGGTGTTCAGCATGAGCGGCAACGTCATCTTGTAGGCCAAGAAGCCGAAGAAGCCGAAGAAAATGACAAGAAACACCAATGCCTCGAGGCTTCGGCTGGTGGTGAACTTTATTTGGCGCGGCTTTCCATTCTTTTTGTTGGGATCGGTCTCGTGGTGGCGGAACACGTGGAACGGGTCGACTACCGACAGCATAGTGCCGAGCAGGTTGTTCAAGTGATTGTTCGAATTATCGCTCATAAGAGAAATGGTATTGTCTTAACTACTTATTTCTTAAACATTTTGTAATAGTCCATCGTCCAGGTGGCACCGATATTGAAGTTCCACGACTCTACGCTTTGGGGCAGACCGGCGGCATCGGTATAACTATCGGTCATGCGGCAGCCGTAAATGTGCAGGCGTACGTTCTTTTCCTCATTCGGGAACCATTCGAAACCAAGTCCGTAGCGTGCCGAGGTGTGGCCTGCCGCCAGCTGGTGGTCCAAAGCCACCGACGACCCCAGGTTCTCGTTCGACTTGTTCTGCTCGTACATACCCTTCACAAAGATGTTGAACCGCGGCGTGAAATAGTAGTTGGCGCAGCTCACAATTCCGAAGTTCTTTCCCCAGTCGTTGATGGCCAGCGCATGGTGGATAAAGTCGACATAGATGTCCCACTTGTCGAATACCAACTTGGTGCCGAGCATGGTCAGATTCAGGTAGTTGTTCCATTTGTATTCCACCATGCTGGTACTCCACAGCGTATGCAGGTGCCCGATGTTGCCGGCCCAGTACAGGTTATAGGACACCAAGCCCGCGTCATAGTTCAGATTGTTGTAATTCACATAGGGCGAGTTGCTTACCTGCGCCATGAAAGTGTGGTTGCCGTCGTCGGTGATATATGCTGCACTGGCCGCCAGCTGGAAGCAGTAGATGTTACGCCACAGGTTGGTGGGGAAATACACGTCGATGGGCGAAGCGTCGTACTCGAAGCCGCCCAATGCCATGGCATCCTTACCGAAACGCATGCGCCAGTTTTTCGACGGCATATAGTCAAGATACAGGAAATCAGTATTGTCGAAAAACGTCACTGTACCCGGGTTGGCCACAATGCGCTGCTTGAAATAATAGCTGAAGCCTCCGCCCAGATTGCCGCCCAACATAAAGTTGAAATACTTGCCGTGTATACCCAGATTGGGACGGGCTGCAGTGTCGGTCACCGTGTATTCTCCGTCCGCACGTACCTCCAACTTGAATTTGCTGAATGCATCGCTCCATGTCAATTGCGCGTGTGCTTTAGGTGAAAATACTGCCAATGCGGCAGCCATGCTCAGGAATAGTATTTTTGTTTTCAATGTGTTATAAATATTATATTGTTACTTTAGTAAATGCAAATATACAATTTTAATTTCATATATCAGCGATAAAAGAATTATTTATGACGCATATTATTGGAATTAATTATATATACTTTTCCCCAGTGTTCGTTGTTCAGTCGTTGTTCAGTTGTTGTTCAGTCGTTGTTCAGTCAAGCACTGAACAACGACTGAA
>JAFSLX010000066.1 GCA_017448185.1 Bacteroidales bacterium
AAATGACATACCTCTGGAGATAGAGGAGTGCAGCTACAAGGGCGAGTGCCGCGGCACCTGTCCGCGCTGCGAGGCCGAGGTGCGCTACCTGGAGAACGCCCTGGCCGACCGCCTGCGGCTGGGCAAGGTGGCCACCGTCGCGGGCCTCGCGCTGGGCCTCGCCGCCTCCGCACAGGCACAGGCTCCGCAGACCGACACGGTGCCGTTGCAGGATACCTCCAATGCCCACAAGGCTGAATGCCTGGGTACCCTGAAAGGCATGGTGTTCGACATCAAGACCAACGAACCCCTGCCGTTCTGCAATGTTGTCTTGAGGCAAGACGGGAAACAGATACTTGTAGGGAAGACCGACTTCGACGGACGATATACCCTCAAGCCGATACCCTTCGGCGACTACACGTTGTGCATCAAAGCGCCTGAGAGGAAACAACCATTCGAGCAAGGGATTACCGTCAACAAGACGGGTTTCACCATGATGGATGTCGGTATGGATTTGGACAGCGCCGTGATCATCGATGGAGAAAAGAGGCCTATGATTGACATAGGGATGCCTGCTACTATGGAGGAGATAATCGAGCAAATGACGCCAGGTGGGAAGGTGAATGTGCCCAGAGATGCCCTGGGCGAGATCCAGGTGAAACTCCCCGGCACGCCGGCCAGACAAGCATTGCCATTGCCTGAAACAGGTGGCATAGAGGAGGACATAATGCCAGGCAATCCTCCGTCCCAAAGATTGGAGAAGGATGGTGTGAAAGTCATCGTGCGATAGCCTGTCGCAGCGCAAGCAATGTCCCGCGCACCGGTGCGGAGGGCATTGGAGGGCGTGAAAATGCACCGCGCTCATGTGCGGGATGTTGAAACAGTCCATACAATAGACCTCGCTCATGAGCGAGGTCTATTTTTTGCCGGAAAGTGCTCCCCGCTCATGAGCGAGGTCGATTTTCGGCCGGACAGTGCGCCCCGCACGTGAGCGAGGTCTGTTTTCAATGAAAAAGCGATGCCCGCTCATGAGCGCGATGATATTGCACAGAAACGACGAAAGCGCGCTCCGGTGCGGGGCGCGCTTTCTGTGATTAATCTTACCTATGCGATGGCGTTAGGCACCGAGTTCGAGGCGCTTGAAGCCGGTGCAGCGGAGGTCCTTGTCGGCCTTGGCGATGAAGTCTTTGACCTTCACCTTGCTCTCCATGATGTACTCCTGCTCCATGAGGGTGTTCTCCTGGAAGAACTTGTTGAGGCGGCCGTTGGCAATCTGGTTGATCTGCTGTTCGCTGAGCTGGGCCATCTTATCGGCGGCGACTTTCTCCTTGATTTCGCGGGCCTGGTTGACCTGCTCCTCGGTGATCCAGCCTTTGCCCATGTTGGAGGCCATGTGCTCCTCGCTGTCGACGTGGGCGGGGTTGATGCCGGCTTTCTTCAGGGCGGCGTCGACGGCCTTGCCGACGAGCTCTTCCTTGGTCTTCTCGACGGCCACGCGGAGCTCCTGGTCCTTGATCTCCTGGGGCACGCTCTCGGCGTCGAGGGCCACGGGACGCATGGCGACGACCTGCATGGCGATGTCGTGACCGACCTGGTCGTAACCGGCCTTGTTCAGTCCGACGATGGAGGCCATGCGATTGCCCGGGTGGATGTAGGCGTAGACCTTCTCGGCCTCGATGGTCTCGAAGTGGGCCAGCTCGATCTTCTCGCCAATTTTGGCGATCTGGTCGGTGATGGCGTCGCTGACCTTGGCACCGTTGAGGTCCATGTTCAGAACCTCGTCCTTGGTGGTGAGGTGCTGGGCCATGGCGGTGTCGAGGATGCTGGTGGTGAAGTCGACGAAGCCGGCGTTGGTGGCCACGAAGTCGGTCTCGCAGCTCACCATGATGAGGGCGCCGTAGTTGCCCATGGTCTTGGCCAGGACGCAACCCTCGTTGGCATCGCGGTCGGCGCGCTTGGCGGCCATCTTCTGGCCTTTCTGGCGCAGCAGTTCGATTGCTTTCTGCATATCGCCGTCGGTCTCGACGAGGGCTTTCTTGCAGTCCATCATGCCGACACCGGTGAGTTTGCGGAGCTCGTTAACCTGTGAAGCGGTAATTGCCATATTGTTTTCCTTTCTTTTTCTTTAATTATTATTCAGCTTTGGGAGCTTCTTCGGCCTTGGGGGCATCGTCGCTCTTGCGGGGACGACGGGCGCGGGTCTTCTTTTCGACGGGAGCCTCGGCGTTCTCAGCGGAGACTTCTTCCTCGGGCTGGTTATCCTTGTCAAGCATGCGCTCGTTCAGGCCTTCCTGAATGGCTTCGCACATGTGCTTGAGGATAGCGGCGATCGACTTCGATGCATCATCGTTAGCGGGAATCGGGAAGTCGATGAGCTCGGGGTTGGTGTTGGTGTCCACGAGGGCGAAGGTGGGGATGTTCAGGCGGCGTGCCTCGGCGACTGCAATGTGCTCCTTGTTGATGTCGATGACAAATAGGGCGCTGGGAAGACGGGTGAGGTCGGCGATAGAACCAAGGTTCTTGTCGAGCTTGGCGCGCTCACGCTGCACCTGAAGACGCTCACGCTTGCTGATATTATTGAAATCCTTGTCGTGCATCAGGCTGTCGAGGCTGTTCATCTTTTTGACAGCCTTGCGGATGGTGCTGAAGTTGGTCAGCATACCGCCCGGCCAACGCTCGGTGACGAAGGGCATATCCACGCTCTTGGCCATTTCGGCGACCACTTCTTTGGCCTGTTTCTTGGTAGCCACGAAGAGGACCTTCTTGCCACTGCGGGCCATCTGCTTCAGTGCAGCGGCTGCCTCGTCGGCTTTGGCAATGGTCTTCTGCAGGTCGATGACGTGAATGCCGTTGTGCTCCTTGAAAATATAAGGAGCCATTTTGGGATTCCATTTACGCTTGAGGTGGCCAAAGTGGCAACCTGCCTCGAGCAGTTCTTCAAATTTGAGTTCGTTCATGTTTGTTTACTTTCCTTTTTGTTTTTAACTTTGCCAATCGTCAGGCAGACCTTAGGGCTGTGTTTTCCGGCTGTCCTATGCTGCTCGGAGTGTCAACGCAGCGGTACATCCTGATGATTTGGATACTAAACTTTGTCCAGCTTTTATAATATCTATATTAACGCTTGCTGAACTGGAAGCGCTTACGGGCTTTGGGTTGACCGGGTTTCTTACGCTCGACCATACGCGGGTCGCGCATCAGGAAGCCTTCCTTCTTGAGGGCGGGGCGATCCTCGATGTTGTTCTCGCAGAGGGCGCGGGCGATAGCCATACGCAGAGCCTGGGCCTGACCGGTGATTCCGCCACCGTCGAGGTTGGCTTTGACATCCCATTTACCTTCGGCGTTAGCCACGGCGAAAGCCTGGTTCACAATGTACTGCAGCGGACCGGTGGGGAAATACTCTTTGTAGTCGCGGCCGTTGACCTTGATTTCACCGTTACCGGCGGTCATATAGACGCGGGCCACGGCGGTCTTTCTTCTACCAATGGTGTTGATTACTTCTGCCATATCTTTTCTTATCTAACTTCGTTAATATTGATGGCTTTGGGGTTCTGACCCTGATGGGGATGCTCGCTACCGGCATAGATGTGGAGGTTGCGGTAGAGGGCGTCGCCGAGGCGGTTCTTCGGCAGCATGCCACGGATGGCGTGCTCGAGGATACGCTCAGGGTGGGTGGCGCGCACCTTGGCAGGGGTGGTCTCACGCTGGCCACCGGGATAGCCGGTGTAGCGCTGGTAGATTTTGTCAGTCTCCTTCTTGCCGCTGAAGACAACCTTCTCGGCATTGATGATGATGACGTTGTCACCGCAATCGACGTGCGGGGTGAAGCAGGGCTTGGTCTTGCCGCGCAGAATGTTGGCGACGCGGGTGGCCAAGCGGCCTACGGTCTGTCCTTCTGCATCAACCAGCACCCATTCTTTCTGAACGGTCTGCTTGTTGGCTGATACGGTTTTGTAACTTAACGTACTCATTTCTGTTTTTTATACTAACGATGATGTTTGTTCTTTTTTACTTTTTCTCCGCCGATTGCATCACATTTTGGCCGCTGACGGATAATTGGCCTACATGCTTATCAACCTGAGAAAGAATGCCTTGAACGGGTAGACAAGGCACTACTTCCCCATTTTTGGAGAGTGCAAAGTTACGAACATTTTTTCAACTGGACAAATCTTTTTTCGCTTTTTTCAGTTTTTTTAACGCATGGCCTTTCCCTTGCAGACAAAAAGAAGCAGGGCACCGGTTGGGTGCCCTGCCGTGTGTTTATTGTCGTCTAATTACGATTAGCGAACAATGAGTTTCTCAACCTTGCTGAACTCGTTGTTGGTGACGCGCACGAAGTAGGCGCCAGCGGGGATGTTGCTCAGGTTGATGGTGTGGGTCTGCTCGGCATTGATGTTGGCGTTGTAGATAACGCGGCCGCTCATGTCGATGATGTTGCAGTTGACCATACCGGTAACACCCTTGATGTTCATGCTCACCTGCGAGGTGGCGGGGTTGGGGCTCAGGCCGAGGCTGACATTGGGGGCAACGGGATCGATGCCGACGTTGTGCCAGTGGCAAACAGCGCTGATGGTATGGGGCTGGTTGGGGTTGTTGACAATATTGTCATACATATAGGCCCACCAGTAACGCATATAGAGGGTATCGCCGGTTTCACCGTTGACGATGGGGTATTCACCCAACCAGCAGTTCTCATCACCAGTGCCTTCTTCCTCGTCCCAAGGCTCGATTTCCTGACCGTCGACGATGATTTTGTCGATAATCATGTGGCCATCGGGAACAACGTAGAACACAGGGCTGGAACCCTCGGCAACCGAGACGTCAGCACCGCAGACATCGTCGTCAAGATACTCGATGTAGTAGTTGGTGTCGCCTTCGCACTGCGGATACACGGTGGTACGGGGAACCTCCATAGCGGGTCCAACGATAGGACGAATCATCGGGTAAACATCGGTGTGATACGAACCAAAAAAACCGCCATCACGTGACGGGTCGTTGACGTAAACATCGTAAGGGGAACCGGCGGCAAACTGGTTGTAGAAGGGAGCGACGTTGGCATCGTTGTAGTAGGCAGTGTTAGTACCCTGCTCGTTTCTGTAGCTCCAGGCGTTGGTGGCGACGGCGAAGTAACCGTCACGGTTCAGGCGATAGCCGAAGCGGTAGGCGGTGTTGGGCAGCAGTTCGGGCTGCTCGGGGAAGAGGACGTTGACGGCACGGTAGGGCTGGCCAGGCAGGATGTAGCCGGTCACGAGAGTGTTGGCGTCGTTTTCGCTCACTTCGACGATAGCGTTACTGACACCAGTGTTGATGGCATTCCAACCCACTCTTTCACCATCCTCGGAGTATTCCTCGGTGTAGGCCAAGGGGATAAACTGAGTTTGGTCGATATTGTCCATAATGTCGGAGGTGGTAGCAGTGATGAACTCAAGGCCACGGAACACCCAGCCTTCGGGGATGTCGTTACCGGTGGTGTAGCGCACGGTCAAGGAATAACCGCTCTGGACATAGTGATGGACATCAGTGCCTTCGGTGACAAACTGGCGACCGAGAGCATCGGGATCGGTGAGCTGGAGGCTCCATACCGAGTTCGAGGGGATCAAGCCGTTATCGTGGGCCCAACGGTAACCCTCGATCATGCCGGGCTCGACCTCTTCCATCTGGCTGACGCGATAGAGGATGGTGTCCCATTCGGAGGTGATGTCACCACAGGTGGCGGTGGCGGTCACATAGTTGTAGCCGGGGTTGGTGGTAGGCATGCCGCGGAGGGTGTAGGGGCTGCCGATGTGCTCGGCACCGTAGTTCTCGGAGAAACCAAACCAACCATTATAGTCGGCATCATAGAAACCACGCTCGTCGATTTTCACGGTGTTGGTGGCTTCAGTGGCGATTGGATCCTGCGGGGTAGTCAGGAAGACTTCGGTCTGGAGCTCCTCGTTGTCGAAATAGAGGTGGCTCATCTGCACGTTGACGTTGTTCAGGACACCGGTACCGGTGTTGGTCAGAGACGAAGCCCAGGTCAGAGGAATGGTCATGCCCTCGGGAATGGTACCATAGGCACCGTCGATGTATTTCTCACCATGGTTGACCCAACGGTTGGTGGGGGTGGGATAGGCAATGACTTTCACATTGTCGACCATCCAATAATAACCGTAGGAGTTGCCGTCTTCACCATCGCAGAAGAAGCGGAAACGAACCTCGATGTTGGGCTGCTGAGCCAGAACGAGAGGCATTACGTAAGTGGCACGATAGGGACCCCAACTATTTACTTCGACATCGACACCGGTGACGTTGATTTCGCGGCTCTTCCAGCTGTTGCCAACCTTATAGTCGATGAAGCATTGGTCGTAGTATTTAATGTAAGCCTGGATGAAAGCAATGTCGATGACGCCGGCATTTGCCATGTTCTGCACGGTGGGCAGGGTGAAGTAACTGTTAAAGACACCCGAGCGGTCGGGAGCCTCATTTGCACAGATGAACATGAAACCGTTGTCGTTGCCAGCATTGAGGGCGCTGACACGGATAGCAAGGGCGTTCATCAGACCGGTGTAGGTGGCCATGTCGGCATAGGTGTTAGCGAAGTTATCGCTGAAGATGTAGGCCGAGTCCGGAATGCGCTGCCAGATGGCGTAGGTGGCATTCTGACCGTGGGCGTTGTTGCCAACGAGGGTGTCGTCAATCCTGTCGTTCTGGCCGATGGTACCAGCGTTTACGCTGCTGGCCATTGCCTGGTCGAATTCCCAGGTGACGAGGGTGTCACCAGCCTTGGCGAAGATGGAAGCCTTGTAGTCGACCAAAGCGGCATTGGGAGCCTTCTTGGCCAAAGCGGCATCCTGTTTCGATTTCGAAATCGAAACATTGTTGGTCTGGGCGAATGCAAACGTGGTGCACATGGCCAAACCTAAAACCAATAATGCTTTTTTCATCATGTTGAATTTTTAGTGATTAATATTTTTGTTTCTTGTCAGTTTTCGTTCAATATGCTCAGCCACAACGCCCTCGGCGAATGGCTGGCGCAATATTCCTACTCCAATTCAACTGCAAATATAGACTTTTTTTTTCATACGGAAATATTTTTTTGATTTTTTATGATACTTTTTTGGCATACGCCTCCGGCCTCCGGCACCCTCATGACAAACGCTCCAAAATAACAATTGAAAGAAATCTCCTAACGGAGAATTGGTTACGATTATTGTTTTGTTAATTCTATGAAAAGAAAACGCCTACGGCGTAAGCGCTTTCAATATAAAGAACCCCCTATGGCATAATTGCTCCGTAGGATTTTTCTTGGAAGGAAACGCTTATGGCGTAATTGCTCCGTAGGATTTTTCTTGGAAGGAAACGCTTATGGCGTAATTGCTCCGTAGGATTTTTCTTGGAAGGAAACGCTTATGGCGTAATTGCTC
>JAFSLX010000067.1 GCA_017448185.1 Bacteroidales bacterium
ACCGCAAAGCACACCTCGGCGGCCCTTTTTCCGGCCCCCCGCGGGCGGAAAAAGGACGCGGAAACAGACAAAACCAAAATATCGCATTACAAATCAGTGGTTTGCGCAAATTACCGGCATCGCGCAGTCAGGAATGCATTCAGCCGCAACACGCTGGTACACAGCCATATCACCCTCCGGTATCCAGCCGTTGTCCGGCCGTTGTCCAGCCGTTGTCCAGTCAAGCACTGAACAACGACTGAACAACAACTGAACAACGACTGAACAACGGCAGTGGAGAATTAAGATTGATTAGGGATAGTTACTTGATAATAATTTCGTCGGTGAAGAGGTAACTCGGCTGGCCAGGGGCGGGGTGCCACGAGGGGAGCGGGCCGGGATTGGGGACGACGACACGTAGGAAGGTGTAAGGTGCGAGGCGAGAAGCCAAAGGCACGGTATACTGTTTCAGGCGCATGCCAGTTTCGCGAGGGTCCATATCGAAGTGCTGGTCAGCGACGAGGGTCCACTCCTTACCGTCGGCGGAGGTGTAGACCTTTATCTGCGTGGGAGCGAGTACCCAATCGAAGGTGTTCTGCATGAAGCGCATGGAGATTGCGTTAATGCGTGATTGCGTTAATGCATTAGGGGATAACTCAATCACAGCATCGATGCTGTCGCCCCAGTAGCCTTGCCAGTGGCCGTCGGCGTAGGTGGTGTTGGAGCCGAGCTGTCCGTCGACGAGGGCTTTCTCGCCGCCACCACTATAAATAGATTTATAGGTGGCAAACGGAGTATTGAGGGTTATCTTGGCACCCATGCCGGGATGCGAAAGGAGGTACTGCTCGGAGACAACGCCTTCGCCATACTTGTTATAGCAGATGGCCTTGATGGTGGCCGAGCGCTCCAACGGGAAGGGGCCTTCGTATTTGGTCGAGGAGGCGGTGGGCTCGGAACCGTCGAGGGTGTAGTATATTGGCTTTTTGCCGGAAATGGTGCGGAGTTGCACCATCGGGGTAGACTGGTCACTCGGAGGAAGAACCTCCATGAAGACATGACGGTCGAGCTCCAGCACCTCGCGGGCGAGGTCGTCGTAGCGGTTGCAGACGATATACCGCTCGTATTCGCCGTTCTCCTGATCCCACAGCCGCATGTACTCGCGCTTGAGGTCGGTGAGGAACAGCCAGTACTGCCCTTTCATCATCTTCAGCCGATAGGCCATCGTACTATCCTTGCCCTCCAGCTGGTGGTAGACCATTTTGCGCAGTATCGACTTGAAAACCGTCAGTCTTATGCGCATCAGGGCATAGTGGGCATGAGGGTTGGCGGCGGAGTCAATCTCCTTGTCCAGCGCCATCACCCTCTTGATAACCCTGTCGCAGCGGTCACTCATGGCGTCGCTGGTGTTGTCTGGGTTGAAATTCAGCAGCGGCTCCATCAGCGCCGCCGATGTGTACCAGTCGGCAATGTCGAGGTCGTTTTCGAGGGCGCCGACCTTGTATAGCTGCTGTGTCTTGGGGGCAATGGGTTGAATGGGGCTGATGGGCAAAGCGGAATTATCGGCAATGCCGTAGAAGAGCCGCTCGAAATTCTCATTGAACTGGGCCTCTCTGCGTTTGAACTCTTCGGGGTCGTCGGTACGGATGGGGTTCCACGCCATTTCGGCGCTCCAGAAGAGACCGTGCCAGCAGTTGTCAAAGAGAGCCTCGCCGTTGTCGTCCCAGCAGGTGTTCATCAAGCCCTCGGCACCGTTGTGCCAGCCGTCGCGCGCCAGGTTGGCGATGTTCTTCATGTAGCGGTAGGGGTTGGGGTTCATGTTGCTGCTATGGCTCAGCGAAGGGGCTACCCAGAAGGGGGTTCCGTTATCTTTGAATGGTTTTATCAAGTGATCATAGCTGTCGAGGGGTTCGTAGGCCCACATGATATAGGTCATGTCCTTCGGCAGCTGGCGCATCATGGCCGGATTCTTGGCCACAATGTCGCCCCACATGACGATGCGTGGAGCGTCGGGGGCAACGGTATCATCTACCTCGTCTGTACCTTCCCATTGGTCCCAATGATAGGTGTTAATCATCTCATAGCAGCGGTTGATGAAGTCGACATAGACCTGGTCGACACCAAGGCTGTCCACCAGTTTCTTGGCGCGGCCGGTGCCGAGTTGCTCGGTCTCGTCACAGTTGATGATGAAGAACGGCGAGGTGGGAATGCGATGGTAGGCGGCGGCAATGCGCTTCTCAAGAAAACTGTAAGTTTCCTCAACACTGGGGTTGAAGTTGGCCTTGCTATCCATCAGGTGCTGATAGAAGGGGATGCGTAGCGTCTTCTCGGCATGGGCGAAGAGCTGCAGGTTGATGACCTCGTCGGGGTGCGGCTTGCAGTCGGCGAGGTAGGCGGGCGCCAGGTCGGGGAACTCGGGCTGGTAGAGGGTGTGCTCGGTATAGTAGTTGCAAAAATTGTACTTCAGTGCGTGGAGCGTCTCCCACTGCTTCTTTCGGAAGGCGGCGTGCGGTACCGGTCCACGGCTCTGGTCGTCCATCCAGCCACGATAGCGGTAGGCCGGCCAGTCGGTGATGGTGCAGCAGGGCAGTTCATCCCCATAGATAGTTTTAAGCTGTTGCAGCGTCAGCCATGCGTATTGCAAGCCGTGCTCCGAAGTGTATTTCAAGGTGATGCCTTTCGGCTCGATGACCAGCTGGTAGGCCTGCTCCATATTGGCATCCACCGGCAGAGTGTCGACCTTCACCTCCCTAAACTTCCTAGGGTGACACGGGACCGAATGGCGCATTTCCACCCGCTGCGGCGTGGGTATCACGCCGAGGTTAATATTCTCCTGCGCCATCGCCGACACACCCAGTGCCAGCAACAATACAACTACAACTCGTTTCATTTCAGGCAAGCCAGATAGCGGTGGATGGTCTCTTCGATGCCGAGGTAGAGTGCGTCGCTGATAAGGGCGTGGCCGATACTGACTTCGTCGCACCAAGGGATCTGCTGGTGGAAGAAGGTAAGGTTCTCGAGTGAGAGGTCGTGGCCGGCATTGAGACCGAGGCCACAGTCGCGTGCCACCTTGGCAGCCTCGACGAAAGGCTTTATCGCATCCTCTCGGCCAGCGGAATAACGGCTGGCATAGCTCTCAGTGTAGAGTTCCACACGGTCGGTGCCAGTCTTGGCGGCCATCTCAATCATTTGTGGATTGGCGTCGATGAAGATGCTGACACGGATGCCGCAGGCCTTGAACTCCTTTACGACATCACACAAATACTGCTGATTATTTACAGTGTCCCAACCAGCATTGGAAGTCAGTACACCTTCGGCATCGGGAACCATCGTCACCTGAGTGGGTTTAATTTCTTTCACCAGATCGATGAAACCGTAAGGCTTGCTCTTCGAGATGCCCTTGGGGTTGCCTTCAATATTGAACTCGGTGGTGATGATAGGCTTGATGTCGTACACGTCGGCATAGCGGATGTGCCGCTCGTCGGGACGCGGATGAACGGTGATGCCTTGGGCACCAAAACGCTCACAGTCGATGGCGAATTGCTTGACATTAGGGGTATTGCCACCACGCGCATTGCGGACTGTGGCCACCTTGTTGATATTAACACTGAGTTTTGTCATAATTATTTAAGATTGAATTCTTTCTTGATGGCATCGACCATGTCGAGTTTTTCCCAACCGAAGAACTGCACCTTCTTCTTGCGCTTGCGATCAGCTGCATCGTATACGGTGACATAGTCTTCGAAGGGGTCACGACCCATGTGGCCATAAGCAGCAGTGGGACGGAAGATGGGATTCTTTAGGCCAAAACGCTCGACAATGGCGTAGGGGCGCAAATCGAAAAGTTGTTTCACGTGGGCTGCAATCTCGCCGTCGGTCATCTTCACCTTGGCAGAGCCGTAAGTATTTACGTACAAACCAACAGGTTCCGCAACTCCGATGGCATAAGCCACCTGAACGAGCACCTCATCGCAGAGGCCGGCAGCCACCAAGTTCTTGGCGATATGGCGAGTGGCATAGGCCGCCGAACGGTCGACCTTTGAGGCATCTTTACCACTGAAGGCACCACCACCATGGGCACCACGGCCACCATAGGTGTCAACAATAATCTTGCGGCCCGTAAGACCAGTGTCACCATGGGGACCACCAATGACGAACTTGCCTGTCGGATTGACGTGCAATTTGTAGTCTTTCTTGGCAAAAAGCTTCTGGGTTTCCTTGGGCAACCTCTTCACAACGCGAGGCAACAATATACGTTCCACGTCGGCACGAATCTGCTCTTGCGTCGCATCGGGGTCGTGCTGTGTGCTGACAACGATGGCCTCAATACGCTCAGGCTTGCCTGCATCACTGTACTGCACCGTAACCTGACTCTTGGCATCGGGGCGCAAATACCTCATCTGCTTGCCCTCGCGGCGAATCTTGCCAAGTTCTATCAAAATAATGTGTGCCAACGTGATAGGCAGCGGCATCAACTCGGCGGTTTCACGACAGGCATAGCCGAACATCATCCCCTGATCGCCGGCTCCTTGGTCTTTTTTGGCCTTGCGGCTAACCCCCTGATTGATGTCCTGGCTCTGCTCATGGATGGCACTGAGCACACCACAGCTTTCGGACTCGAACTTGTACTCGCCCTTGGTATATCCAATCTGACGGATGACATCGCGTACGGTGCCCTGAATATCGACCCAGCCATTGGTGGTCACTTCGCCACTCACGACGGCCAAACCTGTAGTTACCAACGTCTCGCAAGCCACATGGCTTTCAGGGTCATGTCTTAAGAATTCATCCAGTAGCGCATCGCTAATCTGGTCGGCCACTTTGTCGGGATGGCCTTCGCTCACTGATTCACTTGTGAAGAAATAACTCATTTTTGTTACATTTTAGTTTGTTAAACATTACTTTTAAATGTAACAGATTTGAGAATGAAGTCGCAGTTGAACAACGCTTTAGCATTTTTTCAAGTGGTTGCAATCATTACAAATCTATCCACATTTGCAGGTGCAAAGATACAAAAAAATAGGAAACAGGAAATATTTATCTTTTATTTTATCAAAAACGATATCCCACACCAACAGTCAATCCCGATTGCCAGTGAGTGTAGTTGCCGTGCAATGAACGATTAAGCGAACCTGGGGCATACTCCACATTCACCTGCCAATGAGCCTTAGCCACACCAAATCCAACTGTAGGCATCATCGTAAACTTCTTGATGGCATGCGTACAGGTTTCATCACAATAGTTTATGTGCAATGGAGTGGCATCCTCTTCATAAAAAGCACTGCCGGTATACTGAGCCAGCACGCCTACGAAGGGCGACAAATCCCAGCCCAACAGAAAACCGGGGAATGTATAGCTCAATCTCAAAGGAACACAATAGTTTGTTTCCTTATAAACAGCATATCCTTTCTTCATAAAATCAGACAAATCCATCGTTGTTGTAGAGGATATTCTTGCGCCAAGGGAAACTCCAAGGTTGTACGGCAAGCGAAAGTTGTAATCCGCCTCTGCATACAGCGCCCATGTGCCAATATTATTGGGAGCATAGTTGTAGATTGGTTCGGAGGTATGCGATGTCTGGTGCAAATAGCCCACGTTCAGACTGAATTGAGCCGAAGCAACAAACGGCAATAAAACAACTGCACAAATGGCAATAACATTCTTTTTCATTTTATTTATGGATTATTCTGTTATAATGGCAGGTCAATAATTTTCCCTGGTCGTCGTATAGGTGCAGACCAGAGCCCTCGCAATAGCGCCAGACCTTGCAATCCTTGCACTGGTCTTTCTTGGTCCAAGAACGGTCGCGCATCACTTGGAAGCGGTTCTGCCATACATCCCAAAAGTCGTCCTTGTATATATTCCCCTGGTCCATGTGGCTGCGCACCGATGTGCAGCCGCTGATGCCGCCGTCGCAACGTATCGAGGCCACCTCGACACCGCTGCGGCAATAGAAGAAATGGTCGCGCACCTTCTGCTCGTACTCGCCGAGGAAGCCCTCGCATGCGTAGCTCACATGGAGTCGCGAGTCATCCTCACGGCATTCCTTGATAAAATCCAATATACCACGAAATTGTTCGTCTGTCAGCTGTAACTCCGGATCATTGGCGGCACGGCCCATAGGAAAAATACTGAACAACCGCCATGCCGGTACTCCGAGCGAGACAAGATACTCTTTGAACTTACTCAGATAGGGATAGTTCTGTGGATTGACGCAGGTAACAATGTCCCAGAGAAGGTCTTTCTGCTTGACGAGCAGTTGGATGGCCTTGGTGGCATGCTCGAACGATTGTGGATGCCGGCGTATCCAGTTGTGCTGCTGCTCGAAGCCGTCGAGGCTGATGGTAATGGAATGCATACCGCTGGCCAACAGGCTTTCCAACCGCTTCTCATCGAGAAGAAAGCCATTGGTAACCACGCCCCAAGGATATTCGCGACGGTACAGTTCGAGACCCACCTGCTCAAGGTCGTCACGCAGCAACGCCTCGCCGCCGGTGAAGATGATGAATACCTTGTGAGGGTCGACATGAGGGGTGATGGAGTCGATAACCTTCAGGAAGTCAGCCGCCGGCATGTCGGGGACCGATGGAGCCACCTTGCAGTCGCTTCCGCAGTGGCGGCACGACATATTACAACGCAACGTACACTCCCAAAAGAGTGTACGCAGCGGATGCAACTGTTCGTTGGTCTTTCTCAATGAGCGTTGCAGCTCCAGGCCGACACGCTGTTTAAGAGAGAGACCCATCACTGATTCAATATAGAATCGTTATACTCAGATGGTGGGCATCCATACATGTCAGGCTTGGTACATGATGCGGCGACACCTATCAATGTCATCACAACCACCAGCAGCCAGTGTTTTGCTTTTAAAAAACAGAGTTTCATATTATTTGTCTTCCAACTTGATTTCGATATCTTTGCTGAAGGTGCCTTGGTTCCAGCCACCGGCATTGGTGCGATCCACATTGATAGGCAATACCGGCATTTCGACCATGCGGTCCTTGTGCAGGCCGTTTTCCTTGCCGTCGACATCGCGCACCATCAGGCGTACCTGTTCCTGCGGAGTACCACTGTTCTCAATCAAGAAACGGCCGTTCTTGTCGGTGATGGCAGCGCTCCGTTCGAGCCACGCCTTCACCCGTTCGGGATCGCCCTGCAACTCGCCGTCTTTCACCTCCATTCCGCGTTCAAGCATATTGACGCGGATGTCCTTCACCGGCTTGCCCTGGGCATCCTTTACCTGCCCACGAATCATGAAGTTCATCGTCGGCACACCATACATAAGCTTCATCTCGCCGCGGTCTTTCACCTCCGGGGCCACAGGCTCTTCCGTCTTTTCCAACTGCTTGTGGCAGTGGCACGAAGACAATCCCAATGCACTCATCAACGAGACAAGCAACCAGTTTTTAAGTTTCAGATATTTTACTTTCATGTTGATAATAACGCGAATATGTAAAAAATATTTTGTACTTTTGCAAAATGATTATGACAACAATGGAGAAACCCTACATCATTGCCGGACCGTGCAGCGTCGAGAGCCAGCAACAGCTGCAGGAAGTCTGTCGCGAACTGTGCAGCACGCCGCACGTGCGGATGATACGCGCCGGCGTGTGGAAACCGCGCACCCGTCCGGGCGGCTTCGAGGGGCTTGGCGAACCAGCCCTGCACTGGATGAAAGAGATTGCCGACAGCGGAATGCGCATGTCCGACGGCTCACCGGTGCGGTTCTGCTGCGAGGTGGCCCGCCCCGAGCATGTAGAGCTGTGCCTGCACTACGGTATCGACACCGTGTGGCTCGGTGCACGCACCACCGCCAACCCCTTCATGGTAGGCGAGATCGGCGATGCACTGCGAGGCAGTGGCCTGAAGGTGATGGTCAAAAACCCGGTGTGTCCCGACGTGAGGCTGTGGATAGGTGCCATTGAGCGATTGCAGCAGGTCGGCATCGAACAGATTGCCGCTGTGCACCGCGGCTTCAGCATGTACAACAACCACGGCTACCGCAACGACCCCCTGTGGGAGGTGGCCATGCAGCTCAGGCGACTGCTGCCCGACACCCCCGTCCTGTGTGACCCCAGCCACATCGGCGGCCGTCGCGATGTCATCGCTCCCCTCTCCGTAGCCGCCATGCAACTCGACTACGACGGCCTGATGGTCGAAGTACACCCCTCGCCCGACGAGGCCTGGACCGACGGCGGACAGCAGTTGACCCCTGCCGAGTTCAAACAATTGATTTCAAAGATTATACCAGATCCACAAAACTCAACACCCCACCAGTCGAACACCCTTCTCGAACCTATGCGCCGACAAATCGACGACATCGACCACGAAGTCATCCGCCTGCTTTGGCAGCGCATGGAACTGTCGCGTCATATTGCCGAGGTGAAACGCGATTTCCGCATGCCCGTCTATCAGCCACAGCGCTGGGAGGCCGTGCTTGCCGACCGCCTGAACAAAGCTGCCGACCTGGGAATGGACACCGAGTTTGTGAAGGACATCCTTGAACGCATCCACGGCGAAAGCATGCGTGTGCAGATGGAACAACTGCCCAACGACAAAGAATAAAAAAAAACCTTCCCCAAGACAGGGGAAGGAATCGCAAAACTATGAAAAAAAATGTATTACTCTGCTGCGGGGACAACGGAGACAAAACTACGATCCTCACGGCCTTTGTGGAACTTGACCACACCGTCGACAAGAGCGAACAGCGTATGATCCTTACCCATTCCAACATTCTGACCGGGATTGTGAACGGTGCCGCGCTGACGGACAATAATGTTACCGGCGACGCACTGCTGGCCACCGAAGATTTTCACGCCTAAGCGTTTGCTTTCGGATTCGCGACCGTTACTGGAACTACCAACACCTTTTTTGTGAGCCATAATATACTGTTTTTAAAAGGTTAGACTTAATTGATGCTATCGATTTTGATTTGGGTCAGATAGTCGCGGTGGCCGTTCATTTTCTGATAGCCTTTACGACGGATTTTCTTAAACACCAAAACCTTATCGCCCTTGAGATGACGGAGGACGGTGGCCTTTACATTAGCACCAGCAATGTAAGGTTTGCCAACCTCGACGTTGCCATCATTGTCTTTAAGCATCACGGTGTCAAAAGAAACCTCGCTACCCTCGTCGTTGTGGAGGCGGTTGACGAAGATCTTCTGATCTTGGGCGACCTTGAATTGCTTGCCTGCGATTTCTACGATTGCGTACATTTTAATTGTTAATTTTTAATTACTTACACAAATTTCTTTCGGGATTTTTACCCTTAATTCGGACTGCAAAGATACGAACATTTTTTCAACCGCCAAATTTTTTTTTCATTTTGCCCCAAAAAGTTTCCTTAAATTTACCTAAACCTTACTCCCGTTTGCCACTCTGTTGCACGGCCGTTGTTCAGTCGTTGTTCAGTCGTTGTTCAGTGTTTGACTGAACAACGACTGAGCAACGACTGAACTACGACCGGACAACGGATTGTGCAAATACGAACAACTACGTGAAAATAAAATACTTACACAAAATCTGGCCATTCCCGGCATTGGACAGCATCCGTTATTAAATATGGATTGTTAATTTTTTTTGTTATAAAGTTTTTCTTATATAATAAGAAAGTGCTATCTTTGCATTGGGTAGTGAACATGCGCGATTACCGTATAATCGCTATGTTCCAAAAGGTTACGGACGCATGCCTGCGATAGGCGATGGCCGATATCAGTGCCCGGACTACTGACCGACCTGCCCGAGCCTCCATACACATTATAGGAGGAGGGGGAGAATTGCCACAACATGGACATCGGAACTGCAACAACCGAAAACGAACTGCACTGGTACGCCCTGAAGGTGTACTTCCACCGCCAAGCGGCACTGATAGCCGACCTGACTGAGCACGGCACCGAGTATTTCTCACCGGCGAAAGTCATACCATCATTATTGTTCGTCAGGTGCAGCCTTGAATACATCAAGCAGTTCGCCGCTGAGCACTGGCAGCAGTCGCGGGTCTACCGCGAACCGGGCAGCCGAAAGCCCTCGGCGATTCCCGACCGCGAGATGGAGGTGTTCCGCTTTGTGGTGACTGCCGGCGAACAGGGACTGACGCTGCTGGGCGACGACCGGCCGGAATACCACCAGGGCGACCGTGTCCGCGTGACCGACGGCCCGTTCAAAGGAGCCGAGGGCCACATCAAACGCATCAAGAAGGACCGCCGCGTGGTGGTGGCCATCGGCGGCGTGGTGGCCGTGGCCATCACCTACATCCACCCTAAATTCCTCGAGAAGGTAGCCGAAGAGGAGACCCCTACCCTGCTCAACGCCATCAGATGAAAACTCCGCTGTTCAGACTGCAATACGAGCTTGACCGCCCCTACACCGAAAAAGGTAGCGACGCGGGAGCCAAGCTCTACACCGACCTCATCGACGACGAGGAGGTGCGCCGTTGCCTGTTGGCCACCGAACACATGGGGCACAAGGCCATGCTGAAGTGGTATGAAAGCCAGCCCAACCTCAGCGAGCATATCGTCATTCTGCCGCTGACCACCCACACACCTGAGTCGCTGCAGTTCCGTCTCGAAGGCCGCTCGCCGAAACTGCTGTTCGTGGCACGGCCATTGCACACCATCGAGATGCTGGACGAATTCCTCTTCGCGGCCAACCACGCGATGGAGCAAGGCGGATGGCTCAGTTGCCATACTATGACCGCCGTGCTGAAACACCAGATAGTGAACAAGCGTTACCCCTGGGGCATACGCAACATAGTGTTTGGGGTGAACTACCTGTGGCACCGCATTTGCCCGAAGCTGAAGCTCACAAGAAATTTTTACTTCACTATAACCCAGGGGAAGAACCGCTCGTTCAACCGCGTGGAGATACTCGGACGACTGAGCCGCGCGGGATTCGAGATTATGGATGAGCAATTCCGTGAAGGCGAATTCTTCGTTCTCGCGCGTAAGGTGCAAGAGCCCATCGACGACATTGCCCCCACAGGGTCGCCCATCATACACCTGCGCCGTGTCGGCCTTGGCGGCAAGGAGATAGTGGTGCACAAGTTCCGCACGATGTACTCCTATTCGGAATACATCCAGCAGTATGTCTACCAGTATCAGCACCTGCAGTCGGGGGGCAAATTCAAGGACGACTACCGCGTCAACTTCTGGGGCCGCCTGCTGAGGCGCACTTGGCTCGACGAGCTGCCGATGCTATGGAACATTCTGCAAGGCGACATCAAGTTGGTGGGCGTGCGTCCGCTGAGCCACCAATACTTCAACCTCTACACCCCCGAGATGCAGGCACTGCGTACCAAAACAAAGCCAGGCCTGCTGCCGCCATTCTATTACGAAGCAAAAACACCCGAAACCCTCGACGAAGTGCAGGAAAGCGAACGCCGTTACCTCGAAGCCTACCTGCAGCACCCCTTCCGCACCGACTGGCGCTACTTCTGGGGCATCGTCGGAAATATAATTTTTCACAAGAAACATTCAGCATGAACGAAAATAACGAAAACTGGACAACTGTAATCAAGCCAAAAGAAAAACTGTTGCAAGTCGACTTTGCGGAGCTTTGGCGCTACCGCGACTTGTGCATGCTCTTTGTCAGGCGCAACATCACCACACAATTCAAGCAGACCATCCTCGGGCCGCTGTGGTACCTCATACAGCCAGTGATGACCGTGATAATGTACATGGTGGTTTTCGGCGGCATCGCCAAGATTCCTACCGACGGCTTGCCGCAGCCGCTGTTCTACCTGAGCGGTATCTGCCTGTGGCAGTACTTCAACGACTGCCTCGGCAAAACCTCGTCGACCTTCACCGCCAATGCCGGCATTTTCGGTAAGGTATACTTTCCTCGCATGGTGGTGCCCATATCGACGGTAATCAGCAACCTGTTGCGTTTCGGCATACAGTTTGCCCTTTTCCTTGTGGTCTACGCCATCTATCAGATTTGGATTATCCCCGGACAGATACACACCAATTGGCATATCCTGCTGCTGCCTCTGCTTATTGTGATGCTGGCCGGACTGGCACTGGGATTCGGCATCCTCTTCTCGAGCATGACAACGAAGTACCGCGACATGTCGTTGCTGCTCGACTACTTTGTGCGACTGTGGATGTACGCCACGCCCATCATCTACCCATTAAGTACCATCACCAACCCAAAACTACGGATGATAATGAGTCTCAATCCTTTGACCGGTATCACCGAGGCCTTCAAGTACGGCATGCTGGGACAGGGAGAATTCAGCTGGTGGATGCTGGGCTACAGTTTCGCCTTCATGCTGGTGCTGCTGGCCGTAGGAGTGGTGATTTTCAACCGCGTGCAACGCACCTTTATGGACACCGTCTGATGAGAGAACTCGACATTGCCTTCAACCTGCTGAAAAGTGCCCTCGGCACACAGCCGCCCTACCTCGGTACAAAGCCGATAGGTGCCGATGTGTGGTGGAAGCTTTTCAGGATGATGCAACGCAACCGTATTGCTGCACTCGCCAGCGAGGCCATCAATCTGCTGCCCGACGACCAACGTCCGTCACGCGATGTGCTGATACCTTGGCTGTCGGAACGCGAGCAGGCTGTGATACACCACCGCCATCAGGAGGAGGCCACACATGAGATCACGGCACTTATGCAAAGCCACAGTATCGAGACTTTAGTGCTGAAAGGGATACATGTGTCTGAATACTACCCCAAACCGGAGCTACGCGAGTTTGGCGACATTGACCTCTACTTCTACGACCGACATGCCGAAGCCGACCGCATAGCCTCTATAGAGCTGGGGGTAACAGTGAAGAACGACTCGCACCACCACACTCGCTACAACTACCGTAGCGTGACCGTCGAAAGCCACTACGATTTTGTCAACGTACATTACCCTCGTAGCAACCGCCGCTACGAAAAACTGCTCAAGGAGTTGGTAGGAGAAAAACAAGTGCTATCCAATACCCAATACCAACTACCCACTTTTGAGGTTCTCTTCCTGCTTCGCCACATGGCTTGCCATTTTGCCGCAGGGCGCATCACACTGCGCGACTTGTGCGACTGGGCATTAACCTGCAAAGCATTGCAATCGGAAGTCGATTGGGAAATCGTCATGCAGACCGTCACCAATTTCGGCATGGAGCCTTTTGCACGGGCATTGTGCCACATTGCCGAAAACAGATTTGGCATCGCGGTGCCGCTCAACTTTGCCACTGGTCCTGATGCAGCAGAGGAAAGCAGAATGGTTGAGCACGACATGGCTTACGGCAGCCCTGCCACCGACGAATACGACAACGAAAACCTCAGCCGATTGGTATGGAAAATACGCCGTTTCCGCGCCAACCGCTGGAAACAGCAAATGGTATACAGCGACTCGGCCGCAAGCCTGCTATTAAGCAGCTTGTTATCCCATGCCGAGAAACCCGCTGGCATACTCCACAAAATGTAATACTTATGAAGAAAGCTCTCATCACAGGCATCACTGGACAAGACGGCAGTTTCCTGGCCGAATTCCTTATAGAAAAAGGGTATGAGGTACATGGCATCCTGCGCCGCAGCAGTTCGTTCAACACTGGCCGCATAGAACACTTGTATCTCGACGAGTGGGTACGCGACATGAAGAAGAAGCGACTCGTCGATCTGCATTGGGGCGATATGACCGATAGCAGCAGCCTCATCCGAATCATCAGCGAAATACGCCCAGACGAGATATATAACCTGGCGGCACAGAGCCATGTGAAGGTGAGCTTCGATGTGCCGGAGTTCACGGCTGAAGCCGATGCCATAGGAGTACTTCGCCTGCTGGAGGCTGTGCGTATCGTAGGGTTGGCTGACAAGTGCCGTATATACCAAGCCTCCACCTCCGAACTGTTCGGCATGGTGCAAGAGGTGCCACAAAAGGAGACCACGCCGTTCTATCCGCGTTCGCCTTATGGTGTGGCCAAGCAATACGGCTTCTGGATAATGAAGAACTACCGCGAGAGTTACGGCATGTACTGCAGCAACGGCATCCTCTTCAACCATGAGAGCGAGCGGCGTGGTGAGACATTCGTAACTCGCAAGATAACACTCGCTGCGGCACGAATAGCACAAGGATTTCAGGACAAGCTATACCTGGGCAATCTCGATGCCTTGCGAGACTGGGGCTATGCAAAAGACTATGTGGAGTGCATGTGGCTAATGCTGCAACAAGACCAGCCTGACGATTTCGTCATTGCCACCGGACAATACCATAGTGTTCGCGAATTCTGCACCTTAGCCTTTAAAGAGGCAGGTGTCAATCTACGCTGGGAGGGCAAAGGCGTGGAAGAGAAAGGTATTGACTCAACCACAGGCAAAGTGCTTGTGGAGGTTGACCCCAAGTATTTCCGCCCTGCCGAAGTGGAACAGTTGCTGGGCGACCCGACCAAGGCAAAAACCGTCCTTGGCTGGAACCCGAACAAAACCAGTTTCGAGGAACTGGTGAAAATCATGGTACGGCACGACATGAAGAAAGTCCGCAAACTGCACCTACAAGAGCACATGGATGAATAGTATGGAGAAAGAAAGCAAAATATTCGTAGCAGGCCATCGTGGTATGGTGGGAAGCGCCATCGTACGAGAACTGAAACGACAGGGATATACTAACTTAGTGCTGAGAACGCATGCCGAGCTGGACTTGACACGCCAGACGGATGTGGAGCAATTCTTCGCCGTTGAAAAACCCGAGTATGTGTTCCTTGCAGCAGCACACGTTGGTGGCATCGTGGCCAACAATACCGCTCCGGCCGATTTTATGTACGACAACATGATGCTCGAAATGAACGTCATCCATGCCGCGTGGAAGAACAACGTGAAGAAATTGGAGTTCCTCGGTAGCAGCTGCATCTACCCCCGCCTGGCACCGCAGCCGATGAAGGAAGACTGCCTGCTGACCTCGAGTCTCGAGCCCACCAACGAGGCCTATGCGCTGGCCAAGATCAGCGGTCTGAAATACTGCGAGTACCTCAACCGGCAATATGGCACCGACTATATCTCCGTCATGCCCACCAACCTCTACGGACCCAACGACAACTACCACCCTGAGCACAGCCATGTGCTGCCGGCCATGATACGCCGTTTCCATGAGGCCAAACTATCGGGTGCTGAGAGCGTCACCTGTTGGGGCGATGGCAGCGCGCTGAGAGAATTCCTCTATGTCGACGACCTTGCCGAGCTATGTGTCTTCCTGATGAATAATTATAGCGGTAACGAGACCGTCAATGCTGGCACCGGCAAAGAACTCACCATCCGCGAGCTGGCCGAAACCGTAGCCAAAGTGGTAGGCTACCGGGGCAACATCCTCTGGGACACCTCCCGTCCCAACGGCACTCCCCGCAAGCTCCTCGACGTCAGCAAGGCCACCCGGCTTGGTTGGACCTACAAGACAGAACTCGAGGACGGCATCCGTTTCGCCTACGACGACTTTCTTTCATCACAATCAGATTATAAAAGATTATGACACACCTTGATGATATAAGCCATAAGGCACAAATGGATGATATGCGTTCCTTCGACGAGCCGATGCCATCTGTCGGCATCTTCTGGTATGACCCTAAAGACCATACCCTTTTTGGTGTGCGAAAAAAAGAACTCACTCCGCGCGAAGTAGAGGAGGCTGCTGAGAAAGGCAAGCCTTTCATAAACTATCCTCACTTGCACCGTCAGGTCTGGGCTAAGGAATATTTCCGAGCTCAGGCCAAGCACTACGAAACGAAATTTAAGGGTGATTATACTCAAATACCTCGTGGTCGTGTAGCCTGGACCATTGATAAATTCATCGTCCTTGTAGGCCATTGGGCCGAACCAATTCAAGACGAGTTGACAGATCTGATTGAAAAAGCTTTCTCCCTGCCCTACTTCGAGTTTGTGTACGATGAGCACTGGGATCTTGGACACGGCTGGTCAGGAGACATGCCAACCAGCAGATAGAAACTCAACCAAAACTAAAAGAACTGAATAGATATTCGTCGGATCAGTAAGATTCGTGGTCTTTTAAATCTCAATCAGATTATAAAAGAAAATCTCTAACCAAATTACCAGAATAAGACCGAAAACTTGACAACACGAAGTCTCGACGCCTCTTTCAAATCTCAATCAGAACTAAAAGATTCACACACATGAATTACGAAACACATTGCCATGAGTAACGCGACAGAACACAGGCAATCCAACATAGAACTACTTAGAATCATTTGCATGCTGTTTGTTGTCATGCAGCATTTCTGGGGGCATGCGTTATATCCCGAACTACAATCCTCAAATGACACTACATCTCCGGCAGCATCATTCATTACACTTGGATTCATGTATATTGCCGTCAACTGTTTTGTGCTAATCTCTGGCTATTTCCGGATAAAAACCACATTGTATAAATTTGTTAGTTTTACCTTTCTTGTCGTTTTTTACAACTTTCTATGCCTATCATTCCTAAGAATTGCAGGTGGAGGAACCATCGGTAGATCACTGATTCTCTCCACTTTTATCAACTGTTACAACAATTGGTGGTTTATTAATTGGTACGTTTACCTTATGCTAATAGCCCCCATACTTAATAAGGCAATAGAACAATTCTCCCGAAAACAATTATTAAATGCAGTAGTTTTCGTTAGCATAGCCGATTTAATACTCGGGTACTTGATGAATATGGATAATGGCTACTCTTTTATTCATTTTATTTTCCTATATATCGTCGGTGCCTACATTAGCAAAAAACCCGCTCTTTTTGATAAGCTAAAACGCAAGCATTACCTGTTGACATACATAATATGCGCGATCTTATGGGGAATCATCGCCTATGTAACAAGCGGAGAAAAAGTTTATTTCAAGACTAACATTTCCTACAACAATCCCCTAATTATCATTGCGAGCATAGCGTTTTTCAACCTATTTAGAAATATCCAATTTAGCAATTCGATAATAAACAAAATAGCGTCTCTTGCCATTGCCTCATATCTTATACAGGATGGTATTGGAAGAATGTTATATCCATGGTTCGGAAAATTATTCTATAATGACAGTGTATTGATGAATATTGCAACAATGATTGTGGGCGGTATTGTTTGGTTCATTGGATGCAGTTTCATCGAGATTTTAAGACAATATCTATGGTGGGGCATTGAGAAAACCGCAACATTGATTCTGCCACTACACCTGAAAAGAGTTCGAAAGAATTCATAATTCTATTTGAGTAATAAAAACCTATGGCAACAGCAATAGAATTCAATAACATCAGTAAGATCTACCGCCTCGGATTGGTTTCCACCGGGACATTAGCACACGACTTACACCGCTGGTGGACCATGAATGTCCGAGGGAAGGAAGACCCCTACCTCACAATTGGCGAAACCAACGACCGCAGCACCAAAGGCGAGAGCGACTATGTGTGGGCGCTGAAAGACATTGACTTCAAAGTTGAGCAGGGCGATGTGGTAGGCATCATCGGCAAGAACGGTGCCGGCAAGAGCACCCTGCTGAAAATCCTCTCCAAGGTCACCGCCCCTACCACCGGCACCATCCGTGCCCGTGGACGCATCGGCTCGCTGCTCGAGGTCGGCACCGGCTTCCACCCCGAGATGACCGGCCGTGAGAACATCTACATGAACGGCGCCATCCTCGGTATGACCAAGGCAGAAATCGCCAAGAAACTTGATGAAATAGTCGATTTCAGCGGTTGCGAGCGCTATATCGACACCCCCGTCAAGCGTTACAGCAGTGGCATGATGGTGCGTCTCGGCTTCGCCGTCGCCGCCCACCTCGACCCCGAGATATTGGTCGTCGACGAAGTCCTCGCCGTCGGCGACGCCGAATTCCAGAAGAAAGCCATCGGCAAAATGCAAGACGTCAGCAAAGGCGAAGGGAGGACGGTATTGTTCGTTAGCCATAATATGAACAGTATACGTGCACTTTGCAAGAAAGGTGTACTTTTGGACAAGGGAAAGATTGTTACAATTGGCAATATTTCAGACGTAGTTGACACCTACCTCAATAGTGACAGTTTCCAACATTCTTTTAAGTCCATCATAACAGACAATATGCGAGACCCAGACAGAAGTCTTAAAGTAAAATTCATTTCCATAGAACATGAAAAAGGAGATGACAAATACGCATCCGATGAAGATATTGTCCTTGATGTTGTGATTTATGCTGAGAAACATGTTGACCAATGCCGCATCAACTGCACAATTCGTACTCCCGACGGACTGTCGTTATGCAACAATTCCTCTTCAACATTCTTTAACATTGGAGCTGGAAAGCAAAAGAAACTACGTTACACTCTACATAATCCAGGCCTTGCTTTAGGTTGTTACATGCTTTCATTCTCGGTAGGCATTGGAAACATGGAGAGTGGAGAAACAAATTTTGATGTAATAACCAATGCCATAACTCTTGAAGTTGAACGTCCTAGCAAAGGAGCGAATACATATTTTGCCAAATGGGATACCCACTCTTGGGGTTATATCTTACTCAAAAACAGTATTGAAGAATTACCAATATGAGATACGTTACAATAGCAGAATTAAGCGACATGATACGCCATAATCTATGGAAAATCCCTCACGACATTGATCTCGTTGTGGGTATTCCTAGAAGTGGGCTTATGGCTGCAAATTTGATTGCCTTGTACTTAAACAAAAGGTTGTCGGATATTGATTCATTCATAAACGGTAACATTTTTGAGTGTGGAGAAAGGGGCAAGTATATTGAAAAAGTAAATGTTCGCAAAGTCTTGGTTATTGATGATAGTGTTGGCAGTGGTAGTAGCATGACAAAAGCAAAAGCAAAACTTGCTTCATTGACATCCAAATATGATTTTGTTTTTGCCAGTCCAATAGTAACAACTCTTGGGGAAAAATATGTTGATGTTTTTTTTGAAGTAATTGACGATAATAGGGTTTTTGAATGGAATATCTTCCATCATTCAATCATTGAAAACTGTTGTTTTGATATCGATGGTGTACTATGCTGCAACCCAGAAGAGGATGATGATGGCAAAAAATACGAGACTTTTCTTAAAGAAACAAAACCATTATTTGCACCGTCGGTGACAATTGATTCGTTAGTAACCTGTCGGCTTGAGAAATACAGGAGGCAAACAGAAGAATGGCTACACCGTAATAAAATTACTTATCGCAATCTCATAATGTTAAATTTACCTGATAAGTATAGTCGAGACACGTGGGGAAAGCACGGGGAATACAAGGGCGAATATTATAAAAATAGTGATTGCCAGTTATTCATTGAGAGTTCTTATTATGAAGCCTCCATTATTGCTCGAGTTTCAAACAAACCAGTACTATGTATCGAAACAAACGAATTGTTGTTCGTTTCGTCGGAAACAAAGTTTAAAAAAACAAAAAGAAGGATACGAAAGCATATTCCTCATACTTATCAGCTAATGCAGCGGTTGTTTACCCTTTTTAGACAAGGTGTCCAAAACACGAATGGAAATCTAAAGAAGAAGATGGTAAGGAAAAATCTCACCAAGTAGTTGTGTCTTGGGGTTAACAAAAAGATACTAATATTCAATAACAAAAGCGGTTTTATTATAAATGTTGGCACCCATTATACTTTTCGTCTATAATCGTCCCTGGCATACCCAGCAAACCGTGGAAGCACTTCAATGCTGCGAGTTGGCCGCAGATAGTGATTTGTTTATCTTTGCTGATGGCCCCAAATTAGATGCCTCAGAAGAGCAAAAAAACAAGATATCCGAAGTACGCAATTATATCCACACCATTCAAGGATTTGCCAATATCTTCATCGAAGAAGCAGAAAAAAACAAAGGCCTCGCAAATTCGGTGATATCAGGCGTCAGTAAGGTAATCAAAAAATATGGAAAAGCTATCGTGGTGGAAGATGATATTGTGGCACACCCATTTTTCCTACGTTTTATAAATGAGGCATTAGATTTTTATCGTGATGACAAGAAAATATACTCTATTGGTGGATTCAACTACGGCTTCCCATTCTCCCCCAAATACACCAAAGATATATACATTGTCCATCGTGCCGAGTCGTGTGGTTGGGGGACTTGGGCAGATCGATGGAAATACGTGGACTGGAATATCAAAGATACACAATCTTTCTTCTATAGCAAACACAAACAAAAACGTTTTAATCGTGGAGGTGACGATATGAGTGGAATGCTTCGAGAGCAACTCGAAGGAAAGATTGACTCTTGGGCAATTCGGTGGGATTACCATCTATATAAACATAATGCTTATTGTTTACGTCCAGTCAAAACACTGGTTGACAATATCGGATTTGACGGGAGTGGTATACATTGCGGCACAATGGATACTTCAAACTATACTGCAGAGATTAACAAAACATCGCAATATAATATTCATCTCGAGAAGAATATTAAAGAAGACAGAAAAGTGGCAAAAAGTTTTCATGATTTCTGGGGAGTCTCCCCACATGTAACAATTACAAAAAAAATAAAACGTAAAATAAAAAAAATGGTTAAAGGCCTATATAAATCCCATACCATCTGCTAAGCATAATATTATGAGGACGCGACGCGAAATACGGAGACTACTTCATCCTTCTCTCTACCCATGGGGAGCGATATTGATGTTGCACCGCGTCGATACCATAACCCCCTATAGATTATGGTACAATGAACATTTGAAAATACCACCTAATTATCTTGATGGATTCCTTACTTATGCCAAACGAAAAGGGTTCAGCTTTGTTTCACTCGATGAATTAGTGGATATCCTTTCGAAGAAGAAACATGCACGAAGAATTTTGTCCATCACCCTTGACGACGGTTACAAAGACAACTATACCAACGGACTTCCTGTATTCAAAGCCCACAATACCCCATTTTGCATTTTTGTAGCGACCAAATTCCCTGAAAGAAACATGACATACTGGTGGTACCTGCTGGAAGACATCATACTACAAAATGAAAGTATTACATTATCTGATAGAAGCTCTTTTGTATGTCAATCAAAACAAGAGAAGGAACAAACATTCCTGGATATTCGTGAGAAAATACTAACCATTTCACAAGACAACTTCAACAGGCATTTCTCTGATTTATTCCCCAATATTGATATTGACCTAAATAAATACAACGACACCCTCCCTCTCACATGGGAAATGATTCGACAATTGAAAGATGAGCCATTGGCCACCATTGGATGTCATACGCACTCCCATATTTCAATGTCTGGATGCAGCAGACAAATGATACTTGATGACATACAATTGTCGCTCAATCTGATGAAAGAAAAAGCTGGCATTCAAATGGGACACTTTGCATATCCTTTCGGAGATGAAGTGGCTGTTAAGGACTATCATCGTGGAATCGTACAGGAATTTGATTTCAAAACAATTGCCACAACAAATGATGGGCTACTCTATTATACTACAGATGTCCATCACCTGCCAAGGATCTTTGTTACCGAAAGGAATGCATCTGACATCTTGGACTCGCTAAAATGTCTTTGCTAAAAAATGACTAAAGTTTTACATATATCGACTTCAGATAATGGAGGGGCAGGTCTGGCAGCCTACCGTCTGCACCGAGAGTTACTTTCACATGGTGTAGATAGTAAAATGTTAGTGGTCACAAAAAGTGTAAATGACAATACTGTTATTCCGGCAACTCCATCTCCAGAACTTATATATCAAACGCCATCATTTGCTGTCACAAGAAAAATCAAAAAGATACTTCGAAGAAGAGGTATGTTTCAAACTCGCATGGAACGAATTCAACGCGAGATGGATGCTCTTTCCCGATCACACCCTGACGTTTTTTTCACCTCTGCGATGTCGGTTTACGACCTCTCGCAACATCCATTAGTTCGGCAAGCAGATATAATACATCTTCATTGGGTGCAGAATTTTCTGAATTACGATACGTTTTTTGAGAATGTAAAGAAGCCCATCGTTTGGACATTGCACGACCTCAATCCACTTTATGGAGGCTTCCATCATACATTGTTTCGAGAAAAATATTACAACGACTACAAAAACCTTGAAGAAGAATTTTATGCTATAAAACGTGCAGCATTAGTGGGTAAAACTAACATTACCGCTGTCGCTATCTCTTCCCAGATGCATCGACTCATAGCAAATCATGAGTTCTTTAAAGACAAGCCCATTGTCGATATTTTCAACGGCGTGGATTACAAACAATTCACGATGCCTGACAAACAAAGTGTTCGCAGTCTTCTTGGAATAGCACCAGAAACAAAAGTGTTTCTTTTTGCAAATCGTTACTTGAACGATAGCCAAAAGGGGCTTGACAACCTATGTAAAGCATTTGATTTGTTAAACATTGAAAACGGATTGTTCATTTGTCTTGGCGAAGGTGATATTCCCCCGTGTGGCAAAATTAATGTTCGACAATTCAAGCCTGTTTCAAATACCGAATGGCTATCGCAACTATATTCTGCTGCTGATTATCTTGTATTTCCGTCATTGCAAGAAGCATTTTCATTAACAACGTTGGAAGCCATGTGCTGCGGGACTCCTGTAATCATGACGCCTGTCAGTGGCAGTGACGACCTTATTAATGATTTCAACGGAATTAATTGTGACAATTTTACCCCAGAAGCTATAGCCAGAGGAATTAGTATGGCTATGGAAAAAGAATTCAACCGAGAGAAAATACGTAAAGATGTAGTTTCTCGATTTAACTTGGAGCAAAATGCCAATAAATACATAAAACTGTACAATTCACTATCAAACAGTCACTAATAAAATCCTCCACCATCACTCTCAACAACCGCACATATGGTAAAACTCCTTATATCAACCACTACTTGCATAGACCATGCATCGCTGCTGGCTCGTCCCTGCAAGCTACCAACACCGTCCCAAGGACTATCCTTGGACTGTCAATACACCATATTTCGACCATAATGAATGGTTGAAATATGGTCGAAGGATGGTTGAAATATGGTTGAAATATGGTTAAACTAACGATGCAACTACGGCGCAAATGATACACAACTACGATACAGATTCCTGTTACCTCTAACCATTATTTATGGCAAAAAACAATATTAAAGGACTGACAATCACCGGACGGCTGAAGGAAAGCGGGATAACAGTGTATATACGCAACGGGAAACCGGTAGCACGGACGGCGACAAGCTGGCAGCCAAAGCGTCGCACCCGCAAGCAGTTCATCGCCCGACAGCAGATGCTTCATAGCACCCGGCTATGGGCATTCCTGAAATGGGCCGGCACACCGATGTTCCCGGCCCTGCCGACGGCCTACGCCCGTTTCCTAAGCCTGATGCATCGTACCGAGGTGGTATTCCTGCCACAAAACGGACGGTTGGACGGCGCAACACTGCTGCTGCCCGAGATGCCGGTGAGCGAAGGCTTGCTGCCCACGGTGAAGCAGCACCTGGGCACGGTGGAGGGCACCGCAGCGCTGATCACCGACCTCTCGCTCGACAGTCTGCGCAGGGGCGACAAACTGCTGCTCTACACGTTGCGTCAGGACATCAACGGCACGCCCATGGTGCGAATCACACGTCGCGAGGTGATGCCTGACGAGATGACGGAGACCCCCGAGGGGCTGGCGCTTACGGGCGACGAGTTTGCCGACGAGATGAAAGGCTGGGCGCTGGTGCGCGTGAACGGCGACCGCTGCTCAACCCAGACGGTCGTCACCCGCTGCACCTATTACAAACAATTCACCACCGAGGAGGCCCTGCAGGAAGCCGCCGCCAGCTACGGGGGCCTGACAAAAGACCCCTGGCCGCCAAGCCCTACGGACTAACGGCTGGACAAACCCAACAACCGTTTCAACGATGAAACTATCCATAATCACCGTCAACCTCAACAATCGCGACGGCTTGCAGAAGACCATCGACAGCGTTGTCTCACAAACGTTCAAGGACTTTGAATGGATTGTGATTGACGGCGGCAGCACCGACGGCAGCAAAGAACTCATAGAGCAATATGCCGACCACTTTGCCTATTGGGTGAGTGAACCGGACAAAGGCATCTACAACGCCATGAACAAAGGCATCAAGGTGGCCAAGGGAGAATACCTGCAATTTCTGAATAGCGGGGATTGGTTATGGGATGATGGCATTCTACAAACTATTTTCAACGAACCGATTACCACTGATATACTATTCGGACATTCTCTTGTCCATGACCCTATCGTTGGCAACTATATTATTGGCCCTAAAAACACTAGATTTTCCGCCTTTGAACTACTTGCAAAGTCACTCCCCCACCAATCAACTTTTATCAGCAGGAGGCTCTTTTCCAAATTTGGCTTATATGATGAATCGTACAAGATAACTGCCGACATGAAATTCTTCTATAACGCCATAATAAATGGGAATGCATCTTTATCCTATATAAATTGTATTATTGTCAATTATGATGGAAGCGGCATCAGTAATACAGACTCATCCTTATGTCAAAAAGAGACCGAGCGTGTCTTCTTGGAATATCTACCGGTTCGATTATTAGATGATTTTATAGCGGCACAAGACGTTATCTTAAACAAAGGTATAATAGACCGCTGCCGAGAAACAGAAAAATCCAACAAAGCCGCCATTCGTCTATACAATACAATGATGAGGTATTTGCCCACCCGGGTTTTAGCCCAGGTTATACTAAATCATCGTAAGAAAAAATAAAATGAAACGCTACGCTTTTCTAATCGTCGGTTCTGGCCTCTACGGGGCCACCTTCGCCCATCTATCGAAACAGGCTGGAAAACGGGTTCTTGTTATTGACAAACGACCTCATCTGGGTGGGAATATATATTGCGAGAACATTGAAGGTATCAATGTGCACAAATATGGCGCCCACATTTTCCATACCAACAACAAAGAAGTATGGGACTTTGTAAACACATTTGTGGATTTCAACCGCTACACAAACTCCCCCATCGCGAATTTCAAAGGGAAATTGTTCAATCTTCCCTTCAACATGAACACCTTCCACCAGATGTGGAATATCAACACACCTGAAGAAGCGCAACATATAATAGAACAGCAACGGAACGAAATTCGCCGTTGTCTGAGCAACGAAGGCATCGCCGCACCGCGCAATCTTGAGGAGCAAGCACTAATGCTTGTCGGAACAGACATCTACGAAACCCTCATCAAAGGCTACACCGAGAAACAATGGGGGAGAAAATGTACAGAACTGCCTACATTTATTATTAAACGGCTACCTGTACGCTTCGTGTTTGACAATAACTATTTCAACGACCGCTATCAAGGAATCCCAATTGGTGGGTACAACAAACTAATTGAAGGTCTGCTGGCCGGTGTTGAAGCAATTACAAACGCAGACTTCTTCGACAATCGCAGCCATTGGGAGAGTCTGGCTGACAAAATCATTTATACAGGACAGATAGACGAATTTTTCAACTATCAACTTGGCCACCTTGAATACCGGTCGGTACGGTTCGAGCAAGAGTCCCTCAACATTCCAAACTATCAAGGCAATGCCGTTGTGAATTACACCGATGCCGGTGTTGCCTATACGCGGATTATCGAGCACAAACATTTCGAAATGTTTGGCGAGGACATCGTCAAATGTCCACGTACAGTAATCTCAAAAGAGTACAGTAACGAGTGGCATAACGGTATTGAGCCCTATTACCCCATCAATGACGAGCGCAACAACCGACTCCTTGAAGAATACAAAACCATTGCAAAACAAAGACCAGATGTGATCTTTGGTGGGCGATTGGCAGAATACAAATACTATGATATGGCACCAACCATTGAGAAAGCAATGTCTACTTTTAGAACACTATCAAAATAAGCAATCCGATGGAAATAGATGTAGTTATAGTCACTTACAACAGGCTATCAAAACTAAAGAAAACGCTTGATTGCTACGAGAAGCAAACAGTTCCTTTCCGGAATCTTATTATTGTAAACAACCATAGTTCTGACGGTACCGACGAGTATTTGAAAGAATGGGAAAATACCAATACCCCATTCAATAAAATCATTATTCATACCAAGGAGAATCTTGGAGGTGCAGGTGGCTTTTATACTGGCGAAAAGAAAGCTCTTTCGTTGGAACCGGACTGGATTTTTATCGCTGATGACGATGCTTACCCGGAACCCGATTTGATGGAAAAATTCCATCTTTTTGCCCAGCAGCATCCCATTGACAATTATTCTGCTGTGTGCGCCGCTGTACTGACCCCTGATGGAAAAATTGATGTTTCACATCGTAGCCACTATACCATAACGCCCAACAATCATTTTATCTGGGATGTTTCACCAATCGAAGATTATAAAAAGACTTTCTTCAAAATCGACTTCCTTTCGTACGTCGGACCTTTCCTTAATGTTCGTGCTCTCAAAAAAGTTGGGTTAATCAATCCCAAATTCTTCATCTACAATGATGACTCTGAGCACAGCCTACGTCTACAACACTACGGCGATATCATCTGCGTACCAGATACCAGAATAACCCACGACATAAAAAAAGTGGGTCAGGTAAAAGAACAAGTAACCGACAGTACCATTGCTGCCACATGGGGAGACTACTATAGCAACCGCAACGAGATGGTCATGATGAAAAAACACTTCCCCAAAGTGGCAAGGAAACGGTTCAAATCCGCTCTCAAACGCCACATAAAAGGGAAAGACAAGACGCCATACGAAAAACTCGTATGGATCGCCATTCGCGACGCATGGCTTCATCGCATGGGCAAACATCCAATCTACAAACCCGGATGGTCTGTAAAGAATAGCTAAAAACATGTCTCCAATAGTCTCCAACGTCCTTCCATGCTACAACGGCGCTGGTTTTCTTGCACAGTCCATCGACAGCGTAAACGCCCAGACTTTTGCCGAATAGGAGCTGGTAAATATCCACTCGACATAATAAAAATTTAATTTTATCACAACGCAAAATAAAATTTAATAAAACACGTTAAATTACAAATTATATTTTGTGTTATGGGCAAAGATACTTTGGGAAACCGACTTCCGCGTGCATTGGCAAATGACTTGAAACTCGTCGGAGAGCAGATTCGCCTGGCACGGCTACGCCGCAACCTGTCTATGGAGCAGATTGCAGAACGCGCATCCTGCTCGGTACCATCACTGGCCAGCGTTGAGAACGGGAAACCAACTGTGTCTATAGGAATATATATCCGTGTTCTGTATGCCTTGGGGCTTCACAAAGACATTCTGAAGATTGCCGGTGACGACCCTTTGGGACATAACCTGCAGGATATGAATCTCACCCTGAAACGGCGTAGAGCCTCAAAAGCCATACCCACGAGGACGAACAATGAGTGACCAACTAACGGTATTTGCCGATTTCAACTTCCTGTCGGAGGCCACGCCAGTTGGCGAACTATTCCATGAACGAATACGTGGCAACAGCGTCTACCGATTCCACTTCTTCCCGACATGGCTGGAGCAGCACGGCAATACCATTTTGTGTGGGGACTTAGCCAACGTGTCTGGATGGCAGTATTCCTCCGACGAGATTTTCGGATGCTTAGGTGATGCTTTGCCCGACCGCTGGGGAAGAACACTGATTGACCTCCGTGAGCAGATAGATGCGCAGGCAGAGCATCGCGCCCCGAGAAACCTCACTTCCTTTGACTATCTTTGTCAGCTTGACGACTCCACACGTATGGGAGGCCTACGGTTCAAACGGGATGGAGAAGACTTTTTTTTCAATTCATCAGAGAAACTGGAGATTCCACCAATTACCACCCTGCGAGAATTGCAGCAGGCATCTTTGCACATCGAGGAGGACATAGAGAAAGGTGAAACACCCAAAGACAGATGGATTCGTCAGTTGTATAATCCTGGCACCTCGCTCGGAGGTGCCCGTCCGAAAGCCAACATCAGAACAACCGATGGATTTCTACAGATAGCAAAATTTCCATCGCGCAACGACAAGATAGATGTAGGATTATGGGAACATCTGTGCCACTTGCTGGCCAAAGAAGCAGGCATTCTCACCGCCTCAACTAATGTAATAATGCTCGGCAAGCATCATACACTACTCTCACAAAGATTCGATAGGTATAACAGCAGGAGAATCCATTTTGCATCATCTATGGCACTGCTTGGGTTTCACGATGGCGATGGCGCCAAGACCGGGAAGGGATACCTTGATATAGTGGATTTCATACTGGGACACTGTGCCAACGCCCAAAGCAATTTAAGGGAACTTTTTCGGCGTGTTGTCTTCAACATTTGTATTGGCAACGCCGACGACCACTTCCGCAACCATGGATTTCTGCTCACACCACAAGGATGGACACTTTCTCCCGCATACGACATAAACCCATCGCTGAGCAGCCATCAAGCCATTATGGTTACTGATGATTCCAACGATGCGGATTTACGCATGCTTCTGCACCACCACGACGACTACTATATCAACGCTGATACTGCACAAACAATAATTTGCGAGGTACAAACTGCAGTGAAAAAATGGCGTTCTTTTGCAAAACGCCTGCATATAAGACCCAACGAGGTAGAACTCTTCCAAAATCGAATTGAGCAATGTCTCCAATAGTCTCTATAGTCCTCCCCTGTTACAACGGTGCCGGTTTTCTGGCACAGTCTATTGATAGCGTTGTGGAGCAAACCTATACTGACTGGGAGCTGATACTTGTCAACGACTGCTCCAAGGACAACTCGTTGGAGATCATGCAGCAGTACGCAGAAAAAGACTGCCGCATCCGTATCATCAACAACGAACACAACCTGAAGCTTCCAGGTGCATTGAACCGAGGTTTTCAGAAAGCCAAGGGCAAATACCTCACATGGACGTCTCACGACAACCGCATGGGTCCCACCATGCTGGAGGAGTTTGTCAACTATCTGGATGCCCATCCCGACAAAGGGCTCGTCACTGCCTGCTACGCTGCTTTCAGTCTCAAAACTGGTGAGCAACTCTACGAAGTGCACCATCCCGACCCTCAGCTGCACCTTCCCCTCTTCAACTGTGTATGCTATGCTTTCATGTACCGTCGCGAAGTGCTGGAAACCGTTGGCGAATACGACACTACACTATTCCTCGTCGAGGACTACGACTATTGGGTACGTATCTGGCAAAAATATCCCATAGGCAAGATATATAAGGTGCTCTATTTTACTGGCGTCGGGGACGAAACCCTCACACTCTCGCGCAAAAAGGAGATTGCGCAAAAACTGGTAGAGATGCGCCTACGCTATTTCGACAGTTTTAACAACGCCCTCTCGACTCATCCCGACTTGCAGCGCAAGTTCTATGTTTCCATTGCCGACAACTTACACGGTATTCCTCGCCTGAAGTTCATCCTCCATCGCAGAATAGGCTTTGCATTTTTCTACTGGTGTTACCTCCGTCCCAAAAAAAATCTTGGAAGAATAAAGAGAAGTCTGCGACATACTTAATGCGTATATAATCAAAAAATGGATTACATATCATCATTTGATATCTTCGACACCTGTCTGATTCGTTCTTGTGGGCCATCCTCATCCTTGTATGATATCTTGGCATCAGAGGCTTTTTCCAAACCAGTATCTTACGATATTAGGCATGAGTTTATTATTGCCCGCATTAATGCAGAATCTCATAATAACTTGCAGTCCATCTATAACAACATAGAGTTTTCCCACGAGCATCTCTTACCCGCCAACAAACTAGTTGAAAACGAGTTATCGATAGAGAATAGCCTACTTAAACCGTCAAAAAAAGTCCTTGCTCTCGTCAATCAATGCAGAATAGATGGACATCGCATTATCTTCATCTCGGACATGTATCTCCCAAGTTCATTCTTACGCAAACAACTGTCGAAATGGGGCTTTTGGAAAGATGGGGATACGTTATATGTGTCAAATGAAATTCAAAAGACCAAGTCGTCCGGAGAATTATTTAAACATATCGCTGAAAAAGAGAATCTATGTTTTAAGAAATGGCACCACTACGGCGATAATTTGAAAAGTGATGTCATGATACCTCGTAAATATGGTATAACAAGCACCCTGATTAAAACATACTACTCCTTATACCAGAAAAGGTGGATGGACACCACCATTTGTCCTCAATTTCAACTAGGCCCTATTATGGCAGGTTTATCACATTCCATTGCACTTTCCGAAGATAAAAACAGTCATACTGCCATTACCCTTGACATAATTGCGCCACTTTTAGTCTCTTTTGTCTGCCGAATCATCAACCATGCAAAATTGCATGGTATAACCCACTTATATTTTTGCGCTCGGGATTCTAAAACAGCTTATGAAATTGCCAATCAAATCATTCATTCATATAACGACATTAGTGTTCATTATCTATATATTTCTCGACAAGCATTATACAAAAGTAGCGAGGAAAATGTAATTTCGTATTTTAATCATGTTGGATTGGCTTCAAAGACAGAATCAACAGCCATTGTTGATATACGCACTACCGGAAAATCACTGAAATATATAAATGAATTGCTACAAAAGAGAGGATTCAATCCTATCTACGGCTATTTCTTTGAAATGTATTGCACAGGCTCAGTATTACCACACATGCCTCCATACCACTGCGAAATAAATTCAGTATACAACAGCCTTTCCAACACAAGAACCAAGTCTCTATCCTCACAAGGAGTGTTATTAGAGATGTTTTTCTCCATACATGAAGAACCCAAAACAATAGGATACACTACTTCTCAAAACGGCCTACCAAAGCCGGTCTTTTCTGAGTCGACTGACGAAGAAGACTGCCTGATTAATGATATTAATCAAATCGTTTCTGCCCGGGAAAAACTCATTTCACATTACACTGATTCCTTCATAAAACTTCATCTGCACGAGTATGCTGATGAGTGTATGAAACAAATTGCGCTTCCGACTTTGGCTAGTTTCTTTATTCATCCCAGGAAAGAGTATTTAGAAGGGTTGACTAAGTTTCATGTACGAAACGAATACTCATCAAAAATGCAACCATTTATTAAGCATCTATCTATATTTGAAATCATTAGTCGCAAAAAAAATCTTTCCTGGCGCAAAGGTTCTATGGCATGGACACTACCCAAATGGATATATAAACTGCACTATAAAATATAAACAAAATGCCGCGTCTGACGGTTTTGATGCCGACATATAATGTTGCCCCGTGGGTTGAAGAAGCTATTCAAAGTGTGCTGAAGCAGACCTATCATGACTTTGAGTTGTTGGTGGTGGACGACGCCTCGACCGACGATACCCTTGACCGCGTACGTACCATAGATGACCCACGCATACGCATCGCCTCGTTTCCCAACAATGTTGGATTGGCAGATAACCTCAACCGTGGGCTCGACATTATCGACACCGAGTTGGTGGCGCGCATGGATGGCGACGACATCGCTGAACCCGACTGGCTGGTTACCGGTGTCCACGTCCTCGACACCTGTCCGGAGGTGGGCATTTGCAGCTTCGGTTTTCAGTTCTTTGGCGCGAAAACCTCGCTGGTTCGTTTCCCCGAGCATCACGAAGACTCCAAAGCCCAGATGCTTTTCGGATGTACCGTCATTGTGCCGGTATTTCGCAAATCCGTCTTCACATACAACCACCTGCGCTACAGTACCGATGCATTTCCTGCAGAAGACTACATGATGTGGGCAAATGCCTACCGTGTCACGCAAGTCTACAACGTCCAACGTACCCTCTTCCACTATCGCACACACGCATCGCAAATCTCCACCGCACGTCGTGAAGCACAGATTGTGAAGTCCAATGAAGTGCGTCTCAAGATGCTCCATTGGCTCAACCCTGACTTCTCTGACAAAGAAAAGCGATACTTCCTCGACAGCTTCGTTCCCTGCAAGATAGAGCAAAAACAGGATATTAATAAGCTCCAGCAATTTGCCGACAATCTTGTTAGACGGAACATACAAGGTCATTATTCCAGCGATGCCCTGCGGCACAAATTCAACAGCCATATAGCCTACGGCGTTCTGGAATTTGCGGAGTGCACTTACTTTGTTCAACGTTACACACCCATGGCGCTCGTTCGATTGATTTCCGATGGGCTATATTCTATTCTGCCGAAGAAGAACCGTCGCAAGATTCTGGTCAAGTGCTTTCTTCTGAAACACAAACGTTAATTGCCAATAATTGACCATTAATTAGTCATTAATTATCAACTTCATAATAGAAGAAATTTTAACGAATAATTAACGGATAATTACATGATAATTAATGTTAAAAATAGTATGTCTTTCATCAGACGCAAAATACACAACATCACACACCCTGTACTGGGGCGCATACTGATGTTGCATCGTGTGGTGGAACACCGTAGCGATGAAGAGAACCGCGAGCTTGAGATAACACCTGATTTTTTGGAGCAAACAATCGAAACCTACCGAAGACAAGGCCAACGATTTGTCCCCATTGACGAAGCTTGCGAAATCATTGTCCGCAGCCGTACAGACCATCCCTTCGTTTGCCTTACCTTCGACGATGGATACCAAGACAACTACGACATAGCCTACCCCATTCTGAAACAGATGAATGTTCCATTCGCCATTTATGTCACTACTGGTTTCATCGACAACCGACTCCCTATGTGGTGGTACCCCGACCAGCAACTTGGCCTTGGTTTCGAGGAACTCCGAGCACTGGATCGTGAACCACTTTGCACCATTGGTGCCCACACGGTCAACCATCCCAGACTTGACACATTTTCGAACGAAGAACAACGGAAAGAAATATTAGAATCCAAAAATATTCTCGAATCGATTTTGGGACATTCCGTGAATCATTTTTCTTACCCACATGGAGCATATAACGATGAGACCCTATCCATTATACGAGACTATGGATTCCACACAGCACTTATGGCTTGGGGTGGCTCCATACGGCGTGGCGCCAATCCCCTGCTACTACCGCGCATCGAACTAAAGCAACCTTGCAATACCAATGTATAATAATCGACCTGTCTATTTCCTCTCTTTTGCCAATAGTCGCTATGCCTCGCAGCAACGAATCAAACATGAGGCTGAAGAGATGCGTTTTTTCGACCACATCTATGTAGGCGACGAGAAGATGCTTGAACCGTGGTATTTTAAAAAATACAAAGAACGATGGACGGAGCGTGGTTTCGGCTATTGGCAGTGGAAACCTTATCTTATTCGTCGTGTGATGGATCGTATGGAAGAAGGGGATTACCTGGTTTATGCCGATGCAGGCTGCACCCTCAATCCTCGTGGCATTCTGCGACTGGAAGAATACTTGCAGATGGTCACAGATAATCCATGCGGTGTTCTGGGCTTCGACCAACATTTCCGAGAAGCTGAATGGACTAAAGCCGACCTATTTGACTACTTTGGAGTTGGGGGGGACCCTAAATATATGGACCACGGCCAGGTGGCTGCTGGATGTATCATTATACAAAAGAAACCCATCTCACAACAGTTAATTGACGAATGGCATTATATTATACATTTTCACCATGATCTGGCCACCGACACACCATCAAGCCTGCCTAATGTACTCAACTTTCAAGAGAACAGGCATGATCTCAGCATCTTTAGCTTGTTAATGGTCAAATATGGTGGTGTAACTTTACCAGTTGAGGAATTTTTCACTGAAGGCGACTGGGAAGAGTTGAAAGATTATCCCATTTGGGCCACACGTTACCGTATGAAAAAACGTACATGGCAAAAAGAAATTAAATATCGTATCAAGAAAATACTTCACATAATCCAATGAGCAATAATTACGCATACGTCACTTTCTGTAATACCGACAATTACCTTGAAGGTCTAATGGCCACATGGCTCTGTCTTAGGGATACTGGGACTAAAATCCCTTTTTATGCCATGCTGCCAACAAAATTAATTCAGGAATGTCCTAACGAGGTATCGAATCTGAAAAAGGAAGGTATCAATATCATTGAATATGAACATCCTGTTACTGTTCCTCAAGAGTTGATAGACAACAACACCAAAGCAGGAAATTTAAGAGGTAATCAATGCTATGATAAACTATTGGTATTTGAACAAACTCAATTCGATAAAATTGTTTACATAGACACAGACATCTACATTCTTCAATCTTTAGATAGGCTGTTTGATATGCCACATATGTCTGCCATGATTGCCGGAAAGAGCTATCCAGGCAATGAAGACTGGGTGGATCTTTCTGCTGGTATTCTTACTGTCGTTCCAAAAGAGGAAATGGTTGCTGACTTTATGAAAAAAGTCCCCGAAGTTATAGAAAAAGGTGGCGCATTGGGAGATATGAGCATACTGCAAGCCTATTACTCCGATTGGCCTCGACATCCAGAACTGGACATGGGCGAAAAATATGGTGTTATGTCCTATTACGCCCATTATTTTGAAAAAAAACTCGGATACCATTACACCAATGATATCAACGACCCAAAGTCGGTCGCTATCATCCACTACGCCAGTGAGAAGAAGCCCTGGATGCAGCACTGGTCACCATTGTCGGTGATAAAGCAGGAACTACAACTGGCAGCCTTGCGCCTTATTCATAAACGCAACACCGACGCTGTGTTGTTGGAATACAAACACTTGGTACGCAAAGCCAGGAAATTGCTCTACGCAAAATGAGTCTACGTACCCTCTATCGACGCTACCGTAACCCACTGACCTCCACCGATGGGCATATCATCTATTACAACTGGTGGAACAAACAGCCTGCCGACGAGGTATGGTTCACCGATTTCCTAAAAAAACGAGGATTCCTTGAACATTATCCCAAGGCGCAGTTTGTCTTCTTCTCCTCGCTTGGGAATGTCAATCTGCTAAGGCTTGATGTGCTGGCACATCCATTTAAAGGCCGGTGCAAGCACCAGCACACTGGACAAAGCCGACAGTATGTACGCATCTACTTCAACGGCGAGAACAACCATTACCCAGGATTCGCCCCATACCTGCACAACCTCCTCGACCATAAAGCCATCAACCTTAGTCTCGGCTTCGATTATACCGATGACCCACGATACCTGCGATTCCCGCTATGGCTATTGGAAATGTTTCCAGCCGATGCAACAGTCGACGATATTAAGGCCATCTGCGACCGACTGAGTCATCAACGGTGGGATGCCGTTACCCGTACCCGTTTTTGTGCGCTGGTCTCCGGCAACCGTGGTCCTAACGACCCTGGGGCACAGCGGCGTACACGACTGGTCGAATGTCTCAACACCATCGCCTCCGTCGACTGTGCCGGAAAACTACTACACAACACCGACGAGCTGAAGACGAAATACAATGACAACAAAGCCGAATTCCTCAATCAATATAAGTTCTATATCTGCCCAGAAAATGCCTCGGAGGAGGGCTATGTCACCGAGAAGGTGTTCCACGCTATAGGCTCCGGTTGCGTTCCTATCTACTGGGGATCGAACAATAGCCCTGAACCCGACGTGCTGAACCACGACGCCATCCTTTTCTGGAATCCCGACGGTGACAACGAAGCCCTGCTGCGACAGATAGCGGAACTGCAAGACAACCCTGTCCTCTACCGCGAGTTTTACGAGCAACCTCGCCTGCAGCCCGACGCCTGGCAAGTGGTGGCTGGATACTTCGAAAGACTGGAAAGGCATCTGAAGAGAATCCTTGATTGACTGTTGTCAGGACAAGGCAGGATAGCATTGCCGACGCAAGCGCCGGCTCATGGAACAAAGCCGAAGGGCATTAGGAACGGAAAATTGTCAAATGACAGATAACCAGCAGATATATCGCTGTCATACTCACGACTACCGGGAGCCGTGCATCTACCTGCTGACAGTTACGGTTGAAGGGCGGCGTCCTGTGCTGGGTCATCTTGCCGGGGATATGTATACGGCCCATATAGAACTGACTCCGCTGGGGGAAGATGTGAGACATGAACTGTATGCCCTGTGCGACCGCTATCCGCAGCTGAGACTACCGCAATACCAGATTATGCCCGACCACGTGCATGTCATCCTACAGGTGACGGAGCGCCTGCCTAAACCACTCGGGAACCTCTTCTCATCGTGGAAGATAGCCTGCGGGCATGCCTATGGTAGAATTATGGCAGGCGCAAGCGCCTACCAACCGAACAAAGCCGACACAACATCGCCTGCCTCAGGGGCTTCGTTGGGCGAAGAGGCGCTTGCGCCGCGCTACCGCCGCCTTTTCTCCGAGGGCTACAACGACAGCATACTCACTGGCCGCGAGCAACTGCAGCATATGATAGCCTATGTGCGCGACAACCCACGTCGTCTGCTGATAAAACGAGCCTACACGTCCTACTTCACCATCCACCGGAACATCGACATCGCCGGCTACCGTTTCGACGCCATCGGTAACCTCGCCTTGTTTCAGAGGCCACTGATGGCCGTCCACTGTCGCCGCAGTTGGACAGAGGACGAGCAGCAGGCCTTCGCCGCCCAATGCATGAAGGCTTCTGAAGACGGAGCCGTTCTTATTGGGGCTTTCATCTCGAAAGCAGAGCAGGATATTGCCCACACGGCCAACGAGCATCATCATCCACTGATACATCTCGTGGAGAACGGCTTCCCAGAGTTATACAAGCCCGTTGGACAGGCCTTCTATGCCTGCGCCGAAGGTCGTCTGCTGCTGTTGGCGCCTTGGAAATACCATGCAGGGCGCAAGGCCATCAGCCGTGAGCAATGCAACGCGCTGAACACCATGGCTGAAAGTATTGCGCAACCCAAGGGTCGCGCCACATAACAAAGCCCCAATCACACCAATGCCTACTTTCTCCATTATCATACCAGCCTACAACGCCGAAGCTTTCCTACTTAAGTGCCTTGACAGCATCTTCTCACAGGAGTTTGACGATTATGAGGTGATTGTCGTAAATGATGGGAGCACTGATGAGACGGCAGCCCTGCTGGAGGGATACGCGTCTAAACATCATAAGCTGCAGGTGCTTACCCAAATCAACCAAGGTATGGCCACAGCTCGAAACCGAGGCATGGAGGTGGCTCAAGGCGACTACATCCTCTTCGTGGACAGCGACGACAGACTTTGCCCCAACGCTCTTGCGACCCTTGCTCCACACCTCAACGGAGAGGATATTATTGGATTCGGCGTACAAATATACAACGAAAACATCGGCATCTACACCGACAACCCCATACAGCCCACCACAGCCATGTCTGGCTGGGACTATTTCAACCGTTATCGACTCAAATCTACCCCTGTCCACTTTGTCTGCATCTGGCAACGTGTATATCACCGAGGCTTCCTTGAAAAGAATAGCTTGCGTTTCGCCGAAGGTCTGAAGCGAGCCGAGGACGACCTCTTCACCACCATGGCTTTCCTTCTCGCTCAACGGGTGAAAGCCATTTCAAGTTGCCTTTATGCCTACACTGTGCGCCAAGGCAGCATAACCCGAAGCAGCGACCCGAAACTCGATGCCGACAGCTGGCGTGTCCAGCAGACCCTTGCCGACACCTTCATTCCTATGCAAGGTATTGACAAAACGGTCATTTACCGAGTGCTTGCATCAAACTATATCAACCATCTCACCACAAAAGGCAACCACCTGACCAAGGCCGAATGGAAGCAATTCCGGAAGGTCTGCATCACTCCACGTCACCGTCGGCTCTACAGCATCGCCCGTATCAGTCCCGCACTACTAAGATTCTATAATCACTTATGCTCTTTTGCTATTGAAAGAAAGTTCCTAACGGAACATCATTAATTCGTATAGGAACATGCTTTTTACGTCAATTGAGTTCTTCGTATTCCTTCCGGTAGTATTCGCACTCTACTGGTTGCTACGCAAGCAGCTGCGATTGCAGAACCTGCTGGTAGTGGTGGCCTCATACGTCTTCTACGGCTGGTGGGACTGGCGATTTCTGTTGCTTATAGCCTTTACCACCCTGTGTTCCTACATCAGCGGACTTATAATCGAGAAAAAACAATGGGGAAAGGCAGCATTGTGGACAAATATCATTGTCAACTTGGCCATCTTAGGCCTTTTCAAATACTACGACTTTTTCGCGGTCGAGTTAGCTAAACTAATAGGCTGCTCTGGTGACAGCGTAATGTTGCATCTCATATTGCCGGTGGGCATCTCGTTCTACACTTTCCAGGCACTCTCCTATTCCATCGATGTATATCGCAACAAATTGGAGCCCACACGCGACATCATTGCATTTTTCGCATACGTAAGCTTTTTTCCTCAGTTGGTGGCCGGTCCTATTGAGCGAGCTACTAATCTGCTGCCACAATTCCATAAACATAGGGAGTTCAACTACTCTATGGCCGTCGACGGTGTACGCCAGATGCTCTGGGGCTTTTTCAAGAAAGTCGTGATTGCAGACAACTGCGCCATTTACGTGGACGATATATGGGGAAATATCGCAGGACAAAGCAGTGTTAATCTTGCCGTGGCAGCAGCACTCTTTTCTGTACAGATTTACTGCGACTTCTCGGGCTATAGCGACATCGCCATCGGTACCGCTAAACTTTTTGACATCAGACTAATGCGAAACTTCAATGTACCGTACTTCAGTCGTGACATTGCCGAATTCTGGCGTAGGTGGCACATTTCGCTGACCACATGGTTCCGCGACTACGTCTATATTCCATTGGGAGGCAGTCGTGTTAACAAAGTAAAAATCATTCGCAACACATTCATCATCTTTCTCGTCAGTGGTCTTTGGCATGGTGCCAACTGGACATTCCTCGCATGGGGAGCATTCCATGCACTGCTGTTCCTGCCGTTGATTCTAATGGGCAAGAACCGCAAACATACCGATATTGTGGCAACCGACCACTGGCTACCAACAATAAAGGAATTAGGACAGATGTTGCTCACCTTTATCCTCGCAGCTTTAGGGTGGATACTCTTCCGCAGCCAAAGTATCGGCGAAGCCTTCGAATTTTTTGCAGGACTATCCTCCAACGGCCTGGCCGGAACCAGCCTTCCCCTGCGCACACTGACCTTTGTAATATTATTGCTCTTGATTGAATGGGTGCAACGCAAACGTGAGCATGGACTTGACATGTCGGGTGTGCGTAACGGCGTGGTACGCTATGCCTTTTATATAGCGACACTGGCCATGATATTCGTATTCGGTGTGTTCAACGAGACCTTCATCTACTTCCAATTCTGAACCCATGAAACGATTTCTCATAAAAACTATCATTACCATAGTGGCATTGTGTGCTACAGCTTTTGGCCTCGACATATTGATTACCAACAATCTGAAACATTCCGATGCACGCATGTTCAACACCTACAACGCCATCTACAGCGACACACTGCAATGCAATGCCGTGGTGATGGGATCCTCTCGCGGACAGGTGCAGTACGATGTCCGCATACTCGACAGCATTGCCGGCCTCAACAGTTATAATATCAGTGTCGACGGCCGTTGCATCGATGCGGAAGTGGTTATTTATAATGCCTATCGACACCATGCCCCCAGGCCCAAGGTCATCATCCAGAACATCGACTGGGGGACACTTCAGATGAGCAACGGTTACGAACGCGAACAATACTTACCCTATTTGGACAAAGATGACCTTTTCGACCAAACCTGCGAGAACGAAGGTTTCTCATGGGCTGACCGCTGGTTGCCTCTCGTCCGCTATGCCGGCTATCGGAATATAATTTTTGAAGGCCTTGGTCTTCCTGCCAAAGTGGCACGTCCTAAAAACATATACAAAGGATATATTGCCGTCGATGCACCGTGGGATGGAAGTGCTTTCCAAAACATCGACACCCTTGGTTTCGAATACAACCCTCAGGCCGTGACAATATTCGAAAAGTATTTGGCTCAATGCCAAAAGGAAGGCATCCATGTGGTGATGGTCTACGCGCCCTTCTATATCGGTGCCACGCGCAAGATGGGCCACGGCGTGGATTCAATGTTTGCGATCTATCAATCGTTTGCCGACCGCTATGGCTGCGACATCCTCAACTACATATACGACAGCATTAGCTACGACACGCTCAACTTTTACAACGCCAGCCACATGAACCATCGTGGAGCGGAACAATTTTCCATCAAACTTGCGAACGACCTGAAAGAACTATTGTAATGAAAAAAAACTCATGTTCGGCACTCGACCCGAGGTTATGTTGTGAAGTAACAGGGGTTCCCACCAATTCAACTGCTTACCACGCCACGGCTCATGCCGCCCCCCCTTCGGCGACGGCTATAAGGTGAAGCTCATCGATGATTTTATTGTCTATCACAGTATATAAATGGCCAACACACCCTCCATCGCTATTATCTTGCCTTACTTCGGTCAATGGCCCCAATGGGCTGGATTGTTTTTCGAGTCGTGCCGTCAAAACGCGACCATAGATTTCTTTTTTTTCACTGACTGCGAGCCTCCAGCAACTTCAGCCCCCAACTTACACTTTCAAAGGATATGTTTTGCTGATTATTGCAACTTTGTCAGCAAACGGCTGGGAATCAACTTCCACCCCGTCAAACCTTACAAACTTTGCGACCTGAAACCTTATTATAGCTATATCCATCAGGACGAGCTCAAGAACTATGATTTTTATGGATTCGGCGATATTGACCTCGTGTGGGGTGACATCCGTAAATTCTACACCGATGATATACTACAAAAAAACGACGTACTGTCGACCCACGCCGACCGTCTTTCATGACATCTGACATTAATGCGTAATACGCCTCGATACACGCAGTTACCGTTGCAGATAAAAAAGTGGAAAGAAAAACTCACCTCGCCCGAGAATCACGCTTTGGATGAAATCGACCTCACCCGTATAATATATCCTGCAGCCCCGTTATTGTGGAAAATACACCGCCAAATCTTTTTCCGGTTCCACTTTCAAGATGAATGGATGGCATACAATCAATTCTGTGACTGTGTCAACCGCGTTACATTACCGCGAAGAATCTATTTTAAAGAACAATTTACCACACCATGGTTCACCGATACGGAGGCTACCGACCCGAGCGTAGTGGCCACATATTGTTGGCACTATCGCGACGGAAAAGTATTCTGCAAGCAAACAGGAGCCGAACTGCCATATCTGCACTTTCTAAGCTTAAAAAAATATTGGAAGGGTGACTTCTGCACAATTGTCGACAATTGGAACAATGTTGAAATTGGCTTGCGGGGAATTCGGGATATGTACGCCACTGGTAATCAATAATATAGATATAAGCAATAGCATAACATACTGTAAGTCAAACAAATCGTCGTAGCTGATTCACGTCAGACCGAACCAAACCCGAACCAAACCCGTCCCGATTTCGGCAAATCTTATGAAGTTGCCGCCCACACAAAAACAAATATGCCATACTTTTCCGTCATTATACCGCTCTATAATAAAGCGCCTTACATCCGCAAGACCGTGGAAAGCGTGTTTGGACAGACTTTTGGCGATTTTGAACTGATAATTGTCGACAACGGATCTAACGACGGAAGCAGCGAGATCGTGTCACAATTCAACGACCCACGCCTCTCTGTCCACCGTATGGAGGAGAATATCGGTGTCAGCAATGCCCGCAATATAGGTGTCGAATTATCCTCGGCGCCCTATGTCACTTTTCTTGATGCCGACGACTGGTGGGAGTCCACTTTCCTCGAGGAAATGAAAGGACTGATTGAGAGACACCCCAATGTGGGAATTTATGGCACAAAATATTATATCGTGAAAAATGGAAAAAAGCGTGTCGCCCCCATTGGCGTGAAAGAAGATTTTATAGAAGGAGAAATCAATTATTGCCGAGTCTACGCGAAAACACTATGTATGCCGTTGACCAGTATCACCGTAGCCATACCGCGCACAATCTTTGATGAGACAGGGGGGTTCCCTCCAAATATCAAACTGGGAGAAGACTTCATTCTATGGGTACAAGTGGCACTGAAACATCCTGTAGTACTACTGAACAAACCATTGAGCAACTACAATCAGGATGTAGACGCTTCATTCAGAGGAACCCATAATAAGAGATACGACCCGGATACTTTTATGACCTTCCATTTCAACCAATTCGTGGATGAGGAGGCAAGGAACCATGACCTAAAAATGTTGCTGGACAGGCTTAGAGTGTACACATTGATGAACTTCAGAACAAGCAATTTGTTTCCTGATAAAGTGCAAAATGAGATTTGCAAGGTGGATTTCAAAAACGTAGAACCAATTTATAAATTTTATTATAAAGCACCATATTGGGTGGTGAAACCATACTTGGAGAGCATTCGTCTGCTTTCGACCATTAAACGTAAGTTAAAGAAATGAAACTATTGAAAAAACTACTATCGCGCCTGCGTGGCGAGCAGAACATTGACAAATTGGTCCGACGCGGACTGACCATAGGTCGCAATTGCAAGTTGGGCAGCTGTATTATTGATCCGTCGCATTGCTTTCATATCACTATCGGTAACAATGTAACTTTTGGACCAGGGGTGCATGTCTTGGCCCACGACGCAAGCACGAAGTTGTTCCTCAACTACACACGCGTGGCGAATGTCAGCATTGGCAGCAATGTGTTTATCGGGGCTCATAGCATTGTGCTGCCCGGAGTGACTATAGGCGACAACGTGATTATCGGTGCCGGTAGTGTTGTGAACCGTAACATTCCGTCAGCATCGGTGGCTGTGGGTGTACCAGCCCGTGTGATAAAACCTTTGGCTGAATATCTTGAAGCAAGAAAAAAGGAGATGTCAGCCGACATTTTATTTGGAGATGAGTATACCTTAAGGAATCCCGACTTCAGTGTTGAACACAGGCAAAAATTGGTTGATGCCTGTAACAAGTTTGGACAAATCTACGTAAAATGATTCCACGAAAGATACATTACTGTTGGTTTGGCCATAACGAGTTGCCCCAGGAAGCAAAAGACTGCATTGCCACGTGGCATAAATATATGCCCGACTGGGAATACAAACTGTGGAACGAGGAGAACTTTGATATCGGATGTATGCCCTATACTGCTGAAGCATACGCTGCCGACAAGATGGCATTTGTGAGCGACGTAGCACGATTGAAGGCACTGTACGAGGAAGGCGGTGTTTATCTTGACACTGACGTAGAGATATTTCAGACATTGGAGCAATTGCTAACACATAAAGCCTTCGCGGGATTTGAAGGCAGCAAGTACAAACCTGTTGGCACCTGTGTAATGGCATCTGAAGCACATTGCGAATGGTTAAGCGAGATTCTGGAAGCCTATAGCGACCGACATTTTATATTACCCGACGGCACACTCGACCTTACCACCAACGTGCAGTTTATCACGGCCATCATGACCAAGAACGGTTTTCGACAGGATGGTACAGAACAAGACTACAAAGATTTGCATATTTTCCCAGTGGATTATTTTTCTCCGCGCCACACTACAGGCGAATACATCCGAACCGAAAATACTTATTGTGAACACAAGGGACTGGCCTCATGGAACAACAAAACGAAAGGCTGGAAAGATGCGGTGCGAACAATAGTGGGTCGGCGCAATATGACCCGTCTTATAAAAATTAAACGAAAACTAATTGGATAAACCATGGTTCCATATCTTCCTAACAAATTAGCCACTACCGCCATTGCCATCTACTTAGGGACACTGGCAACAGTAACCATTGTCTATTATCGTTATGCATTGTCTATCGACTTCATTCTGATAAACATCATGTGGGTGGTGGGATTCTTCCTGCTGAGCGCATACTGTAGTCGCAAATGGAAAGACATACCTCAAAAAGCATTGTTACGCAACTTATTCCTCACCGCGTTAGGTCTACGCTGGGCTTGGGCCATTTTTGCTTATTTCTTCTACATCTTCAAGACCGGTGTTCCTTTCGAGTTTTCGGCAGGAGACTCCATCTGGTACTATGAAGAAAGTATGGGTAATGTGCACGCTCCAATAAGTGCAGTATGGGACTACCTGTTTGTCCACACCGACACCATATCCGATTCAGGTTATGTATTTTACCTGTCATTACTTTCAAAAATCACAGGGTATAGCATGCTGATACCACGGTTGGTAAACTGCATTTTCAGCGCCGCAACAGTGTTGCTCATATATTTCCTTGCCAAACGCAACATCAATGAGGAGGTCGGTCGGATGGCTGCCATATTCACTTGTTTTATGCCCAATTTTATTTATTATTGTGGTATGAATTTGAAAGAGCCATTCATGATTTTCCTACTTGTGGCATTTTTAGAGCGAGCCGATTATTTAATCAGAAGCAAAAAATATAACGTATGGACAATTGCAGTACCCGTCATACTGCTTATCAGTCTTTTCTCCTTCCGTACCGTACTCGGTGGTGCTGCTGTTTTTTCTCTCGCCTCTGCGCTGGTTTTCACCAACACTACAGTTGTTGGACGTAAAAAGCGCATCATGCTAATTGCATGGGGTGTACTGGCTGCGGTGACCTTGGCTGGTGGCACTATCATGAATGAGGTTGAAGCCACTTGGGACGACCGAGCAAACAACCAATCGAATAAACGACTACAGCAAACCGTGCGCGGAAACCAATGGGCCAAATATGCCACTGGTTCTGTAATGGCTCCCTTGATGTTCGTCATGCCATTCCCAACAATGGTGGATGTGAACGAACAATATAACCAACAAATGATTGGCGGAGGCAACTATGTACGTAACTTCTTCGGAGGCTTCGTGCTCATCGCCCTATTCAGTTCCATTTTCATCACAATGAATTGGCGAAATCTATCGTTAATCCTCTCGTTCGTCATTGCATATCTTGGCATTATATCCACCAGCGGATTCGCCAACTCGGAACGATTTCTACTACCAGGACTTCCCATATTGCTTATCTTATCGGCTTACGGTATCTCACTACTTAACGCCAAGAATTATAGGTTTATCAAAATATGGTATTGGGTGGTGCCACTGATGGCTTTCGGATGGGTATATTTCAAGCTCGGTTCTCGCGGCTTAATTTAAAACAACGTGATGAAAGTATTGTTGATATGCAACTATAAGCCTGGGGTTGGAGGCATCTCTGGGCAAGTGGAACTCCTGCAGAAGCACCTGCGGGAAGAAGGTCATACTGCTGATATCTTCACCACCAAAACATCCTTTCTTCGTCGTTTGATGTTGCCACTGAAATTACAACACAGAGCGAAGCAATACGATGTGCTGCACATCCATTGTTGTTCTGGTTGGGGTTTTTTGCCTGCCGTTGTCGGAATCGCCACCGGACGTAGACTTAGCAAACGCACTGTAACAACCTACCATGGTGGTGGCGGAGAAGCATTCTTTGACAAACATTCCAAACTGGTACGACACTTCCTATCGCGTACCAATGCCAACATCGTCTTATCAGGCTTTTTAGCCAATATTTTCGACAAGCACCATCTTCCTTATACAATCATTCCCAACATTATTGACCTCGACGATTCACAGTTCCACCTGCGGGAAACGCTAAAACCCAACTTCATCTGTATCCGCGCACACGAACCTCTTTACAATATTCCCTGCATTCTTCGTGCTTTCAAACAAGTGCAGACACAACTACCCGATGCCACCCTCACACTGGTAGGTAGCGGTAGTGAACATGACAACCTGATTAAGGAAGTCGCGGAGATGGGATTACACCATGTTAACTTCACTGGCCGTGTAGACAACAACAAAATCTATACGTATCTCGACCAAACCGACATTATGTTGTCCACTCCAACAGTAGACAACATGCCCGTATCGCTACTTGAAGGTATGAATGCTGGTTTACTGGTTATTTCAAGCCGTGTTGGCGGCGTACCCTACATAATAAAAAATGGTATGACAGGATTGCTTTTCGAGAGCAACAACCATGAAGAATTGATTGAAAAAATGCTATGGGCAATTAAGAATCAAACCATCGCCAAAGCCATAATCCAACAAGCATACTGTGCTGTCAAAGCCTATCGCTGGGAGTGTATCAAAGAAAAAATCTACAAAATCTATGGGATTCCTGCATGAAAATATCATACTGCCACTGAGCGACATATTCAAAGGCGAACAGTCGTATCGGTACCTGAAACTATTGAAAAAAAGCGAAACATGGAACGATACACAGTTAATGTCGTTTCAGGAGAACAAACTACGGAAACTGTTCAAACACATTGCATCCAATGTACCGTACTACCGTGACTGGTTCAATAAAAACAATATTGATCCAAACACCATAAACCTATCCCAGCTGCCCATTATTGACAAAGCGCTCATGAGAAAAGAAGGCATTGCCCAATTCACTGCCAAAGGTTTTCCTAAACATCAACGTCTTACATCACGTTCCAGTGGTTCTACAGGTGAACCGTTCACTTTCTACGAGTCAAAACTATCATATTCCGTCAATATTGCCGCAAAACTAAGAACATGGTACCAGGCTGGTTACCGACTTGGTGACCGCTATATGAAAATCACCAACGGTGTGCGCTCAAGCAAGTTGAAAGCACTGCAAGACCGCATAAACAACTGTGTCTATGTTCCCTTCTATTCTATCACTGACGACACTTTGAAATCCATTTTGGAACAGATTGAGCAGTCAAAACCCCGATTCATCCGATCATATCCTGCACCACTCTATCTTTTAGCTCAGTATCGCAACCATCACGAAGGATTCCATCATTGCCCTCTTCGTATTTTCACTACCGGTTCAACACTACCAACTGCATACCGTGAAGAAATTGAACATGCTTTTGGCTGTGATGTTATTGATTCTTACAGTTGTGAAGGCACGCCAAACACCTACGAAACAACGTCGCATGACGGTTATCACATAAGTGGATACTACGGCATTATCGAAGTACTTGATAATCACAATCAGCCAGTCAGAAACGGCATTGGTCGTGTGGTAAGCACTGATTTATGGAACCTTGCCCATCCCTTTGTCCGCTATGATACTCAAGACCTTGTTGAAGTAAAAGACGGAAAGATAGTCCGGATTATAGGACGGCAATGTGAGTGTTTATTGACCATGAACGGCCAAACCATAACCATACACAATCTCACCACCTTTTTTGCCAGTCGTATCACCTCGGTCAATGCTTACCGATTAGTGCGAAAAAAGAATGGCACCGTGGAATTCCAACTGACCGTAGACAATAACTTTGACTACAAAGCACATAAAACCATTGTCGATTATTGGAGTCAATTACTGGGTTTGCCCGTTAGCATTCGCATTGTCGACGATATTCCTATGATGCGCAATAACAAATACCTCACCATCATTGATGAAACTACTGACTGATCTTTCTTCCATCGACCGCAGCCAATGGCAAATGCTGGTGAATCAGTCGCCAGTGGCCAGCATCTTCCAAACCCCAGAGATGTGCGACTTCTATTCCACCCTGAATCTCTACAAAGTCAAAGTCATTGCTGTTGAGGAGAACCAGATTCTAAAAGGGGTGGTTTTATGCTTACTACAACAAGACGGAGGACCTATAAAACGACATCTCACTTCAAGAGCAATCATCAACGGTGGCCCACTATTAGCAGACGACATCTCTGACGAGGCATTGCATACATTGCTTAATGCAACTATCCAGATGCTGAAAAAACAATGCATCTACACAGAAACTCGAAACCTCAACGATTATTCTCGCTGGCGTAATATCTTTGAAGCAAGTGGATTCAGCTATGTGCCTCACTACAACTTTCATATCGATACTACCGACATTAATCAAGTTGACAAACGGATTGACAAAAGTCGTCGAAGACGAATCCGCCGGGCAATCGAAAACGGTGCAACAATAAGCAACGAATCCCTTCTCTTGCCCGCTTTCTACCAGATTCTTTCCGACCTGTACCACAATAAAATACACAAACCCTTACCACCCTATTGTATGTTTGAGCAATTGGCACATGCGCCTTTCGCCCATTACTTTTTTGTACTGAACCAACAAAAAGAGGTCATCGGTGGACAGTTGATATTGATGCTGTATCAACAAGTGGCATACGCCTGGTACTGCTGTGGTCTCGACAAAGAATACCACGACCTTTACCCCTCCATTATGGCCAACTATGCTGCTATCCGCTATGCCGCAGACAACGGCTTCGAGCGCTATGACATGATGGGGGCAGGGACTCCAAAAGAAGATTATGGCGTGCGTGACTTTAAAGCCCAATTCGGTGGCACCTTGGTGGAGCACGGCCGTTACCTGCATGTATGCCGACCTGCCATCTACTGGATGGGCAGCAAAGTCATTGCACTTCTCAAATATCTGCATAAATGACCTATACCTTCCACTCCGTCAAACCCTCACCTGCCATATGGGATGTCCTAATGGCGGCACCGGATAGCAGCATCTTCTTCACCCGACAATGGGACGAATACCTGCACCGGATGCGCGTACATACCCTGCTAATAGAAGTACGCCACAATGAAGAACTTGTTGGATACTTTGTAGGGTCGCATCGTTGGTTGGGTATCAGGGTGGTTATTGCACCATCGATGGGAACCGGAACCTACGCACAAGGGCTCTGCATGCTACAGGAAATCACACCGAGTGAGCGAATAAGTATCTACCAACAACTGGCACAACACCTATTCAAAAGCCACAAGGCAGACTATCTACAAATATGCGACTATCAACTACGTAACACCGAGGAAGATAATGCACTGCCCGCGCTTGATGCAGCTTCGATTCATTACAATCCACGATATACCTATTCCATCGATTTGCGGCCATCTGAAACTGAACTGTGGCAAAGCCTGCACTACAAGTCGTGCAAATACTGTATCAACAAGGCACGTAAAGAGGGACTGATTGTGAAACAGGTGGAAAGACCCGAAGAGATCGGCCCGTTTGCACAGCGCCACAGTCAACACCTGAAAGATATGATGCGGCGCAAACACAGCAAAGGGCTTCCCTGCCAACGCTACAAAAACATTCTTGCACTCTGCCGGTCGCTGTTTCCTCGTAATGTGCTGATGCTTGAAGTGGTAACCCCTGGTGGAATCTCAATAGCCTCTGGTATCTTCGCATACACGCAGTCTGGTACTGCCACCTACTTTACCGCCGCATCGCTCGAAGAGTATATGCATCTATGCCCTAATGAATTACTGGTGTGGGAGGCTATGCGTATCCTTCACAATGAAGGGGTTGACGACCTGATTCTCGGCGGAGTTGCTCACTACAAAAAGAAATATGCTCCCACTCTGGCTTTCGTACCCGTGATCATCTTCTCTCGATACAGCGTGCTGCTAAATATGAGAAAGAACATCAAGTTGCTCTATCAACGGGTGATGTACCGAGAAAAGTCCAAATAACCGGAAACATGAATATACTGATTGATATAGGGCATCCAGGGCACGTTCATTTGCTGAGGAATGTGGCCAAGGAGCTAGAGGGGAAGGGGCACCGGATTTACTATTCGGTAAGGGATATTCCTGTAGCCAAGCGCCTTATGGAACACTATGGAATGAAACCTTGGCTGGATCTCGGAGGGAAGAAAGACTCCCTGCTCGGAAAGGCACTGACAGTGGCACACCAGGACGTTGAAATTCTACGATTCGTCCGCAAGAACCATATCGGCCTGGGTCTTAGTAGCGGTCTGGTACTGAGTCATGTGTCGAAACTCTCCAAGATGCGTTCGTTCGTTTTCGACGATGATGACGATGCCGTTGAACCTCTTTCGGTAAAATATGAACATCCGCTAAGCAATGTGGTTTTTACACCCGACTGCATACGGCGAAAAACTAAACATGCTGTATATTATGCAGGGACACATGAACTTGCTTATCTCCATCCCCATCGTTTCACACCCGACCCATCCGTACTGCAACGAGCTGGTATTCAAAACGGGGAGCGTTTTTTCATCATGCGTTTCGTGGCGCTCAAAGGGCATCACGACGTGGGACAACAAGGATTGACGATGGTGCAGAAGAAAGCCTTGGTTGAATTATTGAAACCTCACGGACGTGTTATCATTACTTCAGAGAGAGCCATCGAACCTGAATTTGAACAATATCGGCTACCTGTGCCACCCGAAGACATACACTCGCTGATGGCCTACAGCTCTATGTTCCTCGGCGATAGCCAAACCATGACCTCCGAAGCGGCCATATTGGGTGTACCTGCATTGAAATGCAACACCTTCGCCGGACGGCTCTCTGTACCCAATATGCTGGAAAAAAGATTTGACCTCTGTTACGCTTATACCCCCGACTGCTTCGACGAAATGTACCACAGAATCGGGCAATTACTTTCAAAGCCACAGGATGCTCTACGATATGAGTGGAGCCAAAAACGGCAACGTATGCTCAACGAACTTGTCGACCCTACCGCATTCTTTTTGAATTACATAGAAAATCATGAAGCCCTATCTTGAACAGAAAAGACAACCCCTGCCCTACTATCGGCGAGAAGGATTGTGGCACACCATCCGCCACTCTGCCAAAGTGCATGGCTATCATTCTGTAATATGGTTTGGCCTCATCCGTTTAAAAGACCATCTGTTTAACCAATGGGCCTTGCGGTGCCCTTGGAATGGACTCAGAATCAAACTACAACGGTGGCGTGGCGTCGACATTGGGCAACATGTGCATATCGGTCCCGGCTGCACGATTGACTACCCTTACCCCTACTTCGTACATATCGGCGACGGTGCATCGCTTGCCGGCAACGACTATGTGCTGGCGCACAGCACCCCCATGGAATATCACTCCAAATGCGTGGAATCGTTTGTTGCTCCGACCATTATTGGACGTAACGCATGGGTTGGGGTGAATGTAACCATTCTGCCAGGTGTCACCATCGGCGACGGGGCAATCATAGCCGCAGGTGCCGTGGTAACACATGACATTCCGCAACATAGCCTTGCGGCCGGGGTACCGGCAAAAGTGATCAAACAACTCGATATCTGATGGACTTTACCATTAAGAAATACAGAGAACTGCTAAGTGCACTCAAGCTGCACAACAACTTTAGAATCAGACACGATGTAGACCTTCGGCCCGATTTTTCACTCCGCGTTGCCCATGTGGAGACCGAAATGGGGCTACATGCCACCTATTACTTCCGGACGGTGCCCGAAAGTTACGATGAGAGAATAATACAACAGATTGTTTCCTTGGGCCATACTGCAGGTTACCACTACGAAAGCCTGACAACCTGCAATGGCAATATGGATGACGCCTACAAAGACTTTTGTCACAATCTGGAAAAACTGCGGAAAACAGCTCCCATTCAAACCGCCTGCGCCCACGGAAGCCCAAAGTCGAAATGGAACAGCCAAGACATTTGGAATCAGCACGATATTCACACCCTTGGGATTGAATACGAACCAATGCTGGATACAGATTTCTCCACAACGCTTTACCTCACCGATACTGGTCGCCGGTGGGATGGGTACAAAGTGAGTGTACGAGACAAAGTTCCACAGTATCAGGAACAATGGACAAAAGAAAGGCTCGTTTTCCACACTACCGACGACATCATTCGGGCACTTCGCGATTCCGGTCATCCAATCCACAAACACTGCCTTCTCGTCAACACCCACCCCCAACGGTGGATGCCATTCGGCTTTGGATGGATAAAAGAAGCAGCACTACAGAACACAAAAAACATAGTAAAAAGACTAATCGTATGCACAAAATCCTAACCATTGTCGGTGCTCGTCCCCAGTTCATAAAAGCCGCAGCCATAAGCCATGCTATCAAAAACTTTTACCCTTCGGAGATTACCGAAGACATCCTGCACACCGGGCAACACTACGACGATGCCATGTCGGGCCAGTTCTTCACCGAACTGAACATTCCGCAACCCAGATACAATCTCGGCGTAGGTTCCGGAAGCCATGGGGCACAGACAGCAGCCATGCTGAAAGGCACCGAAGAAGTCTTGCTATCAGAACATTACGACGGCGTGCTTGTATATGGAGACACCAATTCAACCCTTGCAGGAGCACTGGCGGCTGCGAAACTCCAACTGCCTGTATACCATGTTGAAGCCGGACTGCGTTCGTTCAACCGGGCCATGCCCGAAGAATTGAACCGAGTGTTGACCGACCATGCCTCGTCTCTTCTTTTTGCCCCAACCCAGACTGCAGTGCAAAACCTACGGAACGAAGGAATTGCAGACGGGAAAATAGTCTTCAGCGGCGACGTGATGTTAGACAATGTACATTACTACTCACCTGTTGCACTCAAAAAAACAAAACTCAAAATACAGGATTCGCGTTTCCTCCTCGCCACCGTGCACCGCGACTTCAACACAGACAATCCAGAGCGGTTAAAACACATACTATCAGCACTCAACAACATAGGCTCACAATACAATATCCCAGTCCTCATGCCATTGCACCCACGCACGCGAAAAGCCATCGACAGCCTTGGCGGAATGGAGACTTGCCGGCACATTGTGCCAACCGAACCCCTCTCCTACCTCGAAACACTTCATGCTTTGCAGAAGGCGGAGCTGGTGCTGACCGACAGCGGTGGATTGCAGAAAGAGGCCTACTTTTGCGGCCGACCATGCGTCATCCTACGTCCTGAGACCGAATGGAAAGAGATTGTTGCCTGCGGTGCGGCCGCTCTTGCCGATGCCGTCCCAGAGCGGATTGTGGAGGCAGCCAAGCTTTTATGGAACACCACCCCGACAGCTCCCACCCAATTCGGTGACGGTCATGCAGCTGAGAAAATAATCAAAATAATTTTAACCTGACCGTTCCCTTCTCCTGAAAAAAAGCCTTTCCAACCATCAACAATAACCTTTCAGGCCTGCCTTATGGCCGGTCGCTGTTCGGTCGTTGCCCAGTCGTTGTTCAGTCAAACACTGAACAACGACT
>JAFSLX010000068.1 GCA_017448185.1 Bacteroidales bacterium
AAACATACTTGTCTGTCTCGACCTCTTTCCACTCGTAACGTCCGAGTTCTTCATTGTACACCTGACGTGTCTGTGTCTTTTGTCTCATTTTAGCTTCTGGTATTGCTCCCAAAAGTGTCAACTTTTTTCAGGTTAAGACACTGTCCTGCTATATCAGGTGCATCGAAAAGCCAAAATTAGACTCCTGCCGTAAAAAAAATTCCAACTTTTTTCTTTTCATATTGATATTCTGATGTTTGCACTTTTAATTTTAACATTTTTTATGATATTGCATCCGGTTTACATCCACCCTGATTTGTTTCTGGTGGCGCTTGACAACGGATTGCCATCGCGAGTATTTCTGACCCGGTTCGAACATCGCCTTTTATGCCTTCGAAAAAAAAGCTTACACTTATATAATATACCAAAAAGTGTCGAAATGTTTCACGGTGGTGCCATTTTAACAACTTTTAACATTCTGCAAATTCAACTTATTAATGCAAAATATTGAAACATAACGTAATAATAATTTATGGGTAATAGTGGCTGCAGGCAGCCTGTCGTCCCGTTGTTCTGCCGTTGTTCAGTCGTTGTTCAGTCGTTGTTCAGTGTTTGACTGAACAACGACTGAACATCGGCAGTGGAAGACAACTGGAAGAAGCAACATACCACCTGGTTATCGGCCTTTTACAGAGAAGCTGACACATTATTTACTACGAAAAAAGCATTTTTTTTTCGCGGTTTGCACATTTTTTCCTAACTTCGTTGTCTCAAAGTAATGGTTAAAACCGACACAAACAATTAAGAAATAATAATTTAGACACCATGAAATTCAAACGTATACTCCTCAAACTGAGTGGAGAGTCGCTTATGGGCAGCCAAAGTTACGGCATCTCGCCCGACATGCTTACGCAATATGCCGCCGACGTGAAGGCGGTGGTCGAACGCGGTTGCGAAGTGTCCATCGTCATCGGTGGCGGCAACATCTTCCGCGGCCTGAGCGGCGCCGCACAGGGCATGGACCGTGTGCAGGGCGACTATATGGGCATGCTGGCCACGCTGATCAACAGCATGGCGCTGCAGGCCGAACTCGAGAAGCAGGGCATCAAGACCGAACTGCTCTCGGGCCTGGCCATCGAGCCTATCTGCAAGGAGATGAGCCGTCGGCGTGCCATCGAGGCCATGCAGCAGGGCCGCGTGGTCATCATCGGCGGGGGCACCGGCAACCCCTTCTTCACCACCGACACCGCGTCGACGCTCCGCGCCATCGAAATCGAGGCCGATGTCATCCTGAAGGGCACCCGCGTCGACGGAGTATACACGGCCGACCCCGAGAAGGACCCCACCGCCACCAAGTACCAGCGGCTGAGTTTCCACGAGGCGCTCGACAAGAAATTGAAAATCATGGACCTCACCGCTTTCGCCCTCGCCGAGAGCAACAACCTGCCCATCTATGTCTTCGACATGAACCGTCCCGGCAACCTGACCCGCGTGGTGGAAGGCGAAGAGGTGGGTACCTTGGTTAGCTGAAAACTTAAAACTTAAAGATATGAACGACCTATCGAAAGCCTGCCTCGACGAGGCAAAAAACAGCATGAAAAGCGCCCTTGCCTTCCTCGACAAGGAACTGGCCAAAATCCGTGCCGGCAAAGCCAATCCCGGCATGCTCGACGGTGTGAAGGTTGACTACTACGGCACGATGACCGAAATCAGCCAGGTGGCCAATATCAACACTCCCGATGCCCGCAGCATCGTCATCCAGCCCTGGGAGAAGACCCTCGTGGGAGCCATCAACAAGGCCATCCTCGATGCCAACCTCGGCTTCACCCCGCGCCACGAAGGCGACCTGCTGCGCATCACCATCCCGCCGCTGACCGAGGAACGCCGTAAAGAGCTCTGCAAAGCCGCCAAGACCGAAATCGAGAACTCGAAGGTGAACATCCGCAACGTGCGCCGCAACGTGATGGACAAGGTAAAGAAACTGAAAGACAAATCGGTGCCCGAAGACGAGGTGAAGCAGGTTGAAAAAGAGCTGCAGGACATCACCGACAAGAACATCGCCGAATGCGACAAGATTTACGCCGCCAAGGAGAAGGAAATCATGTCGATTTAACCGAAAACCGAACTTGAAAATCGAGAAGTTTGACTCGCTGGAGTCGACTAACAAGTATTGTGAAGCCCTCGACCTCGCTGAGGTGGAGGACTTCACCTGCTTTTGGGCCCTCGAACAGACCGCCGGCATCGGGCAGCGGGGCAACCACTGGGCAAGCGCCCCGGGAGAGAACCTGACCTTCAGCCTTGTGCTGAAGCCCGACTTCCTGCCCGCCGCCGACCAGTTCCGCCTCACCCAGGCCCTCTCGCTGGCCTTGACCGACACGCTTTCGGCGCTCAACGCACTGCGTACCATTCGTATCAAGTGGCCCAACGACATATACGTCGATGGAAAGAAAGTCTGCGGTACACTTATCAGCACCCGTTTGAGCGGCGACTGCATCAACACTGCCATCTGCGGCATCGGGCTCAATGTCAATCAGGTGGAATTCCCCGACTGGGTGCCCAACCCCACCTCGCTCGCCTTACTTATGGGCCGCACCTACGACCTCGAGTCGTTGCTGATGCAGTTGATGCAGCATATTGAGGCACGCTACGCCGACCTGCGACATGGCATCGACCCCACGCCAGATTACCTCGCACTGCTGATGAACCGCAACGTCGAAGCACGGTATCTGTATGAGGGGGAAGAGATTACAGCCACCATCACCGGCATCGACCGGTATGGCCACCTGCAGCTGACTGCGGCCGACGGCCGTCGGCTCAGCTGCGCTATAAAAGAGATTGCTTTCCTGCTTTAGAATCCCATTCCGAACATTTGCCAATATTCGGCCTCAAGCTGTCGCCACGCGGCGACGGTGTTGTCGTAAATCTGCTGCGTGTAGGCGTTGAGCAGTTTGGGGGCTTTTTTCGGACTGGCTTTCACATTGTCCTCCAACGCCTTGAGACCGCTGAAGGCGGTGCCCTCGTGGTGCAGCACAGCGTTCATGTGCTGCTTCTTGGTGCGCTGCCAGGCCACGGTGGCCAGCTTGTTGGCACGGCGATACTGCCACAAGATGGCGTTCTCGTCATAATATTTCTGTCCGCAGTGCTTAAAGGCTTCGGGCAGCTCGGTGGTGCCGCAGAAGATGGGGATGCGGGGGCTCTGGCCGGGGTTGTCGACGGCCATCCAGCACACACCGCCCACCGCGTCGGGCAGCCAGTCGCGCAACTGGGCCACAAAGCTGTACGAGCACCAAGCCACGCTGACAGTGCGTTTGAAGTCGATGGTACCAGGAGCAATCATGTTGAGGGTTTGCTGCATGGTGCCGGTGAGCCACGGGTTGGCCACAGGACTGGTGACAGTATCCTTGTAGGTGCTGCCGTCGTCGCGTTTGCGGTTCACCACCACCTTCAGGTTGCGGCACATATCCATGTCGGTGCCCTCGTAGGTGGAGCGCAGCAAGCGCATCACGTCGGTGACATCGACGGGGTTGTCGGGTTTCACCGAGAAGGGCAGCTCCGGCATGTCGTAAGTGAATCCTTGCGATGGGGCTAATGCATTGAATATAAACCACTCACGTTCGCGGAAGTTGCGGCCGTTAGCCCACGAGGTGTTGTAGGCTTTCCAGAAAACGAAGTCACCTTCGCCATCCCAGAGGCCGTACTTCTTGGCCACCTCCTCCACATTGTCGGAACACATAAAGTATTCTGGATTGTTGCGTTGCAGACGGCCGATGCGCGGTATGTTGCAGCTCACAGCGATATGGTCGTCGGGTACGCGCTGGGCTACCCACACGCCACCAATCTGGTTGCGGCCGCAACCGATTATCTCCATCTGCCACACCTCGCGGCGGTCGGCAATGGTGATGCACTCGCCACCGTCAGCATAGCCATACTTGGCCACGAGCTTGCCGATAAGCCGTATGGCATCACGAGCCGTGGTGCAGCGCTGCAGGGCAATGCGCTCCAACTCCTCGATCAGGAACATGGCATCGGGGTTTTCCAACGTGTCGGGGCCGCCGAAAGTGCTCTCGCCAATAGCCAGCTGCTTCTCGTTAAGGCAGGGATACGAAGTGTTGAGGTAGGCATAGGTGTGCTCCACCTCGCTGATGCTGCCGACCACACGCACACCCGTAGTATCGCTCGGCGAGACGGTGTGCATCGTCCCTTTCTTCACTAAATGCTTGTCACCTTTCTTGTGGTTTGCAGCCGGTTCGACAGTCATCCACGTGCGGTAGCGGCCGTCGCAGGTGTGCGAAGTGATGACACTGCCGTCAGTCGACGCACGCTTACCCACCATTATCGAGGTGCAACTCTCTTTGGTATTGACTTGACCCATTGCCATCAATGGCACCAGCAAAAAAACTAACGCACTAACGCTTTTACGCATTAACACATTCATAAATAGCTTTTTCTTCATCGTAGTGAATGTTTCATGTTTCGATGCAAAAGTACGTATTTTCGGTGATATGGCCAAATAAAATGTTTCCCGGCCCGAAGTCCGCACTATGTGGTGAACAATATTTCGAAGCCTGGTGCGTTATTGCCCATATCATTAATTCGTTACCTACATGAAAAAACTTTTATCCATTACCTTGATGATGGCCGCCGCAGCCGTGGCCGTGGCACAGTATCAGCTTTCCAACCCCAGTTTTGAGCAATGGGACGGCGGAAATACCACCGAACCAGCCTATTGGAACTCTTTCGCCTCCTCTGACGGCAGTTTCTCAGCACTTGCCTCCACACCGCAGCACTACCGTCGCAACGGTGGTCGTCCCGGCTCGACAGGTTCCTACTACCTGACCATCTACACGCGTTCCATTATCGGCATCAAGGCCAATGGCAACATGACCACCGGCCGCGTGCACGCAGGCGCAATGTCGGCCTCGAGCAGCAACAACTACAACTACACCCAGCGTACAAACAGCGACCACTGCCACCCCTTTTCCGGCACCCCCGATTCGATGTATGTCTGGGTGAGCTTCTACGCCAGCGAATCGTACTCAAAAGCACAGCTATCGGCCATCATCCATGGCGACAACGACTTCCGTTCGCCTAACGACGAGAACAACGCCGACCTCTACTGCGGCAAGGCGGTCGCCAGCTTCTACCGCACCAGCACCTCGGCCAACACGATGGAATGGCAACAAGCCAAAGTGCCTTTCGAATATTCGGGCAATAGCACCGCCAACTACATTCTCTTCAACCTCACCACCAACGCCATTCCAGGCAGCGGCAGCGCCGACGACTCGCTGTCGGTCGACGACATCGAGTTTATCTACAGTGCATGGCTCACCGGCATAAGTGTTGCCGGTAACCCCATCGCCAATTTCAACAAAGGTGTGTTGGCCTATAGCCTGCATGTCGACGACCTCGATGCCGAAGTGACCGCCACCACCGAAGTCGACGATGCCACAGTCTCTATCGAGCGGCAAACCCTCAACGACAGCACCGTACTTGTCAACATCACCGTCACCGCCGAGGACGGCACCACCGTGCGCCACTACAACGTCACACTCACCAACAGCCAGTCCTCCGTCGGCATCACCGACGTGGCTACACTGCCGACACTGTCTGTGTATCCAAATCCTGCATCCGATATTATCACCGTCGAGGCCGACGGCGAAGTGGAAATCTGCGACCTGCAAGGACACCCCCTGCTCCGTCGCAGCGCCCATGGCCTCACGCAGTTCGACCTCTCATCCCTCCCCTACGGTGCCTACATTCTCCGCTGCGGCAAACAGGCCACTACCCTCCTCCGCCAAAAATAATCAGCGACAACCGTACGTCGTCCCATCCTCGGCGGCCATAGGCAACGGCTCGTCCTCCGCCGTGGTATAGGGGTTGGACGCATGCTTTTTGTAGAGCGAAAGCATGTTCTCCTCGAGCAGCAACGCCACCTCACGCATGGTATGTTCCAGCTTCTTGGCCGTCAGCTGGCACTCCCAGATGACTATCACGTGCCATCCGTTCTCCTGCAGCACGCGGTAGTTTTCTTGGTCGCGCTCCTGGTTGCGACGTATTTTGGCGACCCAGAACTCGCGGTTTGTCGTCGGAATCTTGCAGCACGCCGAGTTTCCCGAGAAGTAACTCCCTTCTATTGCAGGATAGGGGTTGGGGGTGAGGCCGTGCCCATGCCAGAAACATCCGTTCACAAATATCGCCGTGCGGTAGGACCGCAACACTATGTCCGGCTTGCCGGGCACACTCTTGACATTCAACCGGTACCGATACCCGTGGTTCCACAGCCATTGCCGCACCAGCAGCTCCGGCTTCGTGGCCTTGCTGCGTATGTGCGACATGCACCTATGCCGCTGCTCGGGTGTCATGGTGTCGGTCATTGCTGTTGCAGTATTTCGTGGGTCTTGGTTTCTGTTTTTCAGTAGGCGTACACCAATCCGTACTTCTCGGTCAGTTGACGGAGGGTGCCGTCGGACTTCATCTGGCGGATGAGGCTGTTGACGAGGGCAAGCAGGTCGTCCTGCCCCTGACGCATCAGCACGCCGATCTCGCCGTGGGTGAAGGGCGCGTCGAGCAGGGGCGCCGCCAGGCGCGGGTCGCTCTGCACATAGTAGGGGGCTTCGGTGATCTCGGTGATCATCACGTCGGCTTCGCCCTCGGCGATGAGCGAGGGTATCTCCTCGTTGTTGGGGTGTACGATGAGGGTGGCGTGGGTGAGGTGCTGGCGGGCGAACTGCTCGTTGAGGCCGCCGGGGTTGACCATCACGCGCACCTCCTCGCGGTCGATGTCCTCCAGCGAGCGGAAGCGGACGGTGTCCTCCGTGCGGCAGAGGATGGTCTTGCCGTTGGCCAGGTAGCCTTCGCTCATTAGCATCGTGGCGCAGCGCGCCTCGGTGATGGTGATGCCGCCCATGGCCATGTCGAACAGCTGCGGCTCGGCCTGCACGTCGGCGGACAGCGTGGGCCACGAGGTGGGTACGAACTCCACCGCCACGCCCATCCGCTTGGCCATGGCCTCGGCCAGCTCGATGGCGAAGCCCCAGTAGAGGCCTGTCTCCGGCTCGCGGAACGACAGCGGACGGTAGTCGCCCGTGGTGCCGACGAGCAGCGTGCCCCGCTGCTCGATGCGTTCGACGGTGGGCCTCCCCGCAAGGGTGTCCTCCTTGTCGCTGCACGCCGCCAGTGCCGTCGTGCTGGCAATCGCCAGCAAGGCGATAAGCAGCCAGATTTTGATCCGATGGTGTTTCATGATGATTTGGGGGATTCGCTTTCAGGTATATTACTTCGTGGTTTTGAGGCTGACGAAGGAGGTGCGGCCGGTGAAGGTGGCGATATAGGTGCCATGCGGCAACCCTGCGAGGCTGGTGGAGGTGTTGCTGTTCACGGTCATGCTGCGGAGTACCTTGCCGTCGACCGAGTAGATGTTGAGCACACCGGACTCCTGTCCATTTGCGAAGGTCAGCACAATGTTGTCCCCGCTACGCGTAAGGGTGGCGGAGGGAGTGTTGTCGACGGAAGCTATGCCGGTATATCCACGCAGGGCGGCGTATTCGTTGCGGGCGGCGGCGGCCAGCGTCTGGAATTCCGGCTCGCGCTGCATGCGGACGAAGGTGTAGGAGGCCAGCAGACGTGCGGCCTGCACGTCGGAGGCCCAATGGTAGCCTGCGATGACGCGACTGTAGCCGTACTCAAAGCCGCGCTCGAGGATGGCGTTCATGCTGTCGGGGGTCAGCTGCACCATGGCCAGCGCCATTCCCCATCCCAGGGTGGAATGGGTGGAGGGGTAGGACGAGTCGGTGGACTCTTCTTCCTCCTCCTCGGGAATCATCGATCCGTCGCCCAGCTGGGCGTAGGGACGGCGGCGGAAGCCGCTGTTCTTCAGGCGTCGCGACTCGGTGCGCAGCGTCGTGTACACATGGGTCAGATAGGCCGTGATGTTGGGCGCCACGGTGGTGTCGAGCGGCATATCGAGACAGTCGGAGAACTGGTTCAAGAAATCTTCCACATGTTTCGAATGGTCGATCAAGGCCTGCGTGCCGCGCGGGGTGTCGCGCAGGCTTCGGGCAAGCCAGTGAGCGGCTACGTCGCCCTGGTAGCGGTAGGATGCCGTGTCGATGGGTGGCGGCAGGATGCGGCGACTGTTGGGATAGGGCACGTTGGCCGGTGCTGTGCCGTGCCACAGCAGGTATTCGGTACGTGCGGCGGCGAGGTCGGAACGGTATTCGGGACTTGCCTGCAGGCGAGCCACACAGCTGCTGGCCGCCAGACGGGCTGCGTCGACGTCGCTCTGCCAATGGGCACCCACGATGACACGGCTCTCGCCGTATTCCCATCCGCGACGCAGGATGGTGTCCTGCTGCTCGGGTGCCATCTGTGCCAGTATCAGCGCCGTGGTCCACCCCAGCGAGGTATGGCCCGACGGATAGGAACCATTGCCGCGCAGGTGCTCCTCGTCGTCGAAGGCACCGGCCACATGCTCGTTCATGCGGGCAAACGGGCGGATACGCATATACCGCGCTTTGGCCCTGTCGACGGCCTGTGCTGCGGTCTTCTGGCCGCGCGACACCAGCCGGTAGATGGCCGGTGTGGCCTCCTTGCTGATGGTGAAGCCCATGGCTTCGCTATAGATCTGGCACATGCGGCTGACGCTGTATTCCGACTCCCAGCTGGCACGCTGGCCGCGTGGCGTGGCACGCATCGACTTCCCCCATATCCACTGCTGGAAGTCGTCGATAAAGAGCATGCTGCTGGTGTCGGGCGGTGCCGGCAGGTAGACGCCAGCGTCGGGCATCAGGTTGTCAAGATAGTAGGGTACGGTGTCCAGGTCTTGGGCCGTGAGGTTCATGCACAACGTGCATACAACAAAAGCCAGTAGAGTTTTCTTCATTGTTCTATTGTTTGGATAGTATTGTTTATATTCAGTCTCCTCAGCGTTTCGCCATTCTGTCTCAACTATTCAGGGTGCAAAAATACCACTTTTCGACGGATTGGCCAAATCTTTTATATCCTAATTGCGAAAGCCTTGGTTATCAGCCGAGCCGACGGCACACCACTGAATGGGAACACCACCCACCGAATGCCCTGCCGCGACGAGTAGCGGGACAATAATTTGCAGCATTACAAGTTATCCTGTCATGGTGAATGCAGCTGCACAGCCGAGCGAGGCCACCCTTCGTGCCGAGGTCTATGACATCGTCCGCCAGATTCCGTGCGGGCGAGTGCTCACCTATGGCCGTATTGCCGCCTTATGCGGCTGGCCCAATCATGCGCGCCTGGTGGGCCGCATCATGCGTGGAGCCCCCGATGCCGACCTCCCCTGCCACCGCGTCGTCAACGCCTCCGGCCGTCTCGCCCCGCACTATCTCGAGCAGACTTCGCTGCTGGAATCTGAAGGTGTCCACCTCACCCCTTCTGGCAAGGTGCCTTTGAAAGAATACCTGTGGAATCTTTAATCCTCGGCGGCCATAGGCAACTGGCCCTCTTCTTCTGTGGTGTAAGGAACCGGTTTGTGGCGGTAGGGTAACAGAATATTATCTTCGAGCAGCACCGCCACCTCGCGCATCGTGTGCTCCAACTTCTTCGGCGTCAGCTGGCATTCCCACACCACAATCACCTGCCATCCGTTCTCCTGAAGCACACGGTAGTTCTCCCTGTCGCGCTCCTGGTTGCGGCGGATTTTGGCGACCCAGAACTCCCTGTTCGTCGTCGGAATCTTGCAGCACGCCGAATTCTCCACACACTCACGCATTAACGCATTCCCACATTTACTCATTCTCACACCGTGTCCATGCCAAAAACAGCCGTTCACGAATATCGCCGTCCGGTAGCTCCGCAGCACGATGTCTAGCTTCCCAGGCACACTCTTGACGTTCAATCTATACCGATACCCATGACTCCACAGCCACCGCCGCACCTTCAGTTCCGGCTTCGTCCCCTTGCTGTGTATCTGCGACATACACCTATGCCGCTGCTCCGCTGTCATCGTGTCGGTCATAGGAAGAAAAAGTCAGATTATACTCCCCGCCTCCCCCAGCAGGAATGGGATAACACCCATGTACATGATGCCGTCCTCGTCTGTCCAGGGTTTCGAGTTGCCGTCCACGATGACAATCTTGCGGAAGAAGTCGCCCGAGTTCCTCAACGAGAAGGTCTCTTGATTCTTCTTTGTTTCGGTGTCCACATTCAGCGCCGACTGGATGTACACCTTATCGCGCCCCGTGTTGACGATGAAGTCAATCTCGTATTGCGACTGCTGCCTTTTGCCGTCCTTCACGAGGGTCAGCTCCACCACCCCCACATCCACGCTGTATCCTCTGCGGACGAGTTCGATGAAGATTATGTTCTCCATCAGGTGCGATTTCTCCTGTTGGCGAAAGTTCAGCCTGGCGTTGCGCAACCCAGTGTCCATCGAATAATATTTCAGTGTGTTCTCGAAGTATCGCTTCCCCTTGATGTCGTACCGCTGTGCGCTCACAAAGAGATAGGCCTCTTCCAGGTAATCCAGATAGTTCTTGATGGTATTATCTGAGGTACTGCGTTTCATCAGCGTGCCCGCTGCATTGGCCAGGTTGTGCGGGTTGGTCAGCGACCCCACCGCCGACGACAGCGCGTCAATCAGAGCTTCTAGCACCTCGTCGTCCTTCAGTTTGTAGCGCTCCACGATGTCCTTAATGTAAACCCGTTTGTGGAGCCCCTTTAGGTACTTGCGCTTCTCCGTCTCGTCCTTCTCCATCACTGCCAGTGGCATCCCGCCGTAGGTCAGGTATTCTTCCAGTGCATCCGCCTTCTCCATTCCCGACACAGGGTAAAACTCCTTGAAAGACAGTGGGTAGATTTTTATCTCAGACCCTCGGTCGCGGAAGTTGGTCACAATGTCCTTCGAAAGCATCTTCGAGTTCGAGCCGGTGACATAGATGTCGAGGTTCTTGTGCGCCATCAGATCGTTCAATATGTCGTAGAAGGTGGTGTAAAGCAGTTCGCGATCCTCTTTGGGCACCAGCCGTTCGTCCACATCCTTGTTTTTCACCTTGTACGACAGCTGGATTTCGTCGATGAACACATAGTAGCGCTTCTCGTCGTTATTCGTCTTGCGGAGCACATAGTCGTACAACTCGTTGGGATTCCTGTACTTTGTATGCGCCTTCTTGTCCAGCGCCAGTTCTACGAAGCAATCCTTCTCCACCCCTTCGTTCAGCAGGTAATCCTTGTAGAGGTTGAAAAGCAGGAACGACTTACCGCAGCGACGAATGCCGGTGACAATCTTCACCTTCCCATTCCATCTTTTACTCAGCAACTCACTGATATATTGCTCTCTTAGTATTATCATTGTCTTATGTCTTACCTAATTCTACTGAAAAAAAAGTAGCATCATTCGACCTTTTTTGCAGTGCAAAAATACAAACATTTTTCAAACCGACAAAATAAAACTTATTTCAGCATACATCTTCTGCCAAACCAGCTTCGTTTTCGTTGTTATACATCTTACCTCTGACATCATCTCTCTGCACAAACACAGACGTGCCGCTGCTCGGGTGTCATCGTGTCGGTCATAAGATAATGAATTTGATATTCATTATTGACAATGAAATTGTTTGATTCTGCTTGTCCAGCAAATTACCAGCAAATTAAAAGTATTATTCTTAACATTGTATTTCAGCACATTACGCCTATTGGTTTGGAGTCGACTCATATCTCCGGCAAATTACCAGCAAATTAGAATGTATTTTACCTAATCTTGTTTACCAACGCATTACATACATTTGACCGAAATCGCATCATGCCTCTGGCAAATTACAGGCAAATTAAACGGCCCCCTTATGGGACAATTGTTCTGGTAGTTCATTTTGATTGACATTATTCATTAATTCTTCCCAGGTGGCGAACCATGGGGCTGTGGTTTGCTTGCCTCGAGCGAGGGTGGAGAGATTGTTGTAGTCTTTTGATTGTGTGGTATCGAAAGTGTAGACAAGATAGTAGTCATGACCGAGAGTCTCGAAGCCTTTCTTTTTCAGGGTTTCTTTCGACATGAAACGAGGACCTATGCTTTTTAGTTTGAACAAGGTGCCGTTTATGCCATTGTGCAGCATTACATAACGGGCATTCAATGCCTTTGGCGGTAGCACTATGGCGCCAGCATCCTCACCTGTACGCAGGTAACACAGGCCAAGTTCTTTCATCTTGGCCATCTTCTCTTGGTTGGCAAAGTTGACCAGCACCACGTCGTCGGGGTCTTGGTAATCAAGTCCGTGCTGCGGAGCCACTTTTTTATACAAGTAGTTCTGCATCCGTCTACGGTTGAGCCACTCCTCAATTTGAGCCCGCAGCATCTGTTCGCTGTCGCTGGGGTTGATGAGGATATCCTCCGAGGGCCTAAGAGGGAAGGCACCAATACCGATTTCTCTTATTGATTTATAATAGTGTGACTGCTCGAATTCTTCCTTTGTATAACTGCCTGGGAAGAGCACGTAGCCTCCAATGACCTCGCGTTTGGGTTTCTGGTTGTTGGGGTCAATATAGTATATGGCATCACGATATCGGTGCATTTGGTCGATGGCATCCGTTGGAGGCACGTCCAGGTCGTCAATACGGCTGTCGTTGATGCGGTATTTTGCATCAAACAAGAAGGTATACTGTATGCCTTTCTGTCGTTTGGTCAGACGTAGTACAATGTCGGGACGCTGCTGGGTGGTGAAGGTTGTGGTGCCACTGATGGCCGACTCCACCTTCCCGTTGTCTTCTTTCACAGGGGCATTGTACATCACCGAGGCCAGTTCCACGTTGTCGTCGGTCTTCAGGAAAGTCACCTCGGAGTGCGTACCCCAGCTGAGGTCCCTGACGAACTGTGGAGTCAGCTTGCTTCCTTTGTATTGGGCTGCCGCTCGGTCTTTCAGTATATCGGCAACAATGTTTTTCACTTTCAAGAAACACCAGATCTCGTAAAGCGTGGCGATGTCCTTAGTCTCCAGTTTATTCACGCCCTCTTCCAGTTCGTAGCCGCACATCAGTTCTATCCATTTCTGATAGATGGTGCGGTAATGTGTCGATTTCTTCATCACGAGCGACTCCTGCGAGAAGCCCTTGAATGTTCCAATAGTGCGGAAGAATGGATGGCTGTTCAGGCGATGCAGCTCCTCACTCATTTCGGTCAGCTGCGACTCCAGCCGCTTTGACCTTGAGACGGTATTTCGTATATGCTGACTTACAATAGAGAACCGTTGCAGCGTCTCTCGCATAACGAATTTCAGGAAGCGGTTCTCTATGGTGTCGTTGGTGTGGCACAATTCGCGTGTGCGGTAGCGGTGGCTCGGGTCGTTCTCAAACTCGCGATATTCGTTTTCAAGTTCGTTGTCGAGCCATCGTAGCCTATCGGCGCGTTCATAAGCGAAACGCTCCTGTAGCTTTCTTTTGGGAGAGTTGATAATCTGACGACAGGCTCGGGTGATGTCAGAGAAGCACGACTGGAATATCTGCCACCATATCAGGTCGGTCGAGTCACCTGCTTGCGTACGGAAGTTCAGATAGGTCTCGCGCATAAAGGCAAACGAGAGCATACTGTATTCCTGCTCGATGTCACGGATAATCCACTTCATATCCGAACGGTAATCCATCTTGTAGCTCAGCACCTCGGTGGAGAAGCGCAGACTTTTTGGCTTGCCATCTTTGCAGTAATCCAGGCAGATGTCGGTCTTGCCCACCTGGTTGCCGAAGGTGACAGCACCAAACAGCAGGTTCTTGTCGCTGCTCAACTGATGGTCTTTCGTTACATTGGAGAACCGCAGCGACATATCGCTCACGCCGTCGCTGCCTTTTATAAGGATAGGATAATGTGTGTTCTCAAAGAAGACGGCCTCGCGCCTGAGTTGCTGCAAGCTGCTTTCGTGACCAGCGAAAGCAAAGTGGGTACCGGGCTGTGTGGTGATGAATTCCGCCGTCAGTTTCTCGTCGCCCCGCTGCACACGGAGGTTCTCCACAGCCTTCCTTATGCGGTCAAGTGTCATGTCGCACGAGAAGCGGAGGCGGACATCATCGTTCCATACCTCGAAATTGAATATGTTGCCGTCGGTCGACATCAGCCCCAGTAGGAAACGAAATGTTCACGATCAAGGGTGCGGCACATAGATGCAATCTTCTTCTCCGTTTGGGTGTCGTTGCCCAAGTGGTTGCGGACGATAGCACGCAGACAGGTCAGCAGATTGAGAGGGTCGCCATCAGTGTCGGCGGTGATATGGGCGGCGGCGATGCGCGGGTCGTTTTCGTCAATGCCCAGGCGCTGGTCGTCGCCCTCGATGCGTGAAAGTATCTTCATCAGTGTGAGCTCATCCAATGCGGTCGGCAATGAGAACTTCTCTCCAACCAACTCCTTATTGGCGGCCACATACAGCATCGCCTCATTTGCGGCACGATAGCCCAACTTGAAGGGTGTATCTTCCAATAGGGCGTTTACATCTTTCAGATATTCCACCACTTTTGCGCTGTCGATGTCGTCCTTCACCTCCGAGGCTTTCTGCGGACGGTTCACCAGCAGTGCGTTGAAGTCAGTCAGCAACGGGAAGGCTTCGGTCTCGCCCGACAAGAACTTGTCGTAGTCCACTTCGTTCATCTCCACCGACATAGCACGATCGAGCACCTTGCGAGAGAACGAGAAGGTCGTCTCATCCATATTCACCGTACCCATCACCATTAAGTTTGGTGGGAGGGTGAGACCTTTCTCATAGAACTGCACCGCCAGCGGATTCTTGTCGATGGGGTCGGCCTCACCAAATAAGTGCTTCAGCATATTTTTACCGATATCTTCTCCTATATCATTTTTGCCAAAGTCCTTAAAAGGTTTGATAATGGGGTCTGTAATATAGTTGCCTTCGCTGTCGTTAGAGCGTGATTCTATGGCGCTGAGGAATTCGGCAAAATATTCTTCCACAGGAGCGAGGTTCATCTCATCGAGGCAGAGGAAGTATGGCGTGTCCTTGTGCTGCCAGGCTTTTACGATAAACTCTACAAAGGGTGTGAACTCATATTTCTTCGAGATGTTGGAGTAGAATCCCACCACATCCATAGAGTTGTGCCAGTTCGGTTTCACCTGAATCAGCTCGAAGTTCTCCGGTCGGTTGTCATCCCAGCGGTCACTTTCGTTAGCATAATGCTGTGTGGAGGTCGCCTGTGCCAGCTTTCTCACAATCCTGCTCTTTCCCGTCCCCGAGATTCCCGCCAGCAACATAAATGGCTTCGTCCGCAAGGCGGTGAGATAGGGGAGAATCTTTTCTATACCCATGGCCGTTTGTTGATGATTAGTATCATTATAATACAGTTGGTGTTCTCCATTAGGGCCTGTTTTATAGAAGTATTTTTCTCCATAACAGGTTCGTATCATTTTGATTAAATCATCAAGGGTCAATTGATAATCCCCTTGGGAGTTCCATTGAGTGCTTAAGAAAACGTTTCGCTCCCCTAATTTGAATACGTTTTCAAACCACCGTATGTGATCAGAATTTCTTTCTTTAACATCATCAATGGTTGATTCCAAAAACATCCCAGTTAAAGAAAACAAATTAGTCTTACTTACTTTAATAGGTGAGGTAGGGCTTGTAAAGGGGACAATTGAATCCAACTTATCAATCTTGTTAAAATGTCGAATTGAAGACAATACAAATGATGTGAGTTTTTTATTACTTACTATCAATTGTGGTGTTGATTCTTTTTTATTTTGTGTTGTAGAATCAAATCTTAATCTAACGAATATATCATCTCCATTTTTTTCGAACTCTAATGATGACGTTTCTTCTACAAGGAAATGTCGTATATTGAATTTGCTATTTTTATCCTCTAATGAGTTTAAATATATTCGACCGTCCGAACGATATAGTAAATTAACAGTGTATGTATTTCTCTCATTTGGACCAAAAAAAGTGCAAATTGATTGAAAGTCTTTAATAAAAACGTTGGGGTCAGATGTCACTTCTGTCGCTGTTGTAGAGGAGGTAACATAAAGTGGAGAATGGTTTATTATTACACTGAGTGCCTTTAAGTAATCAGAGCGTAACAATGTAAACGATACCGGTTTCTCTTCTCCCTTTGATAGTTCTGGAGCAATAAGCTGAAATATATCATTTGAAAGATTAAGACTTGTCTCTCCAGATTTTTTCGGAGAGAACTTGTAGTGTGCGTCTTGCGAATGTATACGTTTAATAATCATAATTATGAAATAATATTATTCTTAATCAAATAATAAAGTACAGCATAAATTGTATTCACACTTACAGCGTTACCAGCTTGTTTATACATTGTGCCATCAGCAACCTTTGCCTTACTTGCTTTTGTAGCGAAATCTTTTGGAAATCCTTGTAGCATAAATGCTTCTTTCGGGGTGAGTTTTCGTATTGATATTCTTGCAAGTTGTGCTTTCGTCATCCTTTCTGAAGGTCTATCTGCACCTTTTGATTGAATAAACAAGTCGCTATAATAGTTGTCTTGACAGGCCCTATGCATCTTGTGCATGGTGGCAGTTAATGGGCGAGCAATAATCTGATCAATTTCTGATTTTGATCTAAATCCCGCACTCCCATCGCTTAATAGTGTAGGTTTAATCCTGTCTGAAAGGTAATATTTCACATCTACTTGCTTATCCAGAACTTCAATGACAGAATCGTAAATCAATAAAGAACATTCTTTCCGTTTTATTCTATCAAATTCTCTTTTTACTAGTTCGGACGAGAACTCAAACTGACCTAATCTTTTTCTCCTTGCAAAAATGATGGTTCTATTGCGTTTTTGAGGAAGGCCAAAATCATTGGAATTGAATACATCCATTTTGACAGTGTATCCCGCATTCTCAAGCTCACTCTTGATAACGGAGATTGTGTTCCCTTTATCATGGTTCATTAAATTCTTCACGTTTTCTAATAGGACAAATCGGGGATGCCTCTCATTAATCATATCCATAATACGGAAAAACATTTGTCCTCTTTCTTCATCAAATCCCTCTTGGTTTCCCATCATACTAAATGTTTGGCAGGGAAAACCTCCTGATAGCAGATCGTATTTGGGAAGTTTTTTCATAGCGTGTTTGTCTTTCACAAACGCTACAATATCTCCCATTGCCAACTCGCCTTTTGTGTCGTAATTGGCATTGTATGTATCGATGGCTTTCTGCTCGATTTCCGAATAGGCCACAGTTTGAATAGGTAGACTTAAATCTTTTGAGATGAGATCCATTGCTCGCCTAAAGCCTCCAACTCCTGCAAATAGCTCTACATGATTCATGCGAATTTCATTATGCCGTCTCCTATGGCTTTAGCAAGTTTGACAGGCACTGCATTACCAATCTGTGCGTACCATAAATTCTGAGCTCCGGTGAAAATATAATCATCGGGGAATGTTTGAATACGTGCCGCCTCTCTTGGGCTTAAACCACGAGCTTCCCAGGGATGAATATACATGTTGCAATCAAACTTCATATGGGAAGTGATGGTCTTGCATATTTGGGTTTCATCTAACTTGAAGTACTTGTCTTTGAAAATATCATTACGCCGTTTATAGGGCATTATGTCAGCTATTGACTCGTGAAGCGAGTTGGCACCTTGAGGGAGTCTCCTATATATCTCTATATCGCGAGGATTGTTGTATCTGTTTTTGTGATTGTAAAGTTTGTGTATTTCACGTCCGTCATTTATGAAGTCGTAGAAACTATTCTTTATGTATTCAAAATCTCTTTCTGTAAAACCCGATTCAATATTCTCGATATCCTTAGCACCCTTTTGTTTTCTAGGTTCTAAGTGAGGTAGCCCTAATAATGCATCTCGTAGAACATAAGGTTGTCTTTTGTGTTTCCCAATTTCTGCAAATATTCTCTTGGGAGAAATACCTATTCGATTTCCTATCATAATAAAGCGTTCTCGATTCTGGGGAACTCCAAAATCTTGAGCTTTTAGAATCGCATAATCATATTGATATTCATCACCAAGATAGTCGTTGAAGTTCTGAATAATTTCGTCAAACTTGTTCATCATGCCTTTCACATTCTCCATAATGAAGAATTTGGGCCGAATATGATTGAGAAAAATCAAATACTGTTTGTATAAACTGTTCCGAGGATCATCTATGAGTCTTTGACGATTCGCCATTGAAAAACCTTGACAAGGAGGGCCGCCACAAACAAGTGTAACATTTTTAAAGAATCTGCAATACTTTCCGATGTCCTTATTGAGCATTGCAATGTCTCCAATGTAATAATGGTCATCGCTAAGATTATGATTTACCTTATGTGTATGTGCAAATTGTTCCACTATCTCATTTACAAAGCAAAGGCTAAACCCTGCTTGTTCCAATCCCAAGCTAAGTCCCCCGCACCCCGCAAACAAGTCTATAAATGTATATTTCTTTTTTGAAGGCATATCTCACTCATTAATTCTAGTATTATGGATATGGTTACATTCAATGTCATTCGTAACATCAAAAAACATATCGGCAATATGTCTATAATTTGAAATGTTTTTATTCACGAGAAGTGTTGCAATTCGTTTGTTAAAGCATAATTTCAGCATCTTATATATAGACGACAAACTTTTGCAATTCGTCAATCTGATGGCATCTACTATAGCTCCTGTGAACTCTTGCTGAAAGACTGAGAGGTCTTCCTCTGTTGCCCAATTCATATAGTGGGAATCCCCAAGATTTCGTTCAGCTTCAATTTCGGAGAAATCACTTGTTATATCACCGAAGCCAATGTAATTCTGAAAGTGATTGTGGGCAAATTCGTTTGACCGACAAGCAATGCAGAAAAAATCCAGATTTCTAATATGGTCTGTGTTGTCTTTGTTGAACAATTCTTGTTTCGTGCCTTTTTCATCTACGCTTCCATAAAGTCTATTGCTAGCACCATGTCCAAGAAAAACCAACAATGATTCTTTGTCGAAGTTCGTTGAAGAATAAAGCTCTTTCGTTTGCGGGGAGGTAATTGTATTAAAACGAAATCCAACAAAATTGGGCATTTGTTCCAATTGTTCATAAACGGGCAATAGAAAATCCGTGGATTTGTCTTGGGGATATATACAAATGACACTTTTCATATTCATTCTTGATTTATCTCAATTAGATATGACAACACTTGCTCAATGAGAGCCTGCTGAAAATCGCATCCTTGAGGGGTCCTCTTCTCTATTTGCTCGCCAATATCTTTGAGTTTCCATCCATTAAATGTAGGATAACAAGATTGGAATGTCATATCAGGATAATCAACTTTCATTTGATACAGCAGTTGCTGTTGCAAAATTGGAGGTGAGCTTTGAATGTATTTGACAACGGTTTCTGCGTAACCTTTTCCTTTGATTAAGTTATTTATACAAGCAATCTTGTCCAATTGCTTTATGGTGCCAAGAATTTGTGCATCGCTCATCTTTATCCCATTTTGAGGCATCTCCCCTGACAATGTATCATACATTTTTTTGATGGCATTGTGAATTTGCCCCCCGGAATAAAGAACCATAAACAGATGAGGATAATGATCAGATATGGTGTTCAGAATGTCTAACCCAGTAAAGCCATCGGTTCGTGTGACAATTTGATAATCTGAGACGACAACGGAACAATTATAATCATTGATTGCCTTAATACAGTCTTTTTCTATAAGACTTTTATCAAAACCGGTGTGATCAGCCTTCATATATTTATATTGGTCTGTTGTTTTGATAAAAATTGGGGTAATATCAATATGGTTTTTAAGAAGGACTCTACGAACCTCTGTTTCAAAGTATTCTTCCTGACTGTCATCGTCTATAACCAAACAATATGTTTTCATATTTTAAACTCTATTCTAAATGTTGCACCTTTCAAGTAAATGTTATTTCCCAAAAATAATATCTCTCCCCCCATTTCTTTTACTATTTTTTTTGCCGAGGACAATCCTATACCAGAGCCACCATGACGAGTGGTAACACCTAATTCAAACATTTTATCACCAAGCAATGTGGAATCTGGAACTCCTTCTCCAGAATCCGAAAAATCGATGATATATTTTCCTTCTTCTTGGAATATATTGATTTGGATTTTAGCTGCAGATGCTTTTTTGGCATTGCTAATCAAATTATCCAATAATACAGAAACATCCAGCATGCTATAGGCTCCATAGTATTCGGCTTTGTCTTTGTTTACGACTTCGAAACTGATATCTCTAAATAAAAGCTCAGAACATGTTTGTACGTATTCTTCGATATATTTTGAAATGTTTATTATCTCTTTATACGCAAGTTGTTTTATGTCAGCTTTGGTTAGTAAACGAGCAGCATTCGTTATTTTGGTAAAGAATGTTTTGACAACGCTTATCTCCCGAATTAATTCGTATGGAGTTTCTTTGGTGGCAATAATATTGGATATGTTTTTAAATGCCGAGTTGATTTCGTGTGAATAATTATTAATAATGTGGATAAATGCTTCATCCTCATCTGACACAGTGCGAGTCGACTCCAAATATTGATTTTTTTGTTTTATAAAGTCCCTATCTGCTTCTGCTTCTTTCTGTTTTTTTTCAGCTTCTTTTTGTTTATGTTCCGCCTCTCTTTGTTTTTGTTCCGCCTCTTTTATTCGTTCATCTGCATTACTTTGGGCAGAAGCCAGTTCTTTTTCTTTGTTTTCAAGTTCATTTTTCAGTTCTTTTATTATCGCCGCTTGCTTTTCAATAGCGTCTTTGTACGCTTGTATTTCAGTAATGGCTTTTGTAGTAGCCTCATTGGTTGTATATTTGGAAAAGTCAGCCAGTTGTCTCTCTAATTCCTTGCTTTCCTGTGCTTTCTTTTGGAGAATCTGTGCTAGTAAATCGCCAGAAATCTTTTTATTCTCAAAATCAGATAGTAGTCTGGAAAACTCTTGTTCGGCGAGTTCTTTTTCTTCGTTTATTTTTGATTCAATTAAATTCTCATTGATATATAATTCAATGACTTTTTGGGAACTCGCGTTTATTATCGAATGGATGCTTTCATAAATTCTTCTTCTTTTTGTCTTTGCATCCTCTTGATATTTCAAATCCTCTTCTGACAGTTCCCCACTTATAATTTTTTTCTCAATCTCTGAAACTCTGTTTTTGTCCTCCTCTGGAATGCTATCCCAATTTAAGCCATCGACAACATATCTCTCCAATCGCCTTAAAACCCGATAAAATAATCCATTTCGCTCAGCTAATTTTTCATAATTATCATTTTTTACAAGACCTTCACGGCTCGAAACAATTTTGAAATAATTATTGAGGTCTAATATTTCAATTTGGCCAACCAAATCACGGGCACTAATGTATCGCTTGTAACCTTGGGCGCGTCTTTGCTCGAGTTTCAGCCAATCATCGCCCTCTTCACCGTATGGGGGAATTCTAAAACCATTTAGAAACAAGAAAACAGAGCCATATGAAACGGAGCGCATACCAGTTTGTTTGGTAAAGAAAGCCTTGGCGTATGTGTTCAAGTAATAGAGTGTGATTTTAAAATTCTGAATCTCAGGATAATAATCGGACTGTTCTTTTATCCAAAAAATAGTGTCTCCTTTGTCCTTTAATGTGGTTAAGATAGCTTTCCCATCACCTAAAGATTTGCACTCAATACTGGTCGTCTTGAAATCTAGTTTTTGAAAAATAGTATTCTCAACTTTCCCAATGAACTTTTCATTTTGATCTTTAGAATTGTTTTCAGAAATATATTCTGGAGCATTGATATAGATGCCAAAATCATTCTTTTCAAATGCTTGGTTAGGGTTTATAAGTTTTTCAAGATATTTTTTTAATTCGGATAGCTTGTCTGTGTTCCATTTCTCGTCTTCGTATTTAACCCAATTACTTCTTAGTTTAATGATCTCCAAGATGACACCTTGGTTAAATGAGGCAATACCCTTTTGTTCTAACTCAGTGTCATTTAATGTTTCATATTCTATGTCTACTGATTGGATTTCCTTTTTCTGATCGTCAACCTCAAATTTACTCCAATCAATTTTTAGAAAAAGACAATCTTTGCCGTTCTTTCTTGTATAAAGATTTAGGAATTGGCCAAGTCTGTCGCACGAAAAACGACCAACGCCTTTTGCTCCAGCCATCATTCTGTTGTACTGTCTGGTATTGCTTTTTTTTTCAGAATAAGCGATATTCAGCCATTTGTTATCAATATCAGACAGGTCCATGCCGACTCCATCGTCACGGATAATAATACGAGAAGTTCTTTCTGAAAAGGGATATGCCTTATTTCCTTCTTTGTCATCATTTTTTTTCAAATTATAAAAAGATATGTCAACTCTTTTCGCATCGGCATCAAAAGAGTTTTTTACCAATTCGAGAATGGCAATATTATCATCATTTATTAGGTCTTTACCAATGATGCTTTTTATCTGAACATTTGTTTTGAAATGAAGACTTGCCATATTTATTGTATCATCATTTTAAGTACCATTCCTGCCAGTTCTGCGAACAACGGAGGAATAGCATTGCCTATTTGAGAATATCGAGGCACCTCAAGCTTTCTCATTTTGCCGCCAGTGGTGTATTTGGCTCGTATTTCATACCAATCAGGGAAAGACTGAATGCGGGCGCACTCCCGGACGGTCATAATGCGAGGTTCGGCATAATGCAGATAGTCGTCGGGCTGTCCTGTTATAGTTGGCGAAACGGCATTGGGGTCTAATACTGTTATTCCTCTTTGCTTGATGCCCCAAGCCTCACGGGCTTTGCCATCAATGCGCTTGCCTCTGGGTTGGTATTCTGACAGAAGGCGTTGGAACAAGGCCGTCTTGTCAGGTGAATGATGGGCAAAGCTATGACTGTCGGGAATGGTATGCGTCTTGGGGTAATTCCCACGCATCACCTTTGCGTAATTGCTTATTCTTCCTTTGCCATATACTCCCGAATTGAAGCCTTTCCGATCTGGCGTAGGAAGTTCACCATTACTGCGAAGCAAGTCGGATATGGCTTCACTCAGAGTTGCTGTTGGATTTAACCCTTTGCTTTTCAAGAAAGCATCACGATGAGACAATAACTGTTGCTCGAAGCTGTCGGGGTTGCCCAATCCATCTTGGACGCCAACTAAAATGAAACGTTTGCGACGTTGGGGAACACCGTAGTTGGAGAAGTCAAAAACATGTGGTTTGACTTTATACCCCAACTTTTGCAATCCACGAATCACCTTATGCGAGTAAGGCTCAGCATCGTTGTCCTTCTTTTTGTCGAATGCATAGGTGAATCCCTTTACATTCTCGAAAAGGAGCATACGAGGACGCACCAATTCGATGAACTTTATGTAAGAGAAGACGAGTTGGTTGCGCACATCATCCTCAACACGTTTCCCCGCCATAGAAAATCCCTGACAGGGAGGTCCACCGGCCACCAAATCGACTTTGCCTCGTAGGGCTTTCAGTTGGTCTTGGTATTTTTCAAGTATCTCGTTTATATCGTGATTGGTTTGAGGAAGCCAGTCGGGCCAATCAAAGTGTTTTTTGTTGTCGATAAGGTTGTGTTTCAGCGTCTCGAAAGGGAACGCATTCTTTTCAATGGCAAAAAGTCCCTGCCAACCAGCAAGGTACAGGCCGAGAGAAAGACCTCCACAGCCCGCAAACAGATCTATACACGTCGGTTTCGCCATTTTACCCTATTTTACATAGGGTAAACGAAAAGGACGACAATTTATTGTACCATAGTAAAAAAATGTGTCGGTTTCTAGTAGATTCTTTTTTAAGTTCGTTTTTTACTGTCTGTCTGCGATTTGGGTAAGTAGTGAAATTATTGATTTATAGACACTTCTACGGCCAGATAATCCGCAATTACAAACTTGACTTTATTGCTGTCGGGTGACACACAATAAGCGTATCGGCCCTCTTGAACAATGACCCAGGGGGCTGCAAACTGCATCACGATGTCGGCGTTGTCGGGAAGTAGAATGTGCTCTAGGCTATGACTATTGACCTCTGGTAATAAATCTCCGGTATATGGTTTAAAGAATGTTGCGTACTGGGATTCTGTCATCTCAGGAATCAACCATATTGAAAAGAGGAAACTGCTATTCCAAGTTAGATAATCGTTTTCAAATGCCAGATGTCCAAATGCCAATTTGCGGACGATGTTCTTGAACCGTTCTTTTTCGTAATCAAAAAGGTAGTATTCTCCAAATTCTTTTATTTGGGACGCAATTCTTTCCTGCAGTTTAGGAGAGTGTAGAAGGGTTTCACGGGTCTTACCCCTTTGTATTAGTGACGGGTCTGCCGTATGGGATTTCATACAGTCGATGAGGCATGAGACATACTCTTCGTCTATTGAAAAGTCGTGATTACATTTATGACAGCAAGGTATTACAGGCAGATTTGGCGGATATGGCTTGTCAAGAAAACACCGAGACGGAACGTGATCCTCGGTCTCAGCTGGTCCACCACAAAATGCACAAAAATAGTTTAATCGACTATCACCATAATATGTCTTGTTTTGGTTCATCTCCTTGGAATCTAAAATATTTGGAATCGACTATGCAGGTGTACAATTAGACGGGCAATGAGAGATGGATAGTGTCGGAGGTGCGGGAGCGGGTGGAGCGGAGGAAAGCGTAGAGGTGAAGTGGGATTGCGTTAGTGTGGGATTGCGTTAATGTGTTAGTATTTGCCTGTGTGAGTTCGGTGGGTTGGAGCCATTCGGGAGGGAGGACGGCGGTGAGGAGACCAGCGGAACGGGGGACGGGGGTGGCGAGACGGCCAGTAAAGAGGGCCGGACAGTAGACGAAAAGGAAGAACTCGTCGGTGGCTTTGCCGCCGTAGGCACGACTGTCGAAAGTGACGGTAATGACATTGTCGTTGATGGTGGCCGAGGTGACGGCCACACTCTCCACTGAGCCGCGACTGACGATGATGCGGGGGAGGTCGATCTCACCGTCGGGGGTGAAGCAGTCTTTGTTGAGGTTGCGGAAGATGGCGTAGGTGCTGTTCTTCTCCCTCACGGCGTGCCAGTGGAGACCAACGAGGTGGGCCTCCTTCATGTAAGACGAGAGCCTGGATATCATTGCAAAGTTGCTTCGGTGGGCTTGCTGCGCTTCGGTTCGCGGATTGGCCACGGAGGTGGGCATGGAGCGCTCGCATTGGCGCCCGTGCCAGGTGTAGTATATCTTGTTGCCGAGTTTGCCGCTCTCGGTATCACCTTGTTTCCTTGCCATAAGTATTTGTCTTTAGGCTTATAACGTCAGAAGACCGTTTTTATTACGTCGCTGCCATACTGCAGGCAGGCATTAGCTTAGGCACTTCCATACCCTTGGCATATCCAGCGGGTATGGGTAGAGCGAGGGATGGATATGCCTAGGGGATAGGATGGTCGAAGGAACACCGGAGGTACATAGGCGGTACACTGGGGGCACCCACTTGTCACCATAGAGTTGGTATAGAGATGGTATAGGGTTAGTATAGGGATGGTATGGTGATGGAGAGACGAAGTATTTGGGTATGATAGAAGGTGTTATTATACCTACGGTATAATAATATATGGGAGGTAGAGACTACGATGGGCAAAAAAGCACCGCGGTGGCGGTGCTCGGTGGATGGTTGTCGTTTTTGTACTCCCGCAGGGAATCGAACCCTGATCAAAGGTTTAGGAAACCTCTATTCTATCCATTGAACTACAGGAGCAAGTGTTGAATGTGTTAATTCGTCAATTCGTTAATGTGTTAGTCCTTATTAATGTGTTAATTCGTTAATGTGCTAATTTGTTAATTCGTCAGTATGGTTTCTAAACGACGTCAGTTGTGTTTTATTGCATGGCGGGGATGTTTTTTATGGCTTCGCTGGCGGGGATACGCTGGATGGAGCCTTTATCGGTACTCACCACAATGTCTTCACCGTGGAGGGCTTTCTCTTCGAGCATGCGACGCTCGGCGAGGTCGAGGCCATATTGGAGTTTCTCTCCGAATTCTGCTATTTCTTTATTTGACATAGGTTTTCATTTGGGTGAATAATTCCGGGTTCGCCACCTTGGCGGATGCTTCTTTGCCACCTTCCGCAATCTTGATGCGGGGATTGACACTGTTGTCGTAGATATACCAGCAGTCGACCTCGGGGGCATAGAGGCTGAACAGGTTATCGATACCAGCCACATAGCGTCGACGGGCTGTTGGCGAAGGAATGTCGTGTCCTCCGTTTTTGACACGTTCGGCAATACGTTGCAGGGCCAGCTCTGGGGTGCGGAGCCAGAAGAAGACCAGCGTCACTCGGTAGCCCTTGGCCTGTGCTTGATGCACAAGATTGACATAAGAGCGTGTGGCGAGAGTGGTTTCGATGGCAAAGGATTCGTCTCGACTGAGCAGTTCCTTTATGCGTTTCAGCATCAGTTTCCCGGCCTCTATTGCCATGCTGCCAGGGTTGAATGGCGACAGGCCGCGGGCAATCTCGTCGGCGTTGACGAACTCGCGGCAGTCAAGAATCTCAGGCAGTATGGTGTAGGAAGCTGTCGTCTTGCCAGCTCCGTTGCAACCTGCTATTATGTAGAGATTCTTTGTCAATTTGTTAATTCGTTAATTTGTTAATTCGTAAGTCTCTTGAAGGTGTTAATTCGTCATTCTTTCTTGAGTCGTTGTTTGACGGTTATCACCGAGGAGTTGAGCATCTTGAAGAGTTCTTCCACTTGCGATCTTAATCGGTCGTGTCTTTTTTCGTCAATATATTTGCTGTCGTGCAATAGGTCGAGCCAGAAGTAGGTTTCGTTTGCCTCTTTTAAGGAGATGGATACCTTGTGGATGAAGTCCTGTGGACTCTCGGCACAAACGGCTTCGCAATAGTTTGCTCCAATACTTGTGGCAGACCTGAGAATCTGTTTGGACATCACAAATTCGTTTTTGTCGCGAAGTTCGTTGCACATGGCAATCACGTCCAAAGCAAATGCCTTGCTTTTGTCGTACAAAATCCCTTGTGCTCTCATGACTAACGAATTAACGAATTAACAAATTCACGAATTCTATAGCTTGCGCTTGATCTCGATGACTTCGTAGGCTTCGACGATGTCGCCGACTTTGATGTCGTTGTAGTTTTCGATGTTCAAGCCGCAGTCCTGACCGCTGACAACCTCTTTGACGTCGTCCTTGAAGCGCTTGAGGGAGGCGAGCTTGCCAGTGTAGACCACGATGCCGTCGCGGATGATGCGGATGTTGCTCTGGCGGTTGATCTTGCCGTCGAGGCACATACAGCCGGCGATGGTGCCCACCTTGCTGATCTTGAAGGTTTCGCGAATCTCGAGGTTGGCCACAATCTTCTCCTGTGTCTCGGGGGCAAGCATGCCCTCGATGGCGTCCTTGAGCTCGTTGATGGCGTCGTAGATGATGCTGTAGAGGCGGATGTCGATGTGTTCGGTCTCGGCCATCTTGCGGGCGCCCACGCTGGGACGCACCTGGAAGCCGATGATGATGGCGTCGGAGGCCATGGCCAGCGTGACGTCGTTCTCAGAAATCTGGCCGACGCCCTTGTGGATGACGTTGACCTGGACCTCGTCGGTGCCGAGCTTGATGAGCGAATCGCTGAGGGCTTCGACGGAACCGTCGACATCGCCCTTGACGATGATGTTGAGTTCCTTGAAGTTGCCCAGGGCACGGCGGCGACCGATTTCCTCGAGGGTGAGGTGGGTCTGGGTGCGGATGCCCTGCTCGCGTTGCAGCTGGGTACGCTTGGCGGCGATGTCCTTGGCCTCCTTCTCGTTTTCCATGACGTTGAAGGTGTCGCCGGCCTGGCAGGCGCCGGTGAGGCCGAGCAGCAGCACAGGCTGCGAGGGGCCTGCGGACATGACCTCCTGGTTACGCTCGTTGTACATGGCGCGGACGCGGCCAGCGATGGCACCGGCCACGATGGGGTCGCCCTTGCGGATAGTACCTTCCTGCACAAGCAGTTTGGCCACATAGCCGCGACCCTTGTCGAGAGCGCTCTCGATGACGACGCCCTTGGCGCGCTTGTTGGGGTTGCCCTTAAGCTCCATAATGTCGGCCTGGAGGATGACCTTCTCGAGCAGTTCCTCGACGCCGATACCCTTCTTGGCGCTGATGTCCTGGCTCTGGTACTTACCGCCCCATTCCTCAACGAGGAGGTTCATGTTGGCCAGCTCGGTCTTGATGCGGTCGGGGTCGGCACCAGGTTTATCAATCTTGTTGATGGCGAAGACGATGGGCACACCAGCCGACTGGGCGTGGTTGATAGCCTCGATGGTCTGCGGCATGATCTTGTCGTCGGCGGCGATGACAATGATGGCGATATCGGTCATCTTGGCACCACGGGCACGCATGGCGGTGAAGGCCTCGTGGCCAGGGGTGTCGAGGAAGGTAATCTTGCGGCCATCGGCGGTCTGCACCTCGTAGGCACCGATGTGCTGGGTGATGCCACCCGCCTCGCCGGCGATGACGTTGGTCTTGCGGATATAGTCGAGCAGCGAGGTCTTACCGTGGTCGACGTGGCCCATGACGGTGATGATCGGGTTACGCGGCACGAGGTCCTCGGGACGGTCTTCTTCCTCAATCTTGTGGATGGTGTTCACCACATCCTCGTCGGCGAAGTGTACTTCGAAGCCGAACTCATCGGTGATGAGCTTGATGGTCTCGGCATCGAGGCGCTGGTTGATGCTGACGAAGATGCCGACGGACATGCAGGTGGCGATGATCTTGGTCACCGGCACGTTCATCATGGTGGCCAGCTCGTTGGCGGTGACGAATTCGGTCACCTGCAGCACCTTCTGGTTCTCCATCTCGTGCAGCATCTCCTCCTCCATCTGGGCGTGCACCTTCTGGCGTTTCTCGCGGTTATGCTTCGAGGTCTTCGACTTGCCGAGGGGCGAGAGGCGGGCGAGGGTATCGCGAATCTGCTTCTCGATTTCGCCTTCGTCAATCTCGACGGGCTTTTTCTCCTCTTTCTTCTTCTTTTTCTTGCTTGGGGTCTGCTGCTGGGCAGCGGCGTTCTTCTGGCTTTCCTTCTTGGCCTTTTCCTTGTTCTCCTTCTTACCGGCCTCAGCACCGATCTTATTGATATCCTGTACCTTTACACCCTCTTTCTTGATGTGTTTACGTTTCTTGCGTCCACCGGTGCTGTCCTTCTCAAACTGGCTGAGGTCAATTTTCGACACCACTTTGGGGCCTTCCAGTTTCTGATACTGGGTCTCGATAAATTCGGGTTCTGGCTTGGCGGGCTCAACCTTGACAGGTTCGGGTTCAGGCTTTGGCTCGGCAGCTACAGGTGCCGGCTTCGGAGCGGGCGTCGGCTTTGGAGCGGAAGCGGGTTCCTTGGCTTTCTCGGCTTTTTCGCCCTTCTTTTTCTTCTTTTTGTCAGGGCGCATACGGCTGTTGATAGCCGAAAGGTCAATCTTGTCGACCACCTTGAAGGGACTATTCGAATCCTTGCCTTCCTCAACAGCGGCAGGCTCTTCGGGTGTGGACTCGTGCTCGGGTTCGGGCATGGGCTCGGGCTCGGGAACGGACTCGGGTTCCGGTGCGGGAGCGGGCTCAGGCTCAGGGACAGGTTCGGGTTTGGGCTCGGGGGCCGGTGCCGGTGCCGGTTCGGGGACAGGTGTGTGCACTGCCGAGGTGTAGTTCTTGATAATCACCTCCTCGCCCTCCGGTTCGGGTTCTTCCTTGGTCGACAGCTCGACCACACGGTTCGACCCCGAGGTCATCAACTCGATTTTATCGGCTTCTTCCTTCACTTTGCGTTCGTTCTGGAATGCCGTGGCCAGCAGTTCGTACTGCTCTTCGCTAATTTTCGTATTGGGGTTCAGGTCTACCTGATGCCCTTTCTTGGCAAGGTAGTCAACGAGGGTCTGCAGGCCCACATTGAAATCCTTGGCTACTTTGTTCAGTCTGAAACTTGCCATTTTTATCGAGTCCTTTCTTTTTAATTAGTCTTCAAGTCTACAGGTCAACGAGTCCGTATGCTCGTTTTGTTTATTCAAATTCTGATTTAAGCACCTCAATCACGTGGTCGATGGTTTCTTCCTCGAGGTCGGTGCGGGTGATGAGCTCCTGCTTGGGCAGTGCCAGCACGCTCTTGGCGGTGTCGCAGCCAATCTTGACCAGCTCGTCGATAATCCACTGGTCGATTTCGTCGTTGAATTCAGTCAGTGCCACATCGTCGTAGTCCTCGTCGGTATCGCGGTAGACCTCGATTTCGTAACCCACCAGCTTCGAAGCCAGTTTGATATTGTAGCCACCCTTACCGATGGCGAGGCTCACCTGGTCGGGCTGCATAAACACCTCGGCCTTCTTCTCTTCCTCGTTGATTTTGATGTTGCTCACCTTGGCGGGGCTCAGGGCGCGCTGAATCATCACATCGACACGGGGCGTATAGTTGATAACATCGATATTCTCGTTACGCAGTTCACGGACAATGCCGTGGATACGGCCGCCCTTGACACCGACACACGAGCCGACGGGGTCGATGCGGTCGTCGTAGCTCTCGACGGCCACCTTGGCGCGCTCACCGGGCTGACGGACGATATTGCGGATGGTAATCAAACCGTCGTAGATTTCGGGCACCTCGGCCTCGAGCAGACGCTCAAGGAAGATGGGCGACGTGCGGCTCAGGATGATGCTCGGGTTGTTGTTGCGCATCTCCACCTTGAGCACGATGGCACGGACGGTGTCGCCCTTGCGGAAGCGGTCGGCCGGAATCTGCTCGCTCTTGGGCAGCACCAGCTCGATTTTCTCGTCGTCGAGAATCAGCACCTCCTTGTTCCAAGGCTGGTACACCTCGCCAACAATAATCTCACCCACTTTCTCCTTGTACTTCTGGAAGATAAGGCTCTTCTCGTAATCCTGAATCTTGCCCACCAGATTCTGGCGGATAGAGAGGATTTCGCGACGGCCGAACTCTGTCATCGGGATAGGTTCGGAGAGTTCCTCGCCCACCTCGAAGTCGTCCTCAATCTTGCGGGCATCGCTCAGCGCAATCTCGCGCATCGGATCCTTCACGGCACCGTCTTCGACGATGGTGCGGTTGCGGAAAATCTCAAGGTCGCCCTTGTCGATGTTGACGATAATGTCGAAATTGTCCTCCGAGCCGTAGCGTTTGGCCAGCGCCGAGCGGAACACCTCTTCGAGGATACGCATCAACGTCTCACGGTCGATGTTCTTAAATTCCTTGAATTCCTGAAAGGAACTGCTCAAGTCTAACGTCTTCATTGTATTATTGTTTATTTCTTTTTTCAAATTAAAATTTCAGCACCACCCGTGCAGTCTTGATGTCGCTGTAGGCCAGGTGCAGCGTCTCGGGGGCTTGCTTCTTGGTGCCCCTGGTGCGGAGCACAATGCCGTTGTCGTCGGCATTCTCCAGCGTGCCTTCGGCCTCCTTGCCGTCGAACATCACCACCTCGAGGTCGCGGCCCACGTTCTTCACATACTGGCGCGTCAGCTTCAGCGGGCTGTCGGCACCGGCCGAGCTCACGTTCAACTCGAAATCCTCCTCGTCGCGGTCCAGCTGGCTCTCCACGGCACGGCTCAGCTCGATGCAGTCGTCGATATTCACACCGTTGTCGCCGTCGATGTCGACATAAATGCGGTTGTCGGGAGTCACTTTCAGGTTCACCAGGTATTTATCCGTACCCTCGAGTGCGCCCTGCACAAGTTCTAATATCTTGATTTTCTCTATCATACTAACAAAAAGAGAGGATTTTGTCCTCTCTCATTCCGCTGCAAAGATACGTATATTTTTGAAACTGACAAAATATTTTTTACCCCCACACAATGGCAAACCACACTTTTTTAGTGTTTTGACAGTTACCGCACCACAACCACTTTCTTGACGGGGAAGGCGCCTACCTTGACCATATAGACACCCGAGGGGATATATTGAGTATCTTTGCACTGCCAAACAATCAAGGTGGCGACAGCTTTATGCCATCGTCATCCTAAAGTCTGAAGGGGCATCGAGCCCCTCCAGACTTTGCCAAACAATCAAGGGTGGCTCTGCATTGTCCATTGTCATCCAAGTTGACAAGCAATTCAGTATGGCGTGACAAGCTAATCAGTATGACTAGGGAATTTTTGACAAGCAATTCAGTATAACCAGCAAAAATCTGTCAAGCAATTTCAGGAAAAGTCACTCTTGCTGTTGTCCGTTTGATGTTCGCTCGTTGTTCGTTCGTTGTTCGATGGCAGAGCGAACATCGACTGAACAACGACTGAACAACGGGCGAGCATCAACCGGAGAGTCTATTGACAAAAAATAAGCTTTTCGAATATTATTTTGCCCTTATTATAAAAATATTCGTATATTTGCAAGTTTAAATATACCACCATGCAGTTTAAAGATATTGTAGGACAACGAGATGTGATAAACCGGCTGACCGAGATTGTCGACAGCGGGCGTGTGAGCCATGCCCAATTGTTCCTTGGACCGACGCGCGACGGCAGCCTCCAGCTGGCGCTGGCCTACCTGCAATACCTTTGCTGCGAACACCGCGTGCACCATGCGGACGGCGAGCTGCGGGCCGACTCGTGCGGCGAATGCCCGAGCTGCAAGAAGATTGCCCAACTGATGCATCCTGACCTGCACTTTGTGTTCCCCAACGCCACCACAACGAGTGTCGACAAGCCCTGGAGCGGCGAGTTTGCTGCCGAGTTCCGCCAGTTCCTGCTCGACAACCGGGCCCTCGGCACGCTTGACGACTGGTACGCCGCCCTCGGCATCGAGAACAAGCAGGGCATGATACGCGAACTGGATGCCGCCCACATTGTGGCCGACCTGGGGCTGAAGAGCTACGAGGGCGGGTGGAAGATGATGGTGGTGTGGATGCCCGAGAAGATGAACGCCGCCGCGGCCAACGAGTTGCTGAAAACCCTCGAGGAGCCGTCGGCCGGCACGGTGATACTGCTGGTGGGCGAGAGCGACGAGCGCCTGCTGCCAACAATCCGAAGCCGTGTGCAGACGGTGAGAGTGCAGGTCGGAGAAAAGCGAGTGGAAAGCAATGCCGAGTTCGCCGAACTGATGGTGGGCTGGCTTCGTCTATTGTTCAAACTGAAGATGAAGGAATTGTCCTCGCAGGTGGACAAGATGGCCCAGCTCAACCGCGAACAGCTGAAGCAGTTCCTGCAGTACACGCTCGACGTGATGCGCGACTGCTTCCTGAAGAGTGCCGCCGGTATGCCGTGCACCTTGGGGTCGGGCGACGAGAAATTCGACGCCATGTTCCCCAGCATGATAACTGTCAACAACATAGAACGAATCAACAACGCCATCAACGACACCATGTTTGCCATCGAGCGCAACGCCTATGCCAAGATTGCACTGATGCAGCTGTCGTTCGAGATGAGCAAAGCCCTCAAAAAACGATGAGCGGCGAAAGAATAAAAACAAAGAATATTTATGGAAGAGAACAAAGATAAAGAACTGAAGAACAAACCCGTTGACCCCACACCCGACGATGTGGAAGAGGTGGCAAGTGCGGAAGACATAGAGGCGTTCATGAAATCGCGCCGCAAGAAAAGCAGCGAGAAACAGCCCGTAGAGAGAGAGAACCCCGAGGTGGAAGAATACCGCAGCGAGGAGAACCAGCTTGACCCCTACCTCGACCCCGACCCCGAGATACCGTGGGTGAAATACGAGGAACCCGTATACCTTTCGCGTGGATGCAACCACTGTCCCAAGTCGTATGTGCCCGTAAGCCCGTGTGAACGGCAGAGCTGCTCGAAGGTGACGGCCACCAACTGGCTGGCCGGCATACGCCAACCGACCGACCGGCCGTTCGACTGCGTCGAAGTGCGATTCAAGAACAATCATAAAGACTTCTACCGTCTGCCCGACGGGCTGAGCGTGACCGAGGGCGACACTGTGGCCGTCGAAGGACAGCCCGGACACGACGTGGGCATCGTGAGCATGACCGGCGAACTGTGCCGCCTGCAGATGCTCAAACGTCGCATCAATCCCGAATCGGAAGAAATCAAGAAACTATTCCGCCGTGCCAAGGATGCCGACCTCGAGCGCTGGGCCAACACCCTGAAAGAGGAGCGCTCGGCGCTGCTGCGCACCCGCGAGATTGTTTCGCTCATGGGACTGGACATGAAGGTGAACGACGTGGAGTTCCAAGGAGACCACTCGAAAGCCATCTTCTACTACACTGCCGACGAACGCGTCGACTTCCGCGAGCTCATCAAGGTGCTGGCCGACGAATTCCATGTGCGCATCGAGATGAAACAAATCGGAGTGCGCCAGGAAGCAGGCAAGGTGGGCGGTATCGGCACCTGCGGCCGCGAATTGTGCTGCAGCACATGGCTGACCAACTTCCGCTCGGTCACCACCGCCGCTGCCAAAACCCAGCAGATACTTCCCAACCCACAGAAACTGGCCGGCCAGTGCGGCAAACTGAAATGCTGCCTCAACTTCGAGTACGAGGTGTATGCCGATGCCCTGAAGAAATTCCCGCCGGCAGGCACCGCCATCCGTTTCCAGAAAGGCTTGGCTCTGTACAAGAAGACCGACGTGTTCCGCGGCATCATGTGGTACGCCTACGAGGGCGAGAACGACCTCTTTGCCATTCCGGCCGAAAGAGTAAAGGAAATTATCGAGATGAACCGCAACCAGCGCTACCCGGAGAAGTTGGAAGACTATCAGGTGGAGCTGATGTCGACTTCGGCCCTCGTGCAGGAATCGACCGACGAAGAAGTGGAGCGCGAAATTCAGCGTCTGGCCGAAGGCGGCAACGGGGTGGTTGGCGAAGAGCAGAAGAAACCGCAACACAACGACCGTCAGCGCAACGACAGCCACGAAAACCGTGGACGTGGACGCGACCGCGGCAACCGCCACGAAGGCAACCGTCATCAAAACAGCAACGGCAACAACAATAACAACCACAACGAGAACGGCAACAGAAACCGCAATAACCAGAACGGCAACGAACAGCGTCAGCCGAAGAAGAACAACGACCGTTCACGCAATGACACGCCGCGCCGCAGTGGTGGAAACAACAGAGACCGCAGAGGATAAAAAGAGATGAAATCAAACAAAATAATGAGAATCGCAGTTGTCGCACTGCTGCCAATGTTGATGGCCTCGTGCGACGGCTCGGTGTTCTACAACGAAAACCGCAACGTCGACGAGCACGGTTGGAATCCTGCCGACAGTGTGAGTTTTGACGTGGAGGTAACCGACACCAACCGTATTTTCGACTTCCTGGTCGAGATTCGCAACACTACGGAATACGCCTATTCCAACACATTCCTCTTCATCAACACCACGTTCCCCGATGGCTCGATTGCGCGGGACACGATGGAGTACCCTTTGGCCGACCCTTCAGGCGCATGGTATGGAAAACGCAGCGGCCGATACGTTGACACACGCTACTACTTCCGTCGAAACGCCCGCTTCCCGATGACCGGCACCTACCATTTCGCCATCACCAACGGCATGCGCGACGAGGCCATCTCAGGGTTGAAAGACATCGGATTCAGAATTGAATACAGCAAAATGAAATAATAAACATGGCTCAGAGCAAAAAGGAAAAACCGAAATACATCAAGACTATCTGGTGGATATTCGCCGGATTGTGGGGGTTCATCATCCTGTTCTTCACCTTCCTGTCGATGGGATGGTTGGGGTTCATGCCCTCGTTTGAGGAACTGGAGAATCCACGCAGCCTGCAGGCATCGGAGGTACTGTCGGACGACGGTGAAGTGCTGGGTTTCATCGGTTTGGAGAACCGTTCAAATGTCACTTACGACCAAATATCGCCTAACCTTATCAATGCCCTTATCGCCACCGAGGATGTACGCTTCTACAACCATTCCGGCATCGATGCCCGAAGCCTCGGACGCGTGCTGATCAAGACAGTGTTGGGTCGTCACGGTTCGTCGGGTGGCGGCAGCACCATCACCCAACAGTTGGCCAAGAACCTCTTCCCGCGTGGCAAGCAGAGCAAACTTGGAGTCATCTTTGTCAAGTTCAAGGAATGGGTGGTGGCCGTGAAGCTGGAGCACAACTACTCAAAGCAAGAGATACTGGCCATGTATCTCAACACCGTCGACTTCGGCAGCAATGCCTACGGAGTGAAAACAGCCTCGAAGACCTTCTTCGACAAGACTCCTTCAGAACTGGATGTCGACGAAGCAGCTATAATGGTAGGCTTGCTGAAAGCCCCCACCACTTACAGCCCCATCCTGCATCCCGAGAACGCCCTCGAACGCCGCAATACCGTGCTCTACCAGATGAACCACTACGACTACCTGAGCGATGAAGACTATGAAAAGTACAAGGAGAAGCCCATCGACATGTCGCATTATACTCCGCAAAGCCACAACGACGGTCTGGCCACCTACCTGCGCGAATACCTGCGTGGCTACATGAAAGACTGGTGCAAGCACCACCGCAAACCCAACGGCGAACACTATGACGTGCATAAAGACGGCCTGAAGATTTACACCACAATCGACTCGCGTATGCAGCGTTATGCCGAGCAGGCTGTGCGTGAACATTTCAGCAAAGAGATACAGCCCGCCTTCGACCGCGAACTGAAGAAACGTAATGGCAATCCCTTCTGTGACATCAGCAAAGAGCAACAGGAAACCTTCCTGACACAGGCCATGAAAAACAGCGACCGCTACCGCAACCTGAAGGCTCAAGGATTGAGCCAGAAAGAAATCAGAGCTGAGTTCAACAAGAAGGTAAATATGCGCGTATTCAGCTGGCATGGTAAAGTCGACACCACAATGACGCCTTGGGATTCGCTCATCTACTGCAAGCGATTCCTTAACGCCGGCCTGATGTCGGTCGAGCCCGGCACCGGCTATGTGAAGGCCTACGTGGGCGGCATTAACTACCGCTACTTCAAGTACGACAATGTGCAGAGTCACCGACAGGTGGGTTCAACCTTCAAGCCGTTTGTCTACACCATGGCGCTGCAGGACCTGGGTATGTATCCCTGTACAGAAGTGCCCAACTCGGAAGTGTGCTTCCCTGTGTGGGGCAAGCCCGATTGGTGCCCGAAAAACTCGACCCACGAGCGTGAAGGCGAGATGGTGACCTTGAAATGGGCTTTGGCTCATTCGGTCAACTGGGTGTCGGCATATTTGATGAAGCAGGGCTCACCCGAACAGGTAATCAACATTGCCCGCAAGATGGGTGTGCTCAGCCCCATCGACGCAGTACCAGCCATCGCGGTTGGTACGCCCGAAATCACCGTCTATGAGATGGCTGGTGCCATGGCCACTTTCGCCAACAAGGGCGAATATGTCGAGCCTATCTTCGTTACCAAAATCGAAGACAACAAAGGCATGGTGCTCGAACGCTTCACGCCCAAACGTAGTGAAGCCTTGAACGAAGCCACCGCCTATATGATGATTGAATTAATGAAGGGTGTGGTGCAAAGCGGTACGGGTGTACGTTTGAATTACAAATACCACTTGAACAACTATTCCACCGCCATTGCAGGCAAGACCGGCACCACCCAGAATAACTCCGACTGCTGGTTTGTCGGCATTACGCCCAAACTGGCCACAGCCGTGTGGACCGGCGGCGAACTGCGTTCCATCCACTTCCGCAACATGACCTACGGTCAGGGTGCTGCCATGGCACTGCCCATCTTCGGCCTTTATATGGAGAAAATCTACAAGGACACGAAACTCAACTTCTACCGTGGCGATTTCGACCGTCCGTCGGAGCCCATCGAGATGGACTGCTCAAACTTCAATCAGGAAATTGAAAATGAAGGATTCGACTGGGACTTCTAACCTACTGGGGATGACCTTGAATCAGTTGCAGGAGCTCTGCACTGCCGAAGGTTTCCCTCGTTTCACAGCCAAACAGCTGTGTGATTGGCTCTATAAGACACGCGTCGAAAGCATCGATGCCATGACCAATCTTTCCAAGGCCCAGCGTGCCCGTCTTAACGCGATTTCGTTTATCGGTCGAGAGACACCAATCAACTGCCAAGTATCGAAAGACGGGACAAAGAAATACCTCTTTCCCGTGCTGGACAACCGCTTTATTGAGGCCGTATACATTCCTGAAGACGACCGTGCCACATTATGCGTCAGCTGCCAAGTGGGCTGCAAAATGGGCTGTCGGTTCTGTGTCACCGGACAGCAGGGCTTTCACGGTAACCTTTCGGCTGGCGACATTCTCAACCAGCTTTTTTCCATCCCCGAATTTGAGCAACTGACCAACGTGGTCTTCATGGGCATGGGTGAACCAATGGACAATCTGGACGCTGTACTTGCTGCCACCCAAATACTTACTTCTGAATGGGGGCTTGGCTGGAGCCCAAAACGCATCACCGTCAGCACCGTAGGCATCATTCCCGAATTAAAGCGGTTCCTCGACGAAAGCCAGTGCCACCTTGCAGTGAGCCTTCACAATCCCGTACCGAAAGAGCGCCTTGCCATGATGCCCGTGCAGAAAGCCTTCCCTCTCAACGAAGTATTAGCTTTGCTTAGACAATACAATTGGAGCGGCCAGCGTCGCCTTTCATTTGAATACACCATGTTCAGCGGAGAGAATGATGACACTGCCCATGCACAGAAACTTGTCGATGCTCTGAAAGGTCTTGACTGCCGTGTAAACCTCATACGTTTTCATGAATCGCCTGAAGCACCATTCAAGACCTCGATGCCTACCACTATCGTCAATTTCCAGAATTACTTGAACAGACACGGTGTCATCTGCACGCTTCGTGCTTCGCGAGGTCAAGACATTGATGCCGCCTGTGGCCTCCTCGCCGGACGGCAAGAATAATCAACCATCCAAGACTAACTCCAAGGAAATTGGCCACCATGTCGTTGATATCGAATCCGCGATAGGGCAACAACCATTGCGCACTTTCGGTCAACAAACTGATAGCCACTGCTGACAGCCATACAGCCCATTTGCGGTCAAGCAAGTCCATCAAAAACAGCGTGCAAGGTATAAACACCGATGCATGGAGCAAATGGTCCAAACGGAGGCCAAAAACATAATTGTTTAATGGAATTCCAATACCATTGAGCGGTGCCCACATCAATATTGCCAAACCGATAAAATACCAAGGACGCAATTGTTTGCGGCCCAACCGACCCAGCCAACGTATGGCAAAATTGCGAATCCGCTTACGGCGCAAGGCGTATCCACTACGGCGCTGCCAGTCGGTACTGCCGTTCACCTCGGTCAAACGTCCTACAACATCGGTCAAGCTGCATTCCTCGGTGGTATAACAATTGTCACCCTGCATTATGCAACAGTCACCCGCAACGCAGATTACACGGTGCAGACAATACCGCCCCTCATAACGGAAAAGCACCACGTCTCCCACCGCCACATCGTCAGTAGCAACAGGCTCGATGGTCAACGTATCGCCTTCGATGAGGGTAGGACGCATACTGATGCCTCTTAGGGTGATACGCACCTTCTGCCCCAATGATAGTTGTTCGGCAACAGTGGCAAAGAAAATATTATTGTCAATCTGCATCGTCCGAAAAGATTGTTTTGCAACTCATTTTTGCCGCGTCAGCATCGGGCAAACAACCCATCCTGTAGACAGGCACCCGACACACCACCTTCGAAATGAAATCAACAAGCAAGTCAAGGCAACGCTCGTCCTTGGCCATCGACGGAGGACACGAGGGTTGCAAGGCCGTAAAAGCCTCGACCGTAGCCAACCGACGGATACTGTTCTCTGGACGCTGTTCCAAACGCAGCAAGGCCGCCAACGGATAATGTTCTGTGCGGAAACAAGGTGTCTTCCCACTCCATGGCGAACCAAAGACCATCGGTATATCGCCATTTATATTCAATATTGGGCTGTCGTCGTTGAGCAGAAAAGTATTCGGAATATGTTCAATCCATAGCCGAGTATGGGTACTCTTGCCTGTACCCGATTCGCCTAAGCACATCACCGCCTGACCATTGTGCACAACTACCGAGCTATGCACAGGCAACGCCCCTGCATGAAGCCCCATCATGCTATAGGCCACCCACACAGCGAACCGCAGCAACGAAGCATCAGTCACTGTGGTACACTCCACAATATCGGGCCTCCTTGCGTCGAACCGCAGGCGGGTATTCGAATCGAAAGTATAGTAGTAAACGCCCTCGGCATCAATACCGAAGCGGCACACCGAAGCTCCGTCAGCAATATCAAAACTATGCAGCCACCGGCATTCGGGCAGCGGCACATCTGCATCGAGCTGCAGCTGCATGTCGGCAAATCCACCCAAAAAATGAAATACATGCATTCCGGGCAGGCCTTCAAACAGACGAAGCGTATCGCACCCCATCAGTTTCAGACAATACCCTCCCACCAAAAGAGACGTTTCCTGCATGGTCTTACACCAACAATCCGTTTTCAGCCATATGCTTTACCCACGCTTCGGCATCGGCGGTAGCAGTAGCCTCGTCCACTTCGTATTCGTTGAGCAACAAACTGACGACATCTGATAGTTCAAACTCCCTGTTCATCAATCGTTCATATAGAAACAGAGCACTTTCGTTTAAAGCCACCACCTTTGTCATGTCTGCCACCCCTTTGTCTTGCATAATGACAATGTGCTCACCGGCTACCTCGCGGACTTTCTTGCTTGTATCTATTCTCATGTTGCTGGTTATTTCTGAGCTGACAAATATTGTTCCAATAGGCGTTGAACATATTTGCCAAACACATCGAACTCAATGTTCACCACCGTACCAGGTCTAAAATTGTGGAAGTTGGTCACCTTGTAGGTATAAGGAATGATTGCCACTGAGAACATCCCCGGATTCGAGTCCACCACTGTCAGGCTCACTCCATTGATGCTAATCGAACCCTTTGGAACCGTGATGGACGGTGCATTTTTCTGGTCGTATTCGAAATAGAAGCGCCAACTACCATTGTCATCCACCACCTTGGTGCAAGTAGCGGTCTGATCGACGTGGCCCTGCACGATGTGACCGTCGAAACGTCCGTCCATGCGCATCGAGCGTTCCACGTTCACCTCAGTACCAACCTGCCACGTGCCGAGATTGGTTTTCAGCATCGTCTCGTCCATGGCAGTGACAACATACTGCTTCTTTTCCTTGTCCACTTTCACCACCGTGAGGCAGCAGCCGTCGTGCGCCATACTCTGGTCGATGGCCAGTTCGTCGCCAAACGACACCTCTAACGTGAAGTGGTAGTTGGTGTTCTCCTTTTCTATCTTGACGACCTTGGCCGTCGTTTCAATAATTCCTGTAAACATAGTAAGACTGTTTTTTTGTATAACGGAGCATCACATCTTTTATTGCATTATTGCATAGCATCGCCTTACACAATTATTATTTGCATTTAGCGTTAAAGTAGAAAAAAAACGAAAGAAATGAAGCGAAACGTACACTCCGTATTTTTGCTCAGCCTGATGACAATACTTTCTTCAGGCTGCAGCATCTACCATCCCCAATCGGTGGACATACCCCTTATCAACCACAGTGGTGACATAAGAGTTGACGCATCAGCCGCTATGTCGATTTTTGTCATTCCAAGCACATTCACACTAAACGCCACCGCTACATATGGTTTCAACGACTGGCTTGCCGGACAACTGCACGCCAACTACGGCGGCACGAACTTCTATGTGCAGGCCGCCCCAGGTGCTTACAAACCGCTTGGCGAGAAGTCTGTTCTTGAAGGGTATGCTGGCATTGGTTTTGGCGGAGCTTGGAACGAGAGGGCACAACCGGAGTCGTCGGGCAGCAATATATACGCTTACGACGGCACCTTCATCGTGCCTTTTGCACAAGCCAATATCGGGTGGCACGACCTCAGCGCAGCACATATCGACATCGCCTTCGGGCTGAAATGCGGCGCTTACCTTCCCGATTTCAACTACCGCGATCTGGATGCCGACGGCAACATTGTCGAGGGTTCATACTATAACTACACCACAAGCAATTTCCTTTTGGAGCCGCAAGTTATGCTGCGTCTCGGCACCAGCAATGTCAAACTGAACCTTAAACTCGGTTTTGCCTGGCTAAGCGATCTCTTCAACAAAAGCTCGTCAGTCCATAACTTCTATTCGGACCCCCTTTCAGCATCATTTGGCATCAACTTCTCGTTCTAAGGACAACGTCAACGCACTAAAAAAGTCAGAGCGACGCAAGGTATGCCGCTCTGACTTTTTTTCGACGCATTCAACAGAAGTTCTCTTGACTATTTTAGATGGTCCTCATAATATTGGAACATCTTCTGGTACAGGTGCAGGCGCTCGCGGCCCAGCACGTTGTGCTCGTGGTGGGGGTAGAAGAAGTAGTCGACCTGCTTAAAGTTGTTGATGCAACGCTCGATAAACTCGGTACTGTGCTGCGGGACGACAGTGTTGTCCTCGGCACCTTGGATGACCAGCAGACGTCCTTCGAGGTTCTTTGCTTTATTGAGCAAGCTGTTATTCTCGTAACCCTCGGGGTTCTCCTGCGGAGTGTCCATATAGCGCTCACCGTACATAATTTCATACCACTTCCAGTCGATGACGGGGCCACCGGCGCAACCCACCTTGAACACCTCGGGGTGCGCCAGCTTCATGGTGATGGTCATAAAGCCGCCGAAGCTCCAACCTTCGACGCCCATGCGGTTCTGGTCCACATAGGGCAGGCTCTTGAGGAACTTCACGCCCTCCATTTGGTCGGCCATCTCTATCTCGCCGAGATGACGGTGTGTGCAGCTCTCGAACTCGAAGCCACGGTTGTCGGTGCCACGGTTGTCGAGGGTGAAGACCACATAGCCCTGCTGGGCGAGGAAGAGGAAGTAGAGGTTGCCACCAGCCAGCCAGCTGTCGGTGACAAGTTGGCTATGCGGGCCGCCATAGACATACACCAGCGTGGGGTATTTCTTGCCGGGCTCCATATTGGGAGGCGTGATGAGGCGGTAGTAGAGGTCTGTCTGGCCGTCGGCAGCCTTGATGGTACCGAGTTTGACGGTAGGCATGGCGTAGTCCTTCAGGGGGTTCTCGCAAGTGTAGAGAGGCACCCGGAACCAAGTATGCTCATTGCCGCTGATGCAGGTATAGTAGGCTGCACCGGGATTGTCCACAGAGCTGAAAATGTCAATCATACGGGTGCCTGCGTCATTGATGACAACCGAATGTGTTCCCTCGGGGTGATGCATCTGAAGAAGATTCTGCATATAACCTTTCTTCAGGTTCACTCTGTATACTCCACGTCCGGCAAGGTTGTCTTTATTGGCATAGATGAAGATATTCTCGCCCTTCTTGTCGAACTGGATAAAGCCCTCCACCTCGTACTCTCCTTTGGTGACCTGCTTTACTAACGTGCCGTCGAGGTTGTAGAGGTACAGGTGCTTGTAGCCGTCGCGCATCGAGAACCAGAGGAATTGGTCACCCTTGGGGGTGAAAATCATCGGCTCGCAGGGCTCCACATAGCGGGGGTTGGTCTCCTCAAAGAGCACCTTCACCAGTTGGCCGCTCACGGCGTCGTACTGTTCCAGCCACATGTGGTTCTGCTCGCGGTTCACCTTGGCGATGAAGACATACCGCTCGTCGGGACTCCAGGCGATATTGGTGAGGTACATCTCGCGCTCATGCACCGTGGTGTCGCGGGCGGTGTTGAGGTAGATGAGCTTCTGCGAAGCGCAGTCCCACACGCCCACCGTCACCTCGTGGCTCTTCATGCCGGCCATAGGGTACTTGATGTTGCGCACCTCGGCCTCGCGGGCTTTGGTGTTGACGAGGGGGTAGTCCACCACCATGCTCTGGTCCATGCGGTAGAAGGCCAGCTTCGACTGCTTGGGCGACCAGAAGAGACCGCCGTTGATGCCGAACTCGTTGCGGTGCACGCTCTCGCCGAGAACCACATTGTAACCGTCGCCACGCTCCACCAGATTGCCATCCACATAGAGGTTGCCCTCCTTCAATTCAGCACGTCCTTCCTGCTTGGGGTCGTTGTCCTTGGGTTTGCGCCAGTCCTGCTGGGTCTCGGTGAGCTTGAACTCCTTCTTGCCGTCGAAACCGTAAAAGCCCTTGTCCTCACCACCCTTGTAGTAAGTTACAGTCTTGCCGTCGGGCGCAAAGATGAAACTCATCATCTCGCGCTGCGGATACAAGTTGCGGTCCATCAGCTGGTCCCACTGCAGGAGTTTTTCCTGAGCAAAAGCGGTGCCAGCAACAAGCAGCACCGCTAAAGTGATAAGTATTCTTTTCATACTATTTGACTATCAATAGTTTTTCCAATTTCTGAATTTCAGGTTAAAGACACCAAAGAAGGCTTCCTTAAAGATTTTCATGCTCATCTTCGAGGTGCCGAGCACGCGGTCGGTGAAGATGATGGGCACTTCATAGACCCTGAAGCCCAAGCGCGTGGCAGTGTACTTCATCTCAATCTGAAAAGCATATCCGACAAACTTCACCTTGTCGAACTTCATCTTCTCCAGTACACGACGGCTCCAGCATACAAAGCCGGCGGTGGCGTCGCAGACTTTCATGCCGGTTACAATCTTCACGTATTTGGAGGCGAAATAGCTCATCAGCAGGCGCCCCATTGGCCAGTTGACCACCGACACTTTGCCATCCACGTAGCGGCTGCCCACCACCACATCGCCTTTGCCCGAGGAGCAGGCGTCGTAGAGACGCAGCAGGTCGTCGGGGTTGTGGCTGAAGTCGGCGTCCATCTCAATCATATAGTCGTAGCCGTACTCGTTGCCCCAGCGCATGCCGTCGAGATAGGCGGTGCCAAGGCCGAGTTTGCCCTTGCGTTCCTTGATGAAAAGACGGTTGGGAAACTCCTGCATCAGGCGCTTCACAATATCGGCCGTGCCGTCGGGGGAATTATCCTCAACAATAAGCATATCAAACTCTTTCGGGAGTGAAAAGACCTTGCGTATAATGGCCTCTATGTTTTCTTTCTCGTTGTAGGTCGGGGTGATAACCAGTGTGTCTGACATATTTTTCTAAATTTTATTGAAATGCAAAAATACAACTTTTTTTTCATTTGGAGACAATAAAATGCAAAAAACAAACAAAATAAAAAAAACTTTCTCTATATCAATTTTTTTGTGTATCTTTGCATCCTCGAACAATAATAATTATAAATTAAAAATATCAATTATGTCAAAACTCCTCCTTTTAGGCGACGAGGCAATAGCCCAAGCATTTATAGACGCCGGCGGCAGCGCCATCAACAGCTACCCCGGTACACCCTCGACCCAGATTACCGAATATGTGATGAAGAGCAAACAGGCCAAAGAGCAGGGTGTGGTGGCCAATTGGTGTGCCAACGAAAAGACCGCCCTCGAGGCCTCTATCGGTGTTGCCTACAGCGGCAAACGTGCCATGACCTGCATGAAACACGTGGGTCTGAACGTCTGTGGTGACCCCTTCATGAACGCCTCTATCATCGGCACCAAGGGTGTCATCATCGTGGTGGCCGACGACCCCTCCATGTTCTCCAGCCAGGATGAGCAGGACAGCCGCTACTACGGCCACTGGGCCATGATTCCCATGCTCGAACCCTCGAACCAGCAGGAAGCCTACGATATGGTCTTCGCTGGCTACGACCTCAGCGAACAGCTGGGCACCCCCATCCTGATGCGCATCCCCACCCGTCTGGCCCACAGCCGCGCCGGTGTCGAGCGTAAGCCCGTCCGCGCCCAGAATCCCCTCAGCAGCCCCAGCGACCCCAAGAGCTACGTACTGCTGCCCGTCAACGCCAAACGCCTCTACCGCGACCTTATCGACAAGCAACCTGCCTTCACCAAGAGCAGCGAGGAGAGCGGCTTCAACCAGTACATCCCCGGTACCGACCACAAGCGCGGCATCATCACCACTGGCATCGCCTTCAACTACCTGCAGGAGAACTTCCCCAGTGGCAAATGCCCCTATCCTGTGGTGAAAATCACCCAGTACCCCCTGCCCTTCAACATGCTGAACAAGCTGTATGACGAGGTTGACGAAATCCTCGTGCTCGAGGACGGCCAGCCCTTCGTCGAAGAGCATATCAAAGGCTTCCTCGGCAAAGGCAAACCCGTGCACGGCCGCTTGGACGAGACCATCCGCCGTGACGGCGAACTGAATGCTGAGAAGGTCGCTATTGCCCTCGGCAATCCCATGCCCAAGGGTCCCGCAGTGCCCGAGGTGGTCACCAACCGCCCGCCCGCACTCTGCGTCGGCTGCCCCCACATCGACAGCTATCAGGCTGTAGTCGACGTGATGAAGAAATACCCCAACGGCCGCGTCTTCGGCGACATCGGATGCTACACCCTCGGCTTCAACATGGGTGCCATCGACACCACCGTCTGCATGGGTGCCTCGGTCACCATGGCCAAAGGTGCTGCTGAGATGGGCATCTTCCCCGCCATCGGCGTCATCGGCGACGGTACCTTCGGCCACAGTGGCATGACCGGTCTGCTCGACTGCGTCAACGAGAAGGCCAACGTCATCATCATGATTCTCGACAACGACATCACCGCCATGACCGGCGGTCAGCCCTCGAGCGCCAACCAGAAGCTCTTCAACATCTGCAAGGGCCTCGGCGTCGACCCCGACCACATCCGCACCATTGTGCCGCTGCCCAAGAACCACGACGAATTCATGAAGATCCTCGAAGAAGAGATTGCCTACAACGGCGTGAGCGTCATCATCCCGCAGCGCGTCTGCATCGTCGAGAACAAAAAACGTATTGCTGCTAACAAATAAATTGATAATAACATGAAGAAAGACATCATACTTTGCGGCGTAGGCGGCGACGGTATCGTCTCCGTGGCCAAAATCATCAGTGACGCCGCCCTCAACCTGGGCATGAACGTCAAACAGAGCGAAATCCACGGCATGAGCCAGCGCGGCGGCTCGGTGTTCAGCCACCTCCGCATCAGCTCGGAACCCATCTTCGCCGACGTCATCCCCGAAGGCAAGGCCGACATCATCCTCAGCTCCGAGCCCATGGAAGCCCTGCGCTACCTGCCCTTCCTGGCTCCCGACGGTGCTGTCATCACCAACAGCGACCCCTTCATCAATATCAAAAACTACCCCGATATTGAGAAGGTCAACGCCGAACTGGCCAAGCTGAAAAAATGCGTCAGCTTTAATGCCAACGCCATCGCCAAAGAGCTCAACGCCCGTGGCAACATGGTGCTGCTCGGTGCTGCCGCCCCTTATCTTGAGCTGCCGTTCGAAGAGCTGGAGAAGGCCATCAAGGCCATCTTCGGCCGCAAGGGCGACGCTGTGGTCGAGACCAACATCAAGGCCATTCGTGCCGGCCGCGATGCAAAATAAGGGAATTCAACCATTAATTTCCAACTTAACAAAAGGCTCCGATGCAGTGCTGCACCGGAGCCTTTTTAGTATAATCACTTTCTTTCAATTCGGCCAAATATCACCCCGAAGCCTTCGTTATTGCAGTTTCAGGTGCTTCTTGCCATTCTGGAGATAGACACCGCGGAAGGATGAGGGAACCTCGGTGCCGAGATAGCGGCCGTCGAGGGTGAAGACGCGCGGGTCGTTGACGGTCTGCTCCATTTCAACTTCCTCGATGCCGACAGTGCCGCCTATATGGGTCAGCGACACCGTGGAGCCACCGCTGACAGTTGCACCAAGGTAGCAGTTGTCCTCAAAGATGCCGGTGCCACTGGCTGTCACCCCGCTCTTGAGCGTGGGAGTTGAGGGAACGGAAATCACCAATCCGGAGGAGTTGCCACCACCGGGACCATGACCGCCACCGCCGCCTGTGCTCACCTGCGGGATATAGAAGGCAATGATTTCGTCGCCATACGAGAGCGAATACCAGGTATTGCCACTGACGGTAGAGGTGCGGTAGGTGGCCTGGCTCATCGAGCTACCGTTTTCCACGCCGCCGACGGCAATAACGGTGCCTCCGTTGATGAAGACCTTCTTGCCCCCCTCGCTGTTGGCGTCAATGCCCAGCTCGGGCGAACGGGAACCGATGGCATAGACCAGGCCGCCGTTCAGGTAAATGTTGCCGTTGGCATCGATGCCGTCGTTGTTGTTGGAGTGCGAATAGACGTAACCACCCGTGATGGTCATATCCTGTGCCGAGTTGATACCGTCGTCGTAGGCGTTGACATAAATTTCGCCGCCGCTGATGTTGAGGTAGTTCTTGCTCTCAATGCCTTCGCCGTTGTAGCCACTGGTGGTCACTTTGATTTTGCCACCACTGATGACCATGCCGCCGCTATAGGTGTAGCTGTTGCCCACCTGGGTCTTCAGTCCGGCCTTGATGCCCTTGGGCGACGAATAGTAGTCGCTGCTGATGCGGTCGGTGTTGCCGGTATAGTTGGTGTTCTCCGTGGTACCATTATTATAGTATAAGCCGCCGGAAGTAGTCACAGTGATGTCGCCACCGCTGATGGTCAAAATGTTGTCGCACTTCATCCCCTTGCCGCCCGAGCCGGTGGAGGTAAGCGTGATGGTGCCGCCACTGATATCGATGTTGCCGTCGGCACTGATGCCGCAGGCCGCCTTGGTCTCCAGGTCCTCTTCGTCCCAGGTGCCCTTGCCGCTGGTGGTGATGCTGATGACGGGGTCGTCGCTGATAAAGATATCGCCAGCCGCCTTGATGCCCTTGGCGGCAATGGCGGCGCAGTTGATGGTGACGGTGCCGCCCTCAATATAGATATTGCCACTGTCCTCGTCCTCGTGGTCCTCGGTGATGGCGGTGGCGGTGTCACCCTCCAAGTCGCACTGGATGCCATCGTCGCCCGTGCCATTGATGTTGACGGTGCCGCTCTCCATCAGGAAATACTGGTTGCACGAGATACCGTCGCCCACTGCCGAGGTGATGTTGAGGGTAGCGTTCTTCAGGCTGATGTACTCACCTGCTTTGATGGCGTGCTTCACGTTGCCCACCACGTTGAGGGTGCCCTGCTGCTTGAACTCAGCGTGGCCCTTCACATAGAGGCAGCCCTTCTGCGAGCCGGTAGCAGCGTCGACAAGGGTATTGGTGGTGCCGGTGATGACCTTCACGTTGATGCGCTTGCCGTTCTGAATGTGCACGGCGGCACCGCTGTAGACCGGCGTGGCATTGGTCAACGTCAAGCCGTTGAGCTCGACAGTGGCCTTGTAGCTGCCCGACATATAGAACTCGCCGTCGGTCGACGTGCCGCTCAGCGTGTAGGTAATCTCGCTGGCCACATCGCTGCTCTGCTCAATAGAGACGTGCGCCCCCTCTTGCGTGACGGTGAGGTACTGGGCAATGTTGTCTGCCACACTGACCGTTGCCGAAGTACCGTTGTAGGCGACTTCCACGGTGTTGTCGCTCTGCGCCTGTGCAACGCCGCAAGCCGCGAACGCAAACAGGATTAATAAGATAGCCGTATTTTTCATATTCAAAAAAATTTAATTTTGATAATGCAAAAATACACAGATTCGGCCATTTGCATACTATCACATTGTCGGTATTGTTTGGCAAAAAGTCGGTTTTTTATCATCAGTATCAAAAATAATCCGTACTTTTGCATCATGAAGAAAGAACTGCCCTACACTCATCCAATGAATGTTTACCCACAGAGAATCAGTGAGGAAGGCATCGTTGTTTTCGACGACGTAAGGGGGCTTCCCTCGGGTGACGAGCCCTTCAAATCGTCCGACTATGTCATCGCCATAGGCCACCGCGGCCACATGGAGCTCATGTACGACGATATGACCGACTACTCTGAACAGCACACTGTGGGTGTCATCTTCCCCAACCACACCCTCCGCAAGGTGAGTGCGACCAGCGACTACCAGGCCACCCTGATTATTGTCGACTCGTCGGTGCTCAACGACCCCCTTCTGCAGATCATCAAACAGCTGCGCTACCGCTACGAGCCGCACCCCAACGTGAAGCTCGACAAGCACGAATACCATATCATCACACACGTAGTGGAAGGGATGCATGAAATCAAGCGTCTCAACCTCCCCGACCAGCGGATGCTGATGACACGCCTGTTGGAATTCCTCCTGAGGCTGCTCAGCCAATACCGCAAGAGCAAACTGAACGAGACCGGCGGCGACAAACAGGTCATCACGAACTTCCACAACAATCTCGTGCAGCATTTCCGCGAGCACCGCGACGTGGGCTTCTATGCCGCACAGGCCTGCCTGTCGGCCAAGCACTTCAGCGCCGTCGTCAAGCAGGAAACGGGCCATACCGCCGCCTATTGGATTCATCACCAGGTGGTGGTTGAAGCCAAAATGCTGCTCCACATCAGGCACGACCTCACAGTGCAGGCCATCGCCGACCTGCTGGGCTTCGAAGACCAGGCCACCTTCAGCCGCTACTTCCGCCGCGAGACGGGCCTCTCCCCCACCGGTTTTCGGAACAAAAAAACCTCCTGACGAACACCCAACCGCCCCGAAACGCCATCGGAACAGCCCTAACGCATCAAATAAATAGCACTATAAATCAACCATTTGCACAGTTTATTCAAAAATTATTTTGCCATTCTCGAAAAAGTTAGTACTTTTGCACCCGATTTACCGACAGATGGTGGGCGTAGTTCAGCTGGTTAGAGCGCCAGATTGTGGATCTGGAGGTCGTGGGTTCGAACCCCACCTCCCACCCCAAGGTAACTAAGCAGAGCCGCACAAGAGGCGGCTCTGTTTTTTTTGTCCAGTTCCATCATGCACCCCCCTCCACCCGGCATTGTTGCTCGGCCGATGTTCGGTCGTTGTTCAGTCGTTGTTCAGTGTTTGACTGAACAACGACTGAACA
>JAFSLX010000069.1 GCA_017448185.1 Bacteroidales bacterium
CAAAGACGATTTACCCTTCTAGTGCATGGCAAAGAAGAAACCCGTCATCACCCACCGCTGCGGAGACTGTGCAAACGTCACTCCCGTCCTCGACAAGCACCACCGGCAAGAGCCAGAACATCCGCATCGAGGCCAGCAGCGGCTTGAGCGAAGAGGAAATCAAGCGCATGAAAGCCGAAGCCGAGGCCCACGCCGACCAGGACAAGAAGGCCAAGGAAGAGGTGGAGAAAATCAACAACGCCGATGGCATGATCTTCCAGAGCGAGAAGAACCTCAAGGACTACGGCGACAAGATTCCCGCCGAGAAGAAGAGCGCCATCGAGGCCGCCCTCACCGAACTGAAGGCCGCCCACAGCGCCCGCAACGTCCAGCAGATCGACCAGGCCATGGCCAAGATCAACGCCGCCTGGCAGGCCGCCAGCGAGGACATGTACAAAGCCCAGCAGCAGGCCGGCGGTGCCAACCCCGGCGCCGGCTTCGACCCCAACAACATGGGCGGCAATCCCAACGCAGGTCAGCAGTCCAACAACGGCAACGACAACGTCACCGACGTTGACTACGAAGAGGTGAAGTAACAGACGAGTAGTCAACATTTGAAAAACGACTACGAAGAAGTGAAGTAAGATCTCAAAGTGTTAAACTGAAAAGAGTGTGTCCAGTACACACTCTTTTTTTGTTATCAAGGCAATAATACCCAATAGTCTGCGTTATACAAGTAAAAATGGAGGATTAATGATGACATTGGCACAACAAAATACGATGAACACAGAGCTGTGGCAAAGTATCGGCTACATTGCCGATGACGATGCTCTTATGCGCCGTCTGACTCGTTATGCCAAGAAATTGGCCAAAGAGAAAGATCCGTCTCTTATGACCAAAGAGGAGTTCTTTGCCCGTGTGGATGCAGCAAAAGAGGGACCCTCGTACGAACTGCAAGAAGGTGAAACTATTGAAGATCTGATTAAACGTGTCGGCTGATGGCGTACAAAATCAAGTATCAGAAACAAGCCGTCCTTGATGCTGCCAGATTGCAGAAGACCGAGCCAAATGCCTTTAAAAAGTTGTTGAAGTTGGAAGCTGAACTGCGAGAGCATCCGCGCACTGGCACCGGCCATCCCGAGCAGTTACGTGGTGATCGTACCAATCAGTGGAGCCGCCATATTACACAGAAACATCGCCTTGTATATGAAATCTACGACACCGAGGTCGTTGTCCTCGTCCTCACAGCTTACGGTCATTATGAAGACAAATAAAGGTAAAGAAGACGAAACACCTAGGGATGCTTTTTTCTTTGCAGCCAAGGCACAGAAGGAAATAGACGCTCTGTGGGACAATGGCACCATCAACGAGGACACCATCAACCAATGGAGTGCCGAGCACATGCGTACCCCCTATCGTTATATGGAGGCATCCACTTCGACGGCCTCAAACAAATAGACAGGCAGAAGGTCGCCATCCTGACCATACAGGAGTTTGCCGCACAGATTTAATAGCATATTCTCTGCAAAAAATGCGGAGAATGTTTATCTTATACTCCGCACAAATAGTAGGGTCGTAGCACAAAAAAAATAATATAAATAGAAAAGGGAGCGCCAGAATTGACGCTCCCTTCGCTCATTTAACTCGCGGGACAAAGTTCTTTATTTCCCCTCTATGGGTTCTATATGAGTTATACATTCTTACGTTAGGCATTTTCCAAATAAATCGGGCTAAAAGTCGTCGTTTACAGCCAGCTTCTTTTTGGCCGAAGCAATTATGCCTAATAGTGTGTCGAATTCTGTTTGGTTAAGATTTTTGAAATATTCAAATGCCTCTCTCGCCAACTCCAATTCCGCAGTGTGTTTTGTAAGTTCCTTTTTTTCCATTTGAGACGTGTCCTTGTTTTCAATGTGTTCGAGTAAACTCTTTGCGCTCATATAATCGAAATTCTGACGGTTTTCATTTGTTACAGGCCGACTATAACTTTTTACATTTTTGGTCAATTCATATCTTATTTTATATGTAAAGATAATGTTGTTGACTTTGACACGATACCTTCCATCCTTACACTCGATTGTCATTCTGTAAACCAAGTCGTCATTCAAAACCCGAATTTTTACATCTGGACTTGTAAAACCTGTACAAATCACTTTCCATTCGGGTGTGATTCTATATGAGCCTTCAAAGATAAGTTTGTGGTTGTCATCATCCCGCAGAATGATTTTACCCGACATACTCGTGGCTAGCTCAAGTGCATTTTTGTACACGGTTTCTTTGGGCAAAGAACACTCAACCACTTCTGATAGTTCTCCAACACTATCAGCATTGAGAGGATAAACCACCTGCGAGGTTGCAGTAAGGCTCATTGAAATAAAAGCCAATGTAAAAACAAATCTGAAAAAATGTTTCATAATGCTATTTTTTATTTGTTAAATGCTTTTTCAACATACTTGGTGAGTTCTCGGTCAATCGTCCGAGGACCATAGAAATAACCTTTGACTCCTTGTCTGTGCAACTCATCCATTGTCAATAGGTCGGAATTTGTCTCAGAAATGAGTTCCATACGAAAGTATCTGTTTTTCTCCAATCCTTTCTTTAATTCTACCACATCGCCCCAATAGTTCTTGTCTATTTTTGCCTCACTGGAAGAAATGTCGGTTGCAACGATAGTCATCTTGTAGCGTATTCTCATTTGTGGTTTTGTGCAATAGATGTACACTACATCGCCCACCTCGAAGTTGGCTGACTGCTTCCAGTCCACATGATTATTGTGTTTCGACAAGAACCTGGAAATGTAGAACTTGCTGCTGTTAGATGGTATTATCCAATTGTTCATTTTTCAAATATCAATAAATGATTAAACTTATTTCTACTTTCGGCCGTAAAGCCGGAAGCCGATGTTTGAATAAGGGGCATAAAGAAAGGCGCAAATCCTTTCAATATATTGTCACTTATTCTTAACGTGGGTGGTCTGGAAATACCTTTGTGTAAATAAGTGGGGAAAGAATCCACGCCATCGCGTGAACTATCCGCAGTCTTATTTCCACACAGATGTAAATGATTTTCCAGACCGTTTACTCAAAGGAAACAAGAGCTTCAAGCTCAATATGTCTTTGTTATATTTCTACGTTTTATGCCATCGTCATTTTATCAATTTCACGCTGCAAAGATACAATTATTTTCCAATATGGCAATTTTTTTTCAATGGGTTGGCGAGGGGTCTTATGTTCGCCCGTTGTTCAGCAGTTGTTCTGTCGTTGTTCTGTCAGACACTGAGCAACGACAGAACAACGGCAGGGCAAAAACTGAACAACAGTATGTTTGCCAAAAAAATTTGGCCACGTCGATAATAATTAGTATCTTTGCACCGCATTTTTTGCGAAATTATAATAGTAAATTAACAATAGAACAATGAAAAAAGCATTCCTTACGCTCGGCGCTATCGCCATTTGCGCCACCTCTGTGTTCGCACAGGAAGAGAAGAAAGAGGACGAGGGCTACAAGTTCGACACCATCAAGGTGCTGCCTATCACCTCGACCAAGAACCAGAACAATGCCGGCACCTGCTGGAGTTACAGCGGTATTGCATTCCTCGAGAGCGAGCTGCTCCGCATGGGCAAGGGCGAGTACGACCTGAGCGAGATGTATGTGGTCGAGAAGACCTACAACGACCGCGCCTACGCGGCGGTGCGTACCCACGGCGACGTGAGTTTCAGCCAGGGCGGTGCCTTCAACGATGTGATTTACTGCCTGAAGAACTACGGCATGGTGCCCGATGAGCAGATGCCCGCCGGTGCCATGTATGGCGACACCCTCAGCAACCACACCGAGCTGAGCGCCCTGACCGACGTGATGGTCGAGGCCATCGCCAAGGGCAAGCTGAAAAAGCTCCAGATGAGCCCCGACGGCCAGCCCCTGTGGCAGAAAGCCATCGCCGCCGTCCACGAGACCTACCTTGGCAAGATTCCTGAGAAGTTCACCTACAAAGGCCGCGAATATACGCCGAAGAGCTTTGCCGAGAGCCTCGGACTGAACCCCGACGACTATGTGAGCATCACGAGCTACACCCATCACCCCTTCTACGAGCAGTTTGTCATCGAAATCCAGGACAACTGGCGCTGGGGCCAGAGCTGGAACCTGCCGCTCGACGAGATGATGGAGGTGTTTGACTATGCCATCGACAACGGCTACACCGTGGCTTGGGGCGCCGACGTGAGCGAACCGGGCTTCCGCTACACCCGCAAGGGCTTTGCCGTCCTGCCCGCCACCGAGGCCCCGAAGTCCGGCGTGGGCAGCGACCAGGCCAAGTGGAGCGGCATGAAGGCCGGCGAGATTGCCGACGAGGCCGCCAAGCACCCCACCCCGCAGCGCTGGGTGAGCCAGGAGGAGCGCCAGCAGGCCTACGACAACTGGGAGACCACCGACGACCACGGCATGCTCATCTTTGGCAAGGCTAAAGACCAGATTGGCAACGAATACTACATGGTGAAGAACAGCTGGGGCCTGTACAACGGCGAGTTCGGCGGCAACTTCTTCTGCAGCAAGGCTTTTGTCCGCTACAAAACCATGAACATTGTGGTCCACAAGGATGCCATCCCCGCCCACATCAAAGCCAAGCTCGGCATTGCCGACGACAAGGCTCCCGCCAAGAAGGGCAAAAAGAAATAAGGCAACACGCCAATAGAAAAGCCCTCCGTAGGCTCGGGGGGCTTTTTTTTATGTATGATTTATGCGAATACTGCTCATCACTCCACCGCTCACGCAACTGAACACCCCCTACCCTGCCACCGCCTACCTCAAGGGCTACTACACGGCGCAGGGGCATGAGGTGCATCAGGTGGACCTCGGCATCGAGGTGGCCGACCGTGTGCTGAGCCGCGAATTTCTCGAAAGCATCGGCCTCAAGGAGCAGGCGCGGCTGATCGAGCCCGTGAAACGCTTCCTGCAAGGGCAGGACGACACGCTGGGACCTCGCATCGCCAACCGCTCTTTGCTGCCCGAGGGCAAGCGTTTCGGGCAGCTGGACGAGGACAACCTCGAGTGGTCGTTTGGCGTGAGCGGCACCACCGACAAGGCGATGCACCTGGCCACGCTGTTTATCGAAGACATTGCCGATTATATCCGCGAAAATGTCGACCAGCACTTCGACCTGGTGCGCTATGCCGAGTACCTGAGCAACGACGCGCCCACGTTCGACCCGCTCTACAACGAGCTGCAGCAGGAGCCATCGCCCGTCGACCGGCTGATGATACAGCTGCTGGAAGACAAACTTTCAACATTCAGCTTTCATCGTTCAACTTTAGACAAGGTCTGCCTCACAGTGCCGTTCCCGGGCTGTCTCTACGGTGCGTTGCGCTGCGGACAGTGGCTGAAGGCCAACACGAAGGCCACAGTCGAGATAGGCGGCGGATTTCCGAACACCGAGTGGCGCCAACTTGCAGACAAGCGCATATACGAGTTTTGCGACGAGGTGGCCATTGATGGCTGCAAGGACGGCGACATGTATTGTCCCGATTTCAGCGACCTGCCGTTGGACAAATACCTGTCGCTCACCGAGATGACCAATCCCATGCACCGCCTGTGGAGTCAAGGACGGTGGAACAAGATGGTGATGGCCCACGGCTGCTATTGGCACCGCTGCGCCTTCTGCGACACGTCGTTAGACTATATCGGACGCTTTAAAGCCCCAGCAGCATCGACGGTGGTCGACCACATGGAACGCGTGATGGCACAGACTGGCCGCACAGGCTTCCATTTTGTCGACGAGGCACTGCCACCCAAACTGTTACGCGAAGTGGCCGAGGAGATATTGCACCGTGGACTGACCGTCAGTTTCTGGGGTAACATACGGTTCGAGAAAGCCTACACCGCCGAGCTTTGTGACCTGCTGGCCGAAGCCGGCATGGTGGCCGTGAGCGGAGGATTGGAAGTGGCCAGCGACCGACTGCTGAAACTGATTGACAAGGGCGTAACCATTCAGCAGACCGTCGAAGCCTGCCGCCACCTGCGCGATGCCGGTATCATGGTGCACACCTACCTCATGTACGGCTTCCCCACCGAGACACTGCAGGAGAGCGTCGATGCGCTGGAAACAGTGCGCCGGATGTTTGACGAAGGCATCGTGCAGAGTGCATTCTGGCACCGCTACGCTATGACCTGCCACTCGCCCAGCGGCCTCAACCCCGAGAAATACGGCGCCCGCCGTATCACACTCGAGCCAAACCCCTTCTGCAACAACGAAGTGGACTGGGAGCCCCAGTTCGACTACGATATTGAAGCGGTGGGCGCAGCATTGAGACTGGCCACCTACAACTATATGAACGGATTGGGCTTAGACCAACCTGTACGTTCGTGGTTCCCCATCCGGGTACCGAAACCTACTTTGCATTAAAAGGACACGCCAACTGGCAGATGTCGCACCCCATCGTGTAGCCGTGGGCATCCACGGTGGCTGGAATTTCGCGACGCTGATGCGTGGTGTAATAGGCTGTGCAGCGCGATACGTCGAGCATCGGCGGCCCGTCGGGAGCAATGGCATGGTTGGGACAAGCCTCTACACATCGACCACATTTTGCACAAAAATCCGGACACCCATGACATTCTGAGTACTCAGAGCATTCTTCGGTAGTGACAATTTCGCCGAGATTGACCCACGAACCCCAACGCTCGGTAACGAGCAGTGTATGGCGACCTATCCAGCCGAGACCGGCACGTGCAGCCCAATGCTTGTCGCTGATGGGGACAGTGTCACAGCAGCATTTCCCTTCGATGCCCAATCTCTCCTTCAAGGCAAAAAGCATGTCCTTGATTACCTTATGGTATTCACGATGTTGGGCATAGGCGGCAACCTTTCCACTTTCCGCCTCTCGCACGCCGCTTTTCGGTGGTGGATAGGCACTTACAAGACAGATAACACTCTTGGCACCAGGAACAAGCAGACGGGGATCCATGCGCTTGTCGACGTTGCGTTTCATATAGTCCAAACCACCGTGCCAGCCACGCCGAAGCCATTCGCGAAGCGGGTACTCCTCGTCGGCAAGGGCATCGGCACGGGCAATACCACAATCGTCGAAGCCCACCTCGAGCGCTATTCGCTTTACCTCGTCGCTATTCAGCATCCTGCTGATACTTGGCTTTCTTCGAGCCGTCGTAAAGCTCAAAATGCAAGAAACGGCAGTCGAGCGAACCGTTCTGCACCGCTATCTTCTTCGAAGGATGGAGGCCGATGTGCTTCATTGCCTCAAAGTCGCTGGTAATCAGCCACACGTCGCAATCCTTGCCATACTTCTGCTTAAAGGTGTCGCCAAGCTTCTCATACATGGCATTGAGGTCCTCGACCTTGATACGCTCACCATAAGGCGGATTAGTGACGATCAGCGTCTTACCCTCGGGCGGCTCCTGATCGGCAAAGTCGCCGATGTGCAGCATCACATCGTGGTGCAGCTTGGCATATTCCAGATTCTTCTCACACTGTGCAATAACCTGCTCATCAATATCGTTACCCCATATTTCACAATCGAAATCGCCTGCACCAATCTTGCGGTCTTCCTCATTCTTGACACTCTTCCACTCGCCAAGGTTGAACTCCTTCCAGCGCATGAAACCGAAGCGGTTGCCCCGGTAGTACTGCGCCGGGATATTGTTGGCCATCATGGCGGCCTCGATGAGCATGGTGCCCGAACCGCACATGGGGTCGTAGAAGTTGCAATCGCACTGCCATCCAGCCAGCTTCAACAGGCCCGCGGCCAGCACCTCGTTGATGGGTGCAATGCCGACTCCCTGGCGGTAGCCACGCTTGTGCAGTGAGTCGCCACTGGAATTCATCAGCAGTGTCACATGGTTGTCGCGAATGTGCAGATTGAACTTATAGTCAGGATTTTCCGTGTCAATGGAAGGACGTTTGCCGAAATTGCGGCGAAAGCGGTCGACAATGGCATCCTTCGTCTTCAGGGCAGCATAGTAGCTATGGGTAAACACTTCGCCACTGGTGGTGCTGTCGATCATAAAAGTGCAATCGACATCCAAAATCTTCTCCCAGCGGATTCGGTAAACATTGTCATAGAGCTCCTGCTCGTCGTTGGCATCAAACTCGGCGAAAGGCTTCAAAATGGACAACGCCGTGCGGCAGCAATAATTGGCTCGATACAACAGCCGCATGTCGCCTTCGAATTCGACGGCTCGGGCCACCGGCTCCACATTCTTCGCTCCCATCCCTCGTAGCTCCTCGGCCAGCACCTCCTCCAGGTTGACCATCGTCTTCGCTACCATCTTGAATGTCTCTCTCGGCGTGTCGCCATCAGCGACCACCTTTCCTCGGTTTTTCTGTATAATCATCTTTAATATTTTGTATTCTTTGTTTCCATTGTTTCTTCATTTCGCGGTTCTTCTTATAGATAGAACCGTTGTAGATGCTGATATTCAGCTCGTAGCCCAGCAACAGGACGATACAGTTGAAATACATCCAGAACATGAGCATCAGCAGTGTGCCAATCGAGCCGTAAAGCAGATTGTAGCGGTTGAAATTGTCGAGGTAAATGCCCAAGCCCCAGCTGAGTACGAAAAACATGCCGGTAGCCAGCACCGAACCGGCCGAAAAGAAGCCCACGCGCTGTTTCTTCACAGGTGCCCAATAATAAATGAACGACACCACCGTAAGCGTGGCCACGGTCATCAGCACCCAACGTCCGATATTGAACATCAACGCGTTCGCCTTTGTATCCAGCAGCCACCCCTGCGAGAATATCAGCTGCAGCACATACTTGTGCCCTATCAGCAAGCAGAGCGCCAACACAATGAGCACATACAGCACAAACACCATCATGATACACAGCAGGAAACGCTGCAAATAGGGCCGCATTTCTATACTGCGATTGGCAAAATTGAGCGACGAAACAATACCGCTCATACCATTGGCCGCCAGCAATATCGAGGCCACGAAACCGATTGACAGCAGCGTGGAATGTTTGTGGCCCATCACATCGTTGATGGTATTGGAGAGGGGGGTGAGAATCTTCTCTGGCATAATACCCGAAAGCTCGGCAAGCAGCTCATCCTGAACACCGTCGACTGGGAAATAGGCAATCAGCGAGAAAACAAAAATCATCAGCGGCGGCAGGGCCGTCAGAAACGAATACGACAAACCCTTCGCACGCTCATTGATGTCGCCATTGAAAATACCCGCCAGAAAATAGCGCAGCACATCGTAAAGCGGCACACCGCGGTTGCCCGGCAACGAAAAATGATGCATGAAATAAAGCACCTCTCGCACCCATCGCTTATACAGCAACTTGCGCCTGAGGCCCTTCACCTTGCAGGAAATCAACCTAATATATGCCTTGACATTCAGCACAGGGCTTTACTTCTTCACCAACGAAATATCGAGGCTCTTGATATGGTGCGTCAGCGCTCCCACAGAAATGAAATCCACTCCCGTCTCCGCGTACGCACGGAGGGTAGCCTCGGTGATGCCGCCGCTCGCCTCCGTCTCGTACCGGTGGTCGATGCGGCGCACCGCCTCGCGGAGCGTGTCGGTGTCAAAATTGTCGAGCATGATGCGGTCGACACCGCCATGGTCGAGCACGCGCTGCAGCTCGTCCAGGTCGCGGACCTCAATCTCAATTTTCAAATCTTTTCCCTTTGCTTTCAAGTAGTTGTGCGTGCGGTCGATAGCAGCCTCAATGCCACCGGCAAAGTCGATATGGTTGTCTTTCAGCATCACCATGTCGTAGAGGCCGATACGGTGGTTGGTACCGCCGCCGCACTTGACGGCATACTTCTCCAACAGACGCATGTTGGGGGTCGTCTTGCGTGTATCGAGAAGCTTGGTATTCAGTCCCTCCAGCATCTTCACCATGCGGTTGGTCTCGGTGGCGATGCCCGACATGCGTTGCATGAAGTTGAGCACCGTTCGCTCGGCGGTAAGGATAGAGCCCGCATGACCTTCGACCACCATAAGCACGTCGCCCTTGCACACGCGGTCGCCGTCGTGTTTCATGGCGCTGACAGCCAACGAGCTGTCAACCAGCGCAAAAACGCGGCGAGCCACCTCGATGCCGCAGATAATGCCGTCGGCCTTGGCCACAATCTTGGCCGAATTGACAGCATCTGCCGGGATGCAACTGAGGGTGGAGTGGTCGCCGTCGCCGATATCCTCGGCAAGCGCCATTCTTATAATCTCGTCAAGGTTCTCGATATTCATCATAACTATCTTGTTCTATGGGTTTTACAACAGAAAAATCTTTTCAACAAAAGGCTATTTTCCAATGCAAATTTACATATTTTTTTCAACATAACACACAGAAGTGCAAAAATTTAACATTTGGCCGTCGGCAACCGGCAGGGCGACTCCCGTCCGTTGTCCAGCCGTTGTTCAGTCGTTGTTCAGTCGTTGTTCAGTCAAACACTGAACAACGACTGAACAACGGCAAAACCACAACAGAACAAACAAGGGAGAAAAAAAGCAAATAAAACCTCGAGAATATAAAAAATATTTGTATCTTTGTACCTTAAAAGAATTATTTATAATAACGATATGCACCTCAAAATCAACCGATAGAAGGGATGCGTGTCACTAAAAAAAGAATATGCAAATAGCTATCTCGGGAAACATCGGCGCAGGCAAGACAGAGCTCACACGGTTGCTGTCGAAACATTACGGCTACCGCGCCATCAGCGGTCCGTCAGAGGAAAACCCATACCTGAACAGCTTCTACGAAGACATGCGGCGCTGGTCGTTCAACATGATCGTCTACTCGCTCTATGCCAACATCAAACAGCTGGCCGAGCTGCAAGCCACGGGCGAAAGCTTCATCCGCGACCGTTCGCTCTACGACGACGCATGCATCTATGCCCCCAACCTGCAGAGCATGGGCCTGTTGACCACACGCGACCTGACCACCTACAGCAAACTGTTCGAAATGACCTACTCGCTGCTGCCGAAACCCGACCTGCTGATTTACCTGCGCGGCGACGTACCCACCCTGATACGCCACATCCAGAAGCGCGGACGCGAATACGAGAACAGCATCCGCCTCGACTACCTGACCAACCTCAACAACCGCTACGAAAACTGGGCAAACGAATATGAAGGCAAAATGATGGTGGTGGACATCGACGAATACGACTTCGTGGAACGCCGCGAAGACTTGGGTCTGATTATCAACCGCATCGATGCCGAAATCAACGGACTGTTCGCCAATACCAAATAGACAGAAGCAATGAAAGTACTGGCCATCATACCTGCACGCTACGCCTCGACCCGATTCCCCGGCAAACCTTTGGCACTGCTCGGCGGACGCCCCATCATCGAGCACGTGTGGCAACGGGTGAGCGGCACCGCAGCCGTGAGCCGTGCGATAGTGGCCACCGACGACGACCGCATCATGCAGGTCGTCAACGCCTTTGGCGGCGAAGCCATGATGACCTCGGCCAACCACCAAAGCGGCACCGACCGCTGTGGCGAGGTGCTGCAAGCCCTTGAAAACAAGGGCGAACACTACGACATTGCCATCAACGTGCAGGGCGACGAGCCTTTTATCGAACCCTCGCAAATCGAGGCGCTGATTGAATGCTTCGCCCACAGCGACACCGAGATAGCCACCCTGAAAACCCCCATCCACAGCGACGAGGAACTCCTCTCGCCCAACAACGTCAAGGTGGTATGTGCGTCCGACGGCAAAGCGCTATATTTCAGCCGCCTGCCAATCCCCTACCTGCGAAACAAAGCCGACCGCCCCTGCGTGGAGCAGACCGACTACTACAAGCATGTGGGCATCTACGCCTTCCGCACCGAAACACTCAAGGCCGTATGCCGCCTGCAACCCGGACGAATCGAACAGTGCGAGAAGCTGGAACAGCTGCGCTGGCTCGAGGCAGGCTACCGCATCGAGGTGAAAACCACCCAGCATGCCAATATCGGCATCGACACCCCCGACGACCTGGCAGCGGCTGAACAAATCATCCAATCACGATAAAGAATAAAACAAGACGAGATATGAATATAACCGATTTAATCGTAGAACTTCTGCAAAAAGGGCAGACCATCGAACTGCCCGGCATCGGAACCATTGGCAGCGAAATCAAAGAGCCCTACCACGACCCCTCGACCCACACCTACTACCCTGCCACCCGTGCCATCGTCTTCGACGAAACAACCAAAGGCGACAACCATATAGTCGACATATTGGCCGAGCGCGAATGCGTGGGTGCCGATGTCGCATCACAGATGTGGCGCAACTACATCGACGCACTGTCAGACAAGCTGAAACGTACTGGAACGCATAATTTCGGCGCGCTGGGCACCCTGAACGCCAATGCTGACGGGCACTTCGGTTTCACCATGGCCGAAGGTCTTATCATTGATGCCGGCGACGGCAGCGAAAAACCCCTCGAGGGCATCAAGACCTACAACCACGACAACGAAGCCGACCCCTTCGCCCAGTTTGAAGGTGTTGCCACCGAACCTGTCGCCCAGCAGCCTGAACCCGAACCTGAACCTGAGCCCGTGGCGGAGCCCGAACCCCAGCCCGAACCTGAACCCCAACCTCAACTGGAGCCCGAGCCCAAGCCGGAGCCCATTGCCGAAATAGAAGAGCATCATCGCGCCGTTGAGGCCGAACGCCAGCGCATGGAAGCCGAACGCCAAGCCAAAGAGGAACGCGAAGCTGCCCGCAAGGCAGAAGAAGCTGAACGCGAGCGGATAAAGGCCGAAGAGGCTGCTGCCGCACTGCGTGCCAAGGCTGAGAAAGAAGCTGCAAAGAAGGCTGAGAAAGAGCGTGCCAAGGTTGAAAAAGAAGCAGAAAAAGAACGTGCCAAAGCAGAAAAGGAAGCCGTGAAAGCCGCCAAGAAAGCACAAAAAGAGCGCAAAGAGGCTGAAAAACAAGCTGCCCTGCAAGCCAAGAAAAACAAAGAGCTGGCCGACGAACTGATGAATCCCAAGCCCGTCGAAAAGAGCAAGAAGAAAGAGAAGAAAAAGAAAGAAGGCGAGAAGAAGAAAAGACACACATGGCTGTGGCTCCTCCTGCTGCTGTTGTTACTGCTCATCGCTGGTGGCGGATATTATTATTACACCCACTACTATACCCCGGCCGAAAGCAACACTGCCGAATTGCCAGCAAACCTGACCAGCAAACTGGATGTACCGGCATACAACAGCCTGACCTACAATACCGACATGATTCAGTATAACACACAGGACATCACTGCAAACTGTAACTTGGTGTGCAACCTGATGAACGAATACATCTCCCAATACCTTGCCGAACGCCGTTATACCGGAGCACGGGTGCAGATGATGGACCGTGTGCGCCAGTATGCCGGTGACCGTCTGGCCGAATTGCTGGGCGACCGATTTGCGGTTCAGCGTATTATCCCCTATAGCGACTACATCTACCAGTATTGCGAACCACACCTGAAAACTGTGCGTGCCGCCAAGAGTCGTGTAACCGTGCAGACCGAGCTGATGAACAGCGGCATGCTTGACGACTTCCTGAATCAGATTATCGAAGAGCTGGGCCTGCAGCCCGACGGTGGAGTTGCCGCACCTGTAGTTGCACCTGTGCAACCCACCAAGGACAAGGCCAAGAAAGACAAATCCGTCACCGAAGAGCCCCTCACCGCCAACATGCAGACCTCGAGCAAGCAGGGCTTTGACATCATCGCCGGTTTCTTCCTCAGCCAGGAGAACGCCATCCGCATGACTGCACGCCTGCACAGCCAGGGCTGCGATGCCTATATCATTGAAAAGAGCGGCAAATACTACGTCAGCATGGGCAGCGCACCTTCGCGCACCGCAGCCGATGCTTTGTTCAAACACATCAAGAGCTGGTACGACGGCGACATCGTCATCAAACAATGGTAAACTGATGGGGCACCACAAACTACAACGATTCGCCGAAAACCTGACGTTCCCCAACCTATTTCAGGTGGGCTTCGACAAACTGCAGGCCGAAGGTTTCGCCTTGAAAGGAAAGTGGCATGAGCAGTTCGGCAACGACAACCCTATCACCCTCGAACTGGGTTGCGGGAAAGGCGACTACACCATTGCCCTGGCCCGCATACACCCCGAACGCAACTACATCGGGGTCGACATCAAAGGTGCCAGGCTGTGGCGCGGAGCCAAAACCAGCAACGAAGAGCAGATGAAGAACGTGGCCTTTATCCGCACCCGCATCGAGTTGATTGACCAGTTCTTTGCACCGAACGAGGTAAGCGAGATATGGATTACCTTCTGCGACCCGCAGCTGAAAAAGCCCAACAAACGCCTCACCAGCCCCCGATTCCTTGCCACCTACCGCCACTTCCTGCAGGACCAGAGCACAATACATCTGAAGACTGACTCGCAGGAACTGTACGACTATACACTTAACGAAGTATTGCCGACAGAACAATGTGAAGTGGTTTTCGGCACCGACAACCTGTACAACACAGACTATGAGGGTGAAGCCAAACTGACGCAAACCTTCTACGAACGTATGTTCCTCGCCGAAGGGAAACCCATCACCTATATTCAATGGAAAGTCAATCAAAACAATAATAACTAAATATCAATTTATTATGTCAGGACACAACAAATGGTCAAAGATTAAGAGAGCCAAAGGTGCAGCTGATGCCAAGCGCTCGAAACAGTGGAGCAACATTCTGAAGCAAGTCGCCATCGCCGTGCGCGAAGGTGGCCCGGACCCCGACAGCAACCCCCGTCTGCGTCTGCTCGTGCAGAACGCCCGCGGATGCAACATGCCCAAGGACACCCTGCAGCGCTCTATCAACAAGGCCAACGACAAGGACGCCGCCCAGATGCAGGAGCTTACCTTCGAATGCCATGTGAGCCACGGTATCGCCCTCTTCATCGAGGCCCTGAGCGACAACAACAACCGCACCGTTGCCAACGTCAAAGCCATTATGAACAAAAATGGTGGCACACTGGAGACCAATGGCAGCCTCGCCTTCCTCTTCACCCGCAAGGGTGTCTTCGTGGTGCCCCGCAAGCCCGACATGGATGTCGACGAGTTGGAAATGGAACTTATCGACGGTGGCTTGGAAGAGATGGAGGCCGACGACGAGTACCTGACCCTCTACACCGCCTACGAGGATTTCGGCAACATGGTCAAAATGCTCGAGCAGAAGGGTATCGAATGCGAGAGCGCCGAATTGCAGCGCATCCCCAACACCTTGCGCCAGGTCGACGAAGAAACCATCCGTAAAGTGATGAAGATTATCGGTATCCTTGAAGAGGACGACGACGTGACCAACGTCTACCACGACATGGAAATCCCCGACAACTTCGAGGAAGAATAATATTTAGTTTGTAGTTGATAGTGGGTAGTACATGTCCACCTACTATCAACCACCAACTACCCACTGGAAAACAATGAAATTGTTTTTAGTACCGACACCCGTTGGGAACCTCGGCGACATGACTTTTCGTGGCGTCGAGGTTCTCAAGTCTGTCGACCTTATCCTTGCCGAAGACACCCGCACCAGCCGTGTGCTGCTGCAGCACTATGGCATCGACACGCCACTGCAAAGCTATCATATTTTCAACGAACACCAGACCGTGGCGGGTCTCGTCGAACGGCTGCTGGCTGGGGCGACCATTGCTGTCGTCACCGATGCCGGCACCCCAGGTATCAGCGACCCAGGATTTCTTCTGGTCCGCGAGGCAGTGAAAGCCGGCATCGTGGTTGAATGCCTACCTGGCGCCACCGCCTTTGTACCGGCCCTTATCGACAGCGGCCTGCCCTGCGACCGCTTCGTATTCCTCGGATTCCTGCCCCACAAAAAAGGCCGTCAAACAGCCATCAATGCACTTGCCGACGAGCAACGCACTATGATTATCTACGAAAGTCCTTATCGTCTGGTAAAGCTGCTGGAGCAGCTGATCGAGGTGTTGGGTGAAGAGCGCCAGGTGTCGGTGAGCCGCGAAATCAGCAAACTGCACGCCGAAACGGCTCGCGGCACCCTTGCCGAAGTGCTGGCTCATTTCAAAGAAAAAGAGGTAAAAGGCGAGATTGTTGTTGTCCTTGCAGGTGCCGACAACGCCTAATTGTCAAAACAATAGCCCAACGAAACTGTTATCTTATATGGCAGCAGATAACCTGCCGCCTCGTAGTTGAGCAAGTCGGTGAAGCCGATTTTGCCATCCAATCGCAGCATCCATCCGCTGCGGAACTCATATCCGGCAATAATATCCACACCCGAATTGAAATCGCACAGTGCAAACCGTGGCTTGCCCGTCACCGGGTCGACCGATACCCGATGGTGATAAGGGTTCAGCCCCTGGTTGACATCGCTGCCAAACACAAAGTGGCAATACGGTCCCGCACCGATGAGCCATGTGCCATCAGCCGTCGGTAGGCGATACATCAGTGGCAGGAAAATGTCCAAGCCGAAGGTAGTCAACATACGGTTTCCATTGACTGGGCTGCTGATACCGATGCGTTCAAGGTTCAGCGCCGTAGCCAACTGCAAGTGCCACCGGTCAGAGATATGGTATGCAAGATAGGCAGCGACATCAAGCCCCACCGAAGGCTTCGAATAAAGCGTGTCATTCGGTCCCGAGGTATAGCCCGATAGCGACGGGCCGCCAAACAATCCCCAACTGACAATTTGACGGTTGGGTTCGTCATCGTCCAAATTACTTTGGGCAAATGTAAATATGGGTAGCTGTATCAATAAAAATACTATTATTATTCTTTTCATAGGCATTGTCTTTACAAAGTGAATCGCAATTCAATACGTATAAATCCACGGTCGGCAGGAGCAAGGTCGTCTACATAAGTAATCCGTCGCACGTAGTCGACTCGTATGAATTTCAATATGTTCTCCACACCAACACTATATTCCATATAGGGCGTGGTGCCGAGCGGTGCCGTACCTGCAGGGAACTGGTAGAGGCCGTCGGGCTGGATTGTGGGGTCGTTCTTGGAAGAGAGGCCTCCGTAAAGCAGGTTGAAGCCCACCACTTCGCGGAAGCGCAACTTGTTAATCAGCGGAATGCGGTTAAGAATCCATCCTTTCAAGTGGTAGGTCAGGAAGATTGATACATACTGGTCGACAATAAATTCCATCGGTCGCATAGTATTGAATACATTGCTGGAGAGGAAGAGGTTATCGTTGCCTGAAGGGATGTAAAGCCTCGGATAAGGCACGCGGTTCCAGACCACACCGGCCTTCACCTTGGTGTCGATATGTCCGAAGGCGCCAAGCCAAAAGCGCTTGTCGGCGTCGAAGTCGGTGCGCTGATATAGAAATCCACCCTCGATATAGCCTACCTTGTGACTGATACTGATATTGGGGGCATCCTGGTTGAGGGTGAACAGCGAGGTATTGCCGGGACGCATATTGTCTGAATTGCGGTTGGGCGAAAAGCTAAACCTCCCCTGCCATTCAGCATCTGCAAAGTGGTCGACCTGCCGCAGTGTTCCGTCGGGCATTATCTGTGTGTAAACCAGCGCTCCTGCGGGCTCCACCTGCCGAGCTGCCAACCATGTGTCAATCGAGATGTGGCTGCGCCACTCCTTGCGAAGACGCAGCAGCGCCTGCCCCACATACTGCACTTTGCGGGCCCTCTCGGTCGACATCATGAAGTTGTCACGGTCTATGTTGTCGAAGCTCTGTCCAGGTGTTTCAATGTCGTACGAGAGGCCAAAACTCAGGTTGCTGCGCGGCGACTCGTGCGAATGGTGGTTCTTGGCATCGAAAGTATAGGTATAGGTGGCGTTGAACTTGGGTCGGCGGTCGCGAAAACCGTATGCCACATACCCCTCGGCGAAATGGTGCGAGTCGAGGACTGCCGTAGTCATGCCGCCAAGGCGCACACGCCAACCCTCTTCATGGTTGTAGCTCACCATGTTGTATATAGGTCCGATGTCGAACGGGCTTTTCTCGCGTTCCTTGGTTGTGGAAATATAGCCGCTCACACCGATTTCGAACACACGTTTGGCCACCTTGAACTCAGGCAGGCGCGACAGTTCGGTCTTCAGGCTGTCGAGCATCGTCTCCTTGTAGGTCAGCTCCATCGGGCGGCGACTGTTCCACTCCCTGCGATACACCTTGGTGGCACGCGGCAGTTGTGCCTCATGGCTCAAAGCGGTGAAGAGGCTGTCGGGCAGCAGCGAAGCCTCGGCCGAAAGGTCGTATTTCGTATACAGGCGTACATGGTGGGCATACAGCTCCTGCAGGCGCGGGTGGATATACAACCGTCCGTAGGAATCACTCCTGATGGGGATATACAACCCACTGGGCTGACGTTCAAAGGTCTGGATGATAGTAAGGTCGCGTACAAAGTTAAGGTTCACATGCGGCGACACCGTCATCACCGATTTCGCCACCGCATAGCTGCTGTCAAGTGCTATATACAACTGCCCAGTAAAGCCGTAACTCTCTTTGTTGACAGGCACATACGACAGTTCCACACATCGTTGGCCATCCACCTCGACCGTGTCGGTGATGTAATACTTATAGAATGTAACGGCCAACGCAGGCGACAACGGACCCACAAAATGATTCAGCATCAACTGTATATCGCCGTCGTAGATGTCAAACGGCATAAACATCGCTTCAAGGTCGGCATCGAGGCCCTCCTGACCGAGCATCTGATCCAGACCCTCCATGCGGCGGGCGGTAGTCAGCGTGCGCCGCTGCTTGGGGCGCAGACGGAACGACTGCTCCAACATGCGCTCGCGCATCGAGATGGTCAGTATCGGTGTGGCATCGAATGGTGTTTCGTCGATATACTTCTCCAGGAAGTTGAACTTGCGCCACCAGCGGTTGTTGACAAAATCGGGACGGAAGTCGTCGAAAGCCAGCGTAAGTTTCTCGTACACATCGCGTCTCCACCGCGGCTGCGCCTCCATACGGTTGTCGTCGCGGTGCGCTATCACCTTTTTCACCAGCTCCACCGCCGGGTTGTTGCGGCGCGTATAGCGGTTCTTGCGGCCACGCTTGGCGCTCACCTCCACGGTTCCGAGCACCTTGGCCTGAGGGTTCATCGAGATGGTCTGCCGGGTCTTCACCACCCCCTTCTCAAGGGTCATATCCACTGCCTCATAGCCCATCATCTGGAAGCGCACCTGCGTGTGCCCAGCATCGTTGGTCAGGCGGAACTTGCCCTCCATATCGGTCGTGGTGCCGATGGTGGTGCCGATAAAAACAATCTGCACAAAAGGCACCGACTCGCCCGTGACGGCATCGACCACCTTGCCCTGCAGACCCGTAAGCGGCTCCTGTGCCATTGCCCGCAACGGCAACAGCAACAGCAGTATTATATATATATACTTATTTCTCAAAGCGATAAACAATATTCAACCTTTATTATCCAATTGCAAATATACACAGATTTTTCCACATATCAACCTCACGAAACACAACCCCATGATAGCCAGCACCAAGCCACTTCGCAGTGGTGACGAAAAAAGGCAGCAGGAGATAACCTCCTGCTGCCAATGTTTATAGCGTCTCGTAGCTGCTATCTCACCACCACAATCTTCCTTGCCGGATGGTTGCCAACTTTGATAAGGTAGGCACCCGAGGCCGCCACGTCGAACTTTATCGTGCCCAGGTCGTTCCTCTTCACGGCCAGCACGCGTCCGTTCACGTCGTAAAGCACCACCTGGCCGTCGAAATCACCCTCCACCACTATCTGCGCCCCAGTGGCATAGACCGTGTAGTTCACCGTCGCCACGTCGTCCACACCCACGCTGTCGTGGATATAGACGGTATCATGGATGTATACGGTATCGGTCAGATAGAGCGTATCCCACAGGTAGAGCGTGTCGGTCAGGTAGTTGTCCACCACAATCGTATCCGTCACGGTCAATGTGTCGGTGATATAGTTGTCGACCACAACGGTGTCGGTCTGTATTAACACTGTGGTGTCGTAGACATATTCCGTATTGGTCACCGTATCGGTAATGTAGACATATTCCGTGTTGGTGATGGTGTCGTAGATGTAGTTGTCCACCACCGTCGTGTCGTGCACATACTCGGTCAGGTACAGCGTGTCGGCGGCGATGATGGTGGTGTCGTGGACGTATTCCGTCAGGGTCATCGTGTCGTACACCGTCGTCGTGTCATGGATATAGTTGTCCACCACCGTCGTGTCGTGTACATATTCCGTCAGCGTCAAGGTGTCGAGAATCACCGTCGTGTCGTGCACCGCGATAAAGGTGGTGTCATGCACCGGATAGGGCACGTTGATGTAGGTGGTGTCGTGCACCGGGACATAGACATCGATATACGTGGTGTCATGCACGGACACATACTCGGTCAGCGTCACCGTATCGGTCAATGTCAACGTGTCGGTCAATGTCAACGTGTCGGTCAGTGAAACGATGGTGGTGTCATGTACAGGCACATACTCCGTCAAAGTCACCGTGTCGGTCACAATAGTTGTATCGAAGACGGTATTGACAACCGTATCAATCAGCGTCACAATGGTAGTGTCATGCACTGCATACGGTACATCAATATAAGTAGTGTCGTGGACAAAGACATCAACGTAGGTAGTGTCATGCACATTGACATACTCCGTCAGTGTTACCGTGTCGGTCACAACCGTAGTGTCGTGCACCTCCACATATTCAGTCAGCGTAACGGTATCGGTCAGCGTCAACGTGTCGACCTGTATTACAATGGTCGTATCGTGGACATAGACATCAACGTAGGTCGTGTCGTGGACATCGACGTATGTGGTATCGTGCACCGGCACATACTCCGTCAACGTCACCGTATCCACAACCGTGGTGGTATCGTGGATATAGACATCAACGTAGGTGGTATCATGGACATCAACATACTCAGTCAGTGTCACGGTGTCGGTGAGTGTTAGGGTATCAACCTGCGTGATAATGGTTGTGTCATGGACAAGCAGCGTGTCGGGCTGCATGGCGGTGGCATCCGAAAAGTTGGCGACGACAGTGATGTCGCCGGTAACGGTGAGCAGCAGCGGGTTGGCGGTACCGCCGGTACTCCATCCCGAGAAAATGCTTCCCGTGCCCGCGATGGCATAGAGGGTAGCCACATCGCCGGTATGGAAGGTGCCGCCACCCATCACGGAGCCAAGGGTGCTGTCACTGCTGACGGCTGCGACCTGACATGCCTTGATGACCGTCAGATGCAGCGTCATCGTGCTGTCGCAGCCGTTGCCGCCCTGCCAAGACTGGATGTAGTCGCCACTCTCGGTATAGATGCTGTCACCCCAGGTGTAGCTCTCCATAGCGGTGTCATTGATAGCTACACTGGTGCTATGGTTGACAGTGAGATAGAGGACAGAAACGCTGATGCTGCTGTTCTCGTAGCTGTAGATGCCGCTCTCAATATAGGTCGAATCGTTCCAGACAAAGCTGTCGCAAGCCGTCATGTAAACCGTATCGTAGCTCACCACTGGCTGAGCGTTGCAGCTGTCCATGGAGAAGAACATCTCTCCATTATTTAGCGTGTTGCCATTGCTCACGGCATATACAAGTTCGTCATTGGCATTGACAATCTCGAAGCTGGTCTCCTGCGCATAGCTGCCTTTTACCCACTTGAATTCGACTGGCATTCCCACACATACACTGAGGACGGCAGTGTCGTAGATATATGTGTTTTTCAAATTCCGATTTGCCATTGTGTAAGCACCGACATCGATTCCGTTCTGCATTGCATTGATATAATTGCCGTTCCAACCGTCGCCGTAGCTGTCGGCGGCATAGATGCCCACCTCGCAGCGTTCACCCGGACAGTCGGTCGTCACGCTGACGGTAGTAATCTCCACGCTTGGGGTGCCCTCGCAAACTGCCTGCACGCCGAGGGTGTATGCGGTAAGAGCCTCAAGGTCTGTTACAATATGCGTCGTGCCCCCATTGGTGGCGCCTACTACCGTACTGTCGTTCATATTGTAAATTGTATATTGTGCTCCGCTGTTCATCTCGTCGGTCCAGATGAGTGCGACGCTGTTGTCCGTCACCTCTTCCACCGTCAGGTCTGTTACAGCCAAACACGACGGTGCCTCGGTGACCACCAGCGTGTAGTCCTCGGCCACGGAGTAGGTGCTGCTGAAGCAGGAACTTGGTATGGGGGTGCCGTTGTTGACAAATCTGTCGAACTTGCTGTCGGCACCTGCAATGCGCATTCGGTAGCTGCCTGTGTCAGTGTTTGTGGGGATATAGAACGAGGCGTTGAGCGTTGTGGGGTTGGCGTTGGTAGACATACCCGACCAAACAATCTCGTCGTTGTCGAAGCTCATGCTGCCGTCCCAGTCAACCCATATCACCGTGCCGTAGGTGTAGCCTGTTGCGTATGTGATGTCGATGCTGGCCGTCGTACCTGCCGCCACGCTGCCCTGCATCGCGGTATAGTCACCATAGAACGGTGCCGTCTGCGGATGGATGCTGTCGTTGACCATGCCGCCGAACGCAATACCGATTAGCCCCTGTTTGTCACGCGATGAAGGATTGGGTTCGCAATAGCCGATATGCACGTTCAATGCATTGCTCCATTCTCCATAGTTGCTGTCGCACACGGCACGGACGTAGACCTCGTAGTCGTTGTCCAGTTCCAGCCCTTCGATGGTGGTTGCCGTGTCGGTGACCGTAGTCGAGAACAGCACGCTGTCACCCTGCCGCGTCTCCACCTCATACGCACCCGCTCCATTGTCGCTCCATGCAATCGTTGCGCTGCTGGCCGTCTGGGAGACAAGCGCCAAGTGGTGGATGTCGGGACAAGAGGGCTTTTCCTCAAGTGTCAAGTCATCGATATAGACATTACCTGTACCTTTCAGCACCATCAGTGCCACGTATGGGTCGGTGGTTTCTGTCAAAGGTACGGTGAAACGTGTATACTCTGTGCCACTCACCGTCACCGAGTCTACAGCCGAGAAGGTCGCACGGTCTGATGGGTCACTCATCGTTCCAATATACACTTGATTGTCGTAATTTGTGTTAGCCATTTGAGCATAGAAGGTAATGCGGTTGCCATACATTGGGTAGGTCTCTGTATCCACCTCGGGCAATATAGCCATCATTGTGTCGGGATAGTTTGCACTCGTAGTGCAATAGAAATATAGGCTGCGGCTACCGCTGCGGGCATAGCTTGCTGTGCTGTTAACGTATGGGTAATCGCTGTATGTGGCAGCCGAAGAGTTGCGCGCCCAGCAGTAGGGCATCGGGTTGCTGACATTCGGCACATCCTCGAAGTCCTCCGTCCATGGCAGGCTGCTGATGGGTATGCATTCGGTGCGGGTTTCGATGGTAATAATCTCAGGCGCATTGTCGCCGCCAGCGCAGTTCACCTGCACACCGAAAGTGTAAGCTGTATTCGGCTCAAGTCCTGTTACCGTGTAAGTCATCTCCTCAACGCCAGATGACAACATCTCGCCCGTAGTCATGTCGTAGACCGTATATGTGGCACCCGTGTTGCCTTCATCGTTCCAGGTGAGGGTCACGGCATCGGAGGTCACCTCTTCCACTGTCAGGTCTGTCACCTCAAGACACGACGGCATCTCTTCCAGTATCAGGTCATCGATATAAACAGACCCGTTGCCTTTCAGCACCATTAGTGCCACGTATGGGTCGGTGGCTCTGGTCATGGGTACGGTGAAACGTGTATACTCTGTGCCACTAACCATCACCGAGTCAATCTTGGTGAAGGTCTCCCTGTCGTAGGGGTCGCTCATCGTGCCGACATACACCTGCTTGTCGTCGGTTGTTGAACCCATTCTGGCATAGAAGACGGTGCGGTTGCCACTCATTGAGTGGACCATGGTATCCACTTCGGGCAATATAGCCATCATTGTGTCGGGATAGTTCGCCGCGGTACTGGCCACGAAATAAAGGCTGCGGCTACCGCTGCGGGCAAAGCTTGCTGTGCTGTTAACGTATGGGTAATAGCTGTATGTGGCAGCCGAAGAGTTGCGCACCCAGCAGTAGGGCATCGGGTTGCTGACATTCGGCACATCCTCGAAGCCCTCTGTCCATGGCAGGCTGCTGATTGTTCCACATTCGGTGCGGAAGGTGACAGTTGCCAGACTGATGCTGTCACCGTTCGGGCAGTTCACACCTACACCGAATGAGTATACAGTATTGCTTTGCAGACTTGTTACCTCGTATGATGTATCGCTTATATTTTCGGCTATCAGCGACCGGTCGGCCATGTTGTAGATGCTGTATGTAACCGGGTCAGTGTTCTCGTCGCGCCAAACCAGCGTTGCGCTGTTCGAGGTCACGTCTTGATAGTCGATTTGTGCTATGCCGAGGCATGCAGGGGGTTCGGTAACGACCAAAGTATAGTCCTCGGCTGCAGCGTAGCTACTGGTGAAGCATGGGTCGGGAATTGGTGTACCGTTGTTGACATATCCGTCGAATCTGCTGTCTGCTCCCGCAATGCGCATGCGGTAGCTGCCAGTGTCGGTAGTGGTTGGGATATAGAACTGAGCCGTAAGGGTTGTTGGTTTGACACTGGTTGACATTCCGCCGTAGACAATCTCATTCTCTTCGAATACCTTGTTCTTATTCCAGTCAACCCAGATGACGGTGCCATAGGTATAGCCTGTGTGGTAGGTGATATCCACCCGTGCCATCGTGCCTGCCGCCACGCTGCCCTGCATCGCAGTGTAGTCGCCGTAAAACGGTTTAACTTGAGGATGTATGCTGTCGTTGACCATGCCGCCAAAGGCGATGCCAGTCAGTCCTTGGTTGTCTCGCGATGTGGGGTTGGGTGTGCAATAAGTATTTTCGTCAAAATAGGCTGTCAGCACCGTGTCTGTTGTCACAGTTACATAACGGGGGTTGTCTGTGCTGCCGTCGTTCCAGCTGACAAAATTATATCCCTCGTTAGGATAAGCCCACAGGGTGACTGTCTCGCCGGCGAGTACGCTGTCCGTGCCGCCCTCGACCCAGCCGTAGGTGGAATCGTTGGCGACAGCGACGACGGAATACGACGGTATTGCCTCGAAGATGGCCAGAATCGTGGTGTCGCTGGTCAGGTGGATGTTACGCGGATTGTCTGTGTCACCGTCGCTCCAGCTGATGAATTGATGGCCATTGTATGGATATGCCTGTATGGTGACTGTTTCGCCGGCGAGTACGCTGTCCGTGCCGCCCTCGACCCATCCGTAGGTGGAATCGTTGGCGACAGCGGTTACAGAGAACCAAGGTATTGCCTCGAAAATGGCCGTAATCGTGGTGTCGCCGGTCAGGTGGACAGTACGAGGATTGTCTGTGTCACCGTCGCTCCAACCAGCGAACACATATCCATCATAGGGGGTGGCTGTTGCTGCTATATTGCTGTCACAATCCAACTCGCCAACCTGTATTGTACCCATTAAATCGTTGGAGGAGATGAAAGTGTAGGAATAATCGAAAGTAGAGTCAACAACGCCAACAATATTCCGATTGACATATTGTCTCCAGTTGTTCGAGCTTTGGTAAGCACTCAAAGCTTGGCATGGTACATGGACATGGACTGCATAGTGCAGATAACCTGTAAACACGGGTGGTGTAATTCCCTCGAAATACAGATGCAGATTGTAGCAGCCATCAAATGCATTCTGACCTATGGAAGTCACCGTGCCGGGGACATGTACAGAGACCAAGTTGGAACCACTATTATTTCTATAGAATGCGCTGTCCTCAATGATAACCGTTGTTGACGGTATCACCACATCGCCGCCGTTACCGATGTATTTTTTTAGGCTGGTCTTAGCCAAGTCGGAGAAAATAAAATCATCGTCGACCACTTCAGAGTTTATTGTTTCATACCATACTGTAATTGTAGTGTCACTTGTAACAATAATCGTTCGCGTTGTACTTGTATCTCCGTCACCCCAACCAGCAAACACAGACCCCTCACTGGCTACGGCCGTAAGAGTGAATGATTGCCCATATTGCACGTCATGAAATGTGCCGCCACCCCATGTTGATCCGTGTCCATTACCAGCATGATTGACAGAGAATGTATATGTGGTATCGACTTTTACAAACACGGCTGTTAGTGTTGTGTCACTAGAAATAATCAGTGAACGTGGATTGTATAGATTTCCATCACTCCAATTACTAAACCTAAATCCCGGCTTTGCTGTTGCAGTCAAAGTAGTATTGCTATCACAACTCACCACACTATACACAGTGCCAAATGCATTGTTGTTTGGCAAAAAAGAATAGTTATATGCAATGTTAAGGAGGGAACCCCGTATGAAAGACGATTTTTCGCTCCATCCTGTAGCGTTTTGATAATCTGACACATTGTTACATGGAACACAAATCATTGCCAGATGTGTTGCTAGAAATGTGTTATTTCCGAGAGAGGGAGGTGTCGTTGCGTGACAATATATATATGTCAAGTCCCTGCATGCCCAGAAAGCCCAGTCTCCAATAGTCGCTATTGTACTGGGGATTGTCAATGACGAAAAGCTATCATAGGAGAATGCATAATTGCCAATTGACGTAACAGAATCACCCAAATTCACAGAAGACAGACTGCTGCAAGCATAAAAAGCATAGTCGCCAATCTGTTTTACAGAATTAGGAATAGCTATTGAGGTAATCCCTCTGCAACCAGAGAATGCATCACTACCGATGGAAAATATTGTATTGGGAATTATTGTATTTTTACATCCTATAATCAATTCATTTATGTCTGTTTGTATTATAGCATTACAATTGTCTCGACTATCATAGTTAATGTTACCACTTTCAACGACAATAGAAGCCAAATTCCTACAATTCCCGAATGCATGGTGGCCAATAGATGTGACTGAGTTTGGAATGGTCACAGAGGTTAATCCATCACAGCCGCTAAAAGCACCTAGGCCAATTGATGTAACAGAATTTGGTATGTGTATCGAGGTTAATTCGACACATTCAACGAATGCTCCATTGCCAATAGATGTTACAGTATTAGGAATAATAGTGTTTTTACATCCAACAATTAACTCATTTATGTCAGTTCGGATAAGGGCATTACAATTGTTACGACTGTCATAATTTGTATTTCCATCCTGAACAGTAATTAAAGTAAGTCCAGTACAGTATCCAAACGCAGAATAGCCTATTGAGGTAACTGAACTTGGAATGGTTAATGATGTTAAGTTACTACAGCAATAAAAAGAATTTGGCTCAATGGATGTAACAGAATTGGGAATAATAACGGATGTTAGAGAGCCACAATAGCAGAACGCACCGTGTCCTATTGTTATCACAGAATTAGGAATTTCAACAGAGGTTAGACCTGCACAAGAATAGAATGCCCATTTACCGATATAGTTCACGGAAGTTGGGATGTAAACAGACGTAATGTTGCGTTGTCCAAAAAATGCAGAATCCTCAATGATAACTGTTGTCGACGGTATCACCACGTCGCCGCCATTGCCGATGTATTTTTTCAGGCGGGACTTGGCGGCATCGGAGAAGATAAAGTCACCGTCGACAACCTCGGTGTTTTCTTGCTCAAAAATGGCCGTAATCGTGGTGTCGCTTGTCACAATGACGGTGCGAGGATTGTCTGTGTTGCCATCGTTCCAGCCCAAGAAGACATGACCATCGTTGGGATATGCCTCAATGGTAACTGTTTCGCCGTAAGTCACAATGTTTGTGTCGGCAAAAGAGACCCAGCCGTAATCCTCGTTGTTGCTTAATGCGGTAATTGTATACCAAGGTATGGTCTCGAAAATGGCCGTAATCGTGGTGTCGCCGGTCAGGTGGACAGTACGAGGATTGTCAGTTACACTGTCGCTCCAACCAGCCAAATAGTAACCATCGTTGGCAGTGGCAGTCACTCTGATGTTGCTGTCGCAGTCCACCTCGCCAACACTGACTGTTCCCATCGTTTCGTTGTTGGAAACAAAGCTGTAGCTGTAATCCATATAAGCCATTCCTTGTATGCGCGAGGCATAGCTGCTCCAACTTGTGGCGTTTTGATAAGCACTGACCGAGCCGCAGGGCACGTAGATGGGGCAATAATAGTTAAAAACATACGAGCCCAATGTGGGTGGAGTGGTGGCTTCGCAGTACACCGAGGTCAGGCCGCTGCAACCATTGAAGGCCCAGTTGCCGATGGAAGTGACCGAGTTGGGAATGGTCACCGAGGTCAGGCCGCTGCAACCAGAGAAGGCTTGGTCGCCGATGGTAGTGACCGAGTTGGGGATGGTCACCGAGGTCAGGCCGCTGCAACCAGAGAAGGCATGGTCGACGATGTAAGTGACCGAGTTGGGGATGGTCACCGAGGTCAGGCTGCTGCAATCCAGGAATGCCCAGTCGCCGATGGAAGTGACCGAGTTGGGGATGTTCACCGAGGTCAGGCCGCTGCAACCATCGAAGGCATAGTCACCGATGGAAGTGACCGAGTTGGGGATGGTCACCGAGGTCAGGCCGCTGCAACCTCCGAAGGCAGCGCGGCTGATGGAAGTGACCGAGTTGGGGATGGTCACCGAGGTCAGACCGCTGCAATAAGAGAAGGCAGAGTTGCCGATGGAAGTGACCGAGTTGGGGATGGTCACCGAGGTCAGGCCGCTGCAACCTCCGAAGGCATAGGGACCGATGGCGGTCACAGTGTTGGGAATAACGGTGCTGTTGCAACCTTGAATCAGCAGGTTAAGGTCGGTCTGGATGATGGCGTTGCAGTTGTCGCGGCTGTCGTAGTGCGTATTGCCTGCTTCCACCACAATGGTGGTCAGGCCGCTGCAACCACGGAAGGCACCGTTGCCGATGGAAGTGACCGAGTTGGGAATGGTCACCGAGGTCAGGCCGCTGCAATAAGAGAAGGCATATTCGGCGATGAAAGTGACCGAGTTGGGGATGGTCAACGAGGTCAGGCCGCTGCAACCAGAGAAGGCACCGCTGCCGATGGAAGTGACCGAGTTGGGGATGGTCACCGAGGTCAGGCTGCTGCAATCCTGGAAGGCCAAGTCGCCGATGTAAGTGACCGAGCCACCGATGGTCACCGAGGTCAGGCCGCTGCAACCATTGAAGGCATAACTGCCGATGGAAGTGACCGAGCCACCGATGGTCACCGAGGTCAGGCCAGTGCAACCATCGAAGGCATAGTTGCCGATGGAAGTGACTGCATACTTGGTGCCGTTGTTCTCCACGCTGTCGGGAATCACCACGTCGCCAGTTACATAGCTGTAATAGTTGACATTCACAGGATTGACAACTCTCACGCCATTCTCTTGAATGGTGTAGAACAGCGTCTTGCCCTGGTAGGTATAGCTGAAATCGTAAGCAAAGACATTTTGCCCCATTGCCAGTAAAGTGGCAACTAAAAGGAATAATCTTTTCTTCATGATGTTTATTGTTAAAATGTTAATATTTCCGTTCAATAAACACATAAAAAAGAAGCGCGGGTTAAGTACTCTTGCTTATCCCGCTCGTTTAGGCCTTCGCATTGCCCGTTAATGAAGAATAAGCAATGCCGAAGCCCACGCATATTGGAACATACAGATATATGTTACCAAACCATGGGACGAGGAACATTGCGTTATTGCGACATTAACGTTGGAGTTTGCGAAGTTCAAACGAGCCGCAGATAAACGCCGTTACAACGTCTTTCTTATATGTCTGCCGTTTCGTTTGAAACGACGGTGCAAAGATACGAAGTTTTCCCGATTCAACAAAAATAATTTTTAATACCGACCAAAACGAAACGCCCCGAAGGATGCTTCGAGGCGTTTCGTCTGTTGCAATTTTTCTATTATTTGAAAGCGTTCTCGCTGAGGCCGTGGCCACTGAGAGCGAGGTCCTTCATGTAGCCGGGCACCTCGCGGCCGAGGTACTTGTCGACATAGAGCTTCGCCAAGTACTGACCCAGCATGAAGCCGTGGCCACGCAGGCCGGTCAAGAGGCCCACCTCGGGGTCGACAATGTAGCGCGGCTCGGTGTAGCGGCCGGCCCAGCAGGCCAGGAAGCTCACCTCCTTGAGGTTGGGCAGCCACTCGGCAAACACCTGACTGACAATCTCGAGGAATTCCTTGCTGTTGTACTTGATGTTCTGGCGCGTCTCGTAGGCATCGGTGTCGGGACTGGCGCAGCCGATAATCTGGCCGGTATGCTCGAACTGCTGTCCATAGACGGCGCTGAAGCCCTTGTAGTGGCGACGGTCGATAATCATGTCGAGTGCACCGCCGTTGGGACCCATCAAGGGCAGACGGCGAGTGATGAAGGCCTGGTGCTTGACCGGATAGAGGCCCGTGTCGATGCCGAGCATGTCGGTGAACTTCTCGGCACCCCAGCCCATGGCGTTGACAAAGTGGCCGCAGGTGTATTCTATATATTTACCCTCGTGGTTGCGCACCAGGGCAACGACCTTGTCGTCCTTGCGCCAGACGGAGAGCAGTTCGCAGTCCTCATAGTAGCGGCCGCCGAGCGACACGCCGATGCCGCGGATATAGTCAATCACACGGCCAGGCGTGGCCTGCCAGCAGTCGCGGGTGATGAGGGCGTGGCTGTAGGTGTCGCGGGTGTCGTCCCAGAGGGGCGAAATCTCTTTCTTGAAGTCCTTGCGGTCAATCATGTAGGCATCGCTCCAGGCACGGCTGGCATCGAGGGCACGGTAGGTGGCGTCGTCGTGGACGAGGTTCACATAGTGCGTGGGCTTGTAGTTGATATTGTGCACCTTCTGTATGCCCTTGAATATCTCATGGCTGTGCTGTGCAATGTCGGCAATGTCGGGGTTGCTGAATGCCGGACGGCCGCCGCCGATGTTGCGCCACGAAGCGCCGCGGCTCCAGTTCACCATCACAGGCTTCAAGCCGGCCTCCGAGAAATAGCGGAATAGGCCGCTACCGGCAATACCGCCACCGGCGATAAACACCTTCACCTCCTCGTGCTGCACGTCGTTGCCCTTCGGGAAGACATAAACCTCCTTGCGGCCCTCGGTATAGACATCGCCAAGCGAGACCTGGTTGCTCAGGGGTGCACGCGGAGTGGCCTCGCCGGTCACCTCGATGCCGTGGGCACGCAGCACCTGACGGGCACGGGCAATGCAGCGTTTGCCGCGGCAGGGGCCCATACCCATGCGGGTGATGTGCTTCAGCTCGTCGACCGAGATATACTTGCGGTCGCCCACCACGTCGATGAGCTGCTGCTCGGTGATGTCCTCGCAGTGGCAGATATAGGTCTCGCCCTCAACGGGACGGAGCGGCTTCATATTCAGCGGCTCGGGATAGCGGTCTTTGGCAATAAAGCCCTTCACGTCGGTCATCTGGCCGTCGACCTGGGCCACGAAGACGCGGGCCACATTGGTCTTATTGTCTTTCTTGAGGACCTTCTCCACCTTGCCTTCGCCTATCTTCCGGCCGTTGTTGTCGACCAGATAGACCTCGGCACCGTCGGCCACCTCGTATTCGATGGGCAGGAAGCAGATGTTCTTGGCCATGTCGTAGCCGAAGATGGCCAGGCCCGGGCAGTGGTTGACACAGGCCATGCAGCCGATGCACTTGTTGTAGTCGACCGTCGGTGTACTGCTGGTGGTGGGCTTGCTGATGGCCCCCTGCGGACAGCTGAAGGTGCAGGGGTTGCAGGCGAAGCCATAGAGGCAGTCGAGCTGCACAAAGGGCTTCACGGCCATGCGCTCGGCGGTGGGCAGGTTGGGCTTTTCGAGCAGGCGCACGGGGTGCTGCTGCGAGTCGATATACTGGCGCGAGATGTCGAGATACTCGTCGTAGTCGAAGCGCAGGCCCATGTTCTGGGCAATCTCGTAGGCCGCCTGACGGCCACGGAGCACGGCGCTGGTACCCTCGCCGATGCGGACGGCGTCGCCCACACCATACACCTGATGGCCAAACAGTTCCTTGCCCTTCACCAGCAGCTGGTTGTCGGGCACGAGGCCGGTGCAGATATTGATGATGTCGATATCGTCGATGATTTGCTCGGTGCCGGAGATGGCCTTGAAGTTCTCGCACTTGGCGATGACGGCACCTGTGATGCCGGTATAATCCTTATTGGGGATGGCGCGCACCAGCGTGTAGCCCGTCATGATGGGGATGCCGAGGCGGCGCACACGGTTGGCCTGCACGGGGAAGCCACCCTCGCGCGGCATGGCCTCGATGATGGCCTTGATGGTGGCACCGGCCTGCATGCCCTGATACGAGGTGAGGTAGCCGATGTTGCCGGCACCCACCGTCAACACACGCTTGCCAAGCAGCGTATGTTCCTGATTCATCATCTTCTGGAACACGGCGGCGGTGTACACGCCCGGCACATCGTCGTTCTCGAAAGCCGGCATGAACGGCACGGCACCGGTGGCCACCACCAGGTGCTGCGCGTCGACATAGGCCATGTCGCCACTGACGATGTTCTTGATGGCCAGCCTCGGACCCTCGAGGATGTCCCAAACCGTATAGTTCAGCAGGATACCCTCCTGACTGTCGCCGGCCAGCGTCTTGGCGATGTCGAAACCGCGCATGCCGCCGTACTTCTTCTCGCGTTCGAAGAAGAAGAACTGGTGGGTCTGCATGTTGAACTGGCCGCCGATACGGGCGTTGTTGTCAATCACCAGGCAGTCGATGCCGAACTTCCGCAACTGTTCGCGGCAGGCCAGACCCGCCGGGCCGGCACCGATGATGGCCACGGTGGTCTTATATATCGTAAGCACCTTTTCGTCTTCCTGTCGGGCAGGAGCATCGAAGGTAACACCCGGAAGGTCAGCCTCGTGGGCGATGAGACGAACCTCGCGCACCCCGTCGACCGGCGTGATGCAGATGCGGCGCACCTTGCCGTCGACCAGCATCTCACAAGCCCCGCACTTGCCGATACCGCACTCCAACGAGCGGTTGCGGCCGTCAAGGCTATGGCTGTGCACCGGGAAACCAGCCTCGTGCAACGCCTTGGCTATCGTATAGCCCTTGCGGCCCTGCACTTTCTGCCCATTAAATAAAAACTCCACCATCTCGGTCTGGGGGATGTCAAGAATTGGATGACTCTCGATCTTGTACATTGTTCAATTGTTTGAAGGTTAATAATTTGCTGCAATAGTATAGTCTATTGTACCACCGCAAAGGTACAAAAGATAAACAAAAAAAACAAATATTTTTTCTATCGCACTAAAAAACAGCGCCTCGCAATAGCCACCAGGGCTGCTGGGCAGTTGTTGCGCGGTCGTTGTTCAGTCGTTGTTCAGTGTTTGACTGAACAACGACTGAACAACGGCTGAACAACGAACGCAGGGCCGAAGTACAAGTCAAATAAATACAGGGGACTGAATGTCAGCGTGTAACATTGGCAGCCACGGTGCGCATGGTGCCATAGCTGTGGAGCATGGCGGAGTGCCATTCGTCGGGCGAGAACCAGCAACCGCCGGTGATGCCTTCCTCGAGCTGCGGCACCACTTCGGGCTTGCCGTCGGCCCGCATGGCGAACCACGAGGTCTGCTTCAGGTGCCAGCCGCCGTAGAGGTTGTAGATGTGGTAGGTTTTGGTGGGTTGCGGGTTGCGGGTTGCGGGTAGCACTTTGAGGCCGGTCTCCTCCTCGACTTCGCGGAGGGCGGCCTGCAGAAGGGTTTCGCCAAGTTCGACTTTGCCTTTGGGCAGGTCGTAGCGGCCGTTGCGAACGATGGCGAGGAGCGACCCGTCGGAGGCCTCGACGACTCCGCCGGCGGCACGCACATAGCGCATGCGGCGCTTGAGCAGACGCAGAAAGCAGAGAGGGACGTTGAAGGTGTGACGACGGTAGGATAGTTTCATTGCAGTCCGAATTTGAGGATTTCACGGTTGTTGCTGTAGAGTGTCATGTTGTTGCCCTCGACGGTCATACGGTTGGCCTTGCGCAGCAGGCCGAGGTAACGCTGCTCGGCGTTCATGGCCGGATCGGGACAAAAGAGGTCGGATGATTGCAGGTTGAGTATGGAAAGCTGTGCATTGAGCAACTTGTAGCCAGCCGAATAGGTATTGCAGGAGGTGCGGCCTTTGAGGGTGCCGGCCTCGGGGTTGAAGCTGATGGTGATGGCATCGTCGGTAGGTTTCAACTCGCGGCCGTTGATGGCGGTGAGCTGCCACACCTGCTCTTTATCGAGGTGGATGGCGATCGGCGCAGTGTGCACGGCTTTCGCCGCATCGGCCGTTCTGGCGGTACCTTTGCAACCCATTATCAAACAGGTTGCCATGACGATTGCCGACAGGTGGAATATGTTTTTGTTGAAAATCATTTTGCAAAAGTACGAAAAAAAATTGAAAATGGAATACGATTTCGACGAGAGGCGCGTTATTAAACTATTATATGCAAAAAACGAAACCCATACGCATCGTGATGGCGGTGACCAACGACCTGGTGACCGACCGCCGCGTGGCACGGCATTGCGCCGCGCTGCGCGAGGCTGGTTATGAGGTGACTGCCGTCGGCCGGATGCGACACATGCTGTTCAGCAGGGGTGCGGGTTTCTATGCCGAATACAATGTGCGACTGCTGCTACGCCTGCTGACCATGCGGGCCGACATCGTTTGGGCGAACGACACCGACACGCTGCCCGCCTGCTATGTGGCGGCGCGGATAAAAGGGTGCCGTTTGGTGATGGACCAGCACGAGCTGTTTCCCGAAGTGCCCGAACTGGTGGGCCGTGAAAGGGTGAAACGCGTGTGGGAATGGTTCGAGCGGCAGATGATGCCGAAAGCGGACGTGCTGTTCACCGTCTGCCAGAGCATAGCCGACTACTACAAGGAGAAGTACGGCGTGAAGATGACGGTGGTGAGGAATATTAGTGGAGAGTGGAGAATGGAGAGTGGAGAGCAGGCTGACGAAAAACGAGCGTATTTCACCTTACTTTATCAAGGATGTGTGAATAAGGGGCGCGGAGTGGACTGGGCCATCGACGCGTTGGAATGGCTGGACGACTGCCGACTGGTGGTGGCCGGCGGCGGCGACCTGCTGGAGCAGATGAAAGCCTACGCCACCTCGAAGCCGTGGGCCGACCGCATCAGCTTTACCGGACGGCTGAAGCCCGAGGAACTTATGCAACTGACAGCGAAGGCCGACGTGGGATTGGTGATGTTGGAAGACCTGGGCTTGAGCTACCACTACGCGCTGCCCAACCGCATTGGCGACTTTGTGGCCGCCGGGGTGCCGATGGTGGTGAGCGACCTGCCCGAGATGGCCGCCGTCATACGGCATTTCGGCGTTGGCGAGATAATCGACGGCACGGGTGCCAAAAGCCTGGCCGAAGCGGTGAAGAAGGTGCTGGCGAAGGAGTGGAAAGAAAACGACTTCGACAAGGCACGCAAAGATATGGATTGGAAAAAAGAAAAACAAATATTGATTGAACCATTTAAACTTTTAAACCTTTAAAATGTTATACGACATTCTGTTAATCCTCTATTTCCTCGGCACCCTGGTGGGGCTGTGGTTTGTGTTCAAGAAAGCAGGCGTTGCACCGTGGAAAGCATTGGTGCCGGTGTACAACATCGTGGTATGGATAAAAATCTGCGGCAAGGATTGGAAGTGGTACATCTACTTCCTGCTACCTGCCGTCAACGTGTTCACCTTCTTGCTGATGGTGGTGGAGACCGCAAAATGCTTCCACCGCTACGGGTTCTGGGAGCAGACCTTTGCGGTCATTTTCCCGTGGATTTACCTGCCGTATCTGGGCTTGAAGCCTGAGATGCAGTACACCAACCCCGTGGGCCAGCCCAAGCACAAGGTATCGCAGGCACGCGATTGGCTGGATGCCATCGTGTTTGCCATCATAGCTGCCATGATAATTCGAGGAAACATCTGTGAGCTTTACAATATACCCTCGTCGAGTATGGAGAAGTCGCTCCTGGTGGGCGACCACCTGCTGGTGAGCAAGCTGGCCTACGGCCCGAAGGTGATGCAGACACCGCTGGCGATGCCACTGATGCACAATGTGATACCGCTGACAGGTGGCAAGGTGGAGTCGTACCTCGACTGGATAAAACTGCCCTACCACCGCTATCCCGGACTGGGCAAGGTGGAGCGTTTCGACGCCGTGGTGTTCCACTATCCCGACGGCGACACGATGTGCACCGCACAGTTCAGCAACCGCAGCTACCACGAACTGGTGCGGACCTACGGCAAAGAAGCCGTGGAGAAGGACCAAGTGTACGATTCGAAAGGCAACCGCATAGAAATCGGCAAGATACGCGTGCGACCCGTCGACCGTCGCGAGAACTTCATCAAACGCTGCATGGGGCTGCCGGGCGAGACACTGCAGATTATCGACCAGCAGGTGCATATCAACGGCAAGCCCGTGGAGAACCCGGAAGACGCACAGTTCACCTATGCCGTGCTGCTCGACGGCATTGTGGGCAATCCCGGACGTTTGCTTGACAAATACGGTGTTAGCCAAGAAGACATGAACGTGGCTGGCTACTACCAGTTCACCTATCAAACCCCTTACGTGGTGATACCGATGAGCCCGGTAAAAGCCAAGCAGTTGTCCGAACGCTACGATGTGATTGAGCTGAAGTCGGTGCCAAACGGCGATGTAGCCTCTTTCTTCGGACAGATACCCGAGGAAAAGACACACCTGTTCCCGTATGTCGACAGCCTCGGCTGGAGCGTCGACAACTACGGTCCGGTGCACATTCCCGCCAAGGGCGAGACCATCAAGCTGACCCATGAGACCCTGCCGTTCTACCGCCGCGTCATCGAGGTGTACGAAGGCAACACCCTTGAGGAAAAGAACGGACAGATACTGATTAACGGCAAAGCGACCGACAGCTACACCTGCCGGATGAACTACTACTGGATGATGGGCGACAACCGCCACAACAGCATCGACAGCCGCTTCTGGGGATTCGTGCCCGAAGACCATATCGTGGGCAAAGCCAAATGGATTACCATTTCGCGCGACAAAGACCATGGCACATTCCGCTGGGACCGCACATTCCGCAACGCTAACGCAAGATAGTTTTATGGAAGAAAACGAAAAGATAGAGGAACAAGGCTCGACCATGTCGCTCGACGGCATGTTCAAGGACTACTGGATAGACTACGCATCGGACGTTATACTCGACCGTTCGGTGCCCGACATCGACGATGGACTGAAACCAGTGCAGCGCCGCATACTGCACGCCATGAAGGAGACCGACGACGGACGCTTCACGAAGGTGGCCAACATCGTAGGTAACACCATGCAATACCATCCTCATGGCGACGCTTCAATCAAAGACGCCCTCGTAAACCTCGGCCAAAAAGACCTGCTCATCGACTGCCAGGGTAACTGGGGCAACATACTGACCGGTGACGATGCCGCTGCCGGCCGATACATCGAGGCACGCCTGTCGAAATTTGCCAAGGAGGTGGTGTTCAACCCCAAAACAACCCAATGGAAGCCCAGCTACGACGGACGCAAACAGGAACCAGTAAGCCTACCTGTGAAGTTTCCACTGTTGCTGGCACAGGGCACCAAAGGTATTGCCGTCACGCTCACGTCTGTCATTCTGCCTTATAACTTCTGCGAGCTGCTGGAAAACAGCATCAAAATACTGAAAGACGAACCGTTTGAGATGTATCCCGACTTTCCGACAGGAGGTCTCATCGATGTCTCGCGTTACAACGACGGTGCCTTGGGCGGCCGCCTGCGCATACGCGCCCGAATGCACTACGACGAGAAGCGCAAAGCCATCGTCATCAACGAACTGCCCTACACTGTCACCACCGATGTGCTCATTGACAGCATACTGAAAGCCAACGAAAAAGGGAAAATCAAAATCAAGAAGGTTGACGACAACACCGCCGCCGAAGTGGAGATTGTGGTCTACCTGCCTTCGGGTGTCAGCCCTGACCAGACCATCGATGCCCTCTATGCCTTCACCAACTGCCAGATAAGCTTCTCGCCACAGACCTGCGTCATTGTCGACGACAAGCCCGTCTTTATGACAGCCACCGACATCCTGCGCCACAACACGCTACGCACCAAAGACCTGCTGCGCCAGGAGCTTGAAATCGAGCTCGACGAACTGGAGAACCGCTGGCACTGGGTATCGCTCGAAAAGATTTTCTTCGAGAAACGCATCTACAAGGTGTTGGAGAACGACAAGTCGAAGAGCTGGGACGATCAGGTGACCGAAATTGAGCGCGCCTTTGACCCCTACCGCAAAATGTTCAAGAAGGAAATCACACGCGACGACGTGCTGAAACTGTGCGAGAAACCCGTGCGCAAGATTTCCAAGTTCGACATCAAGAAAGCCATAGAGGAACTGGCCAACATAGAGATGACCATTGACGAGGTGAAGAACCACCTTGCCCACCTCACCGACTACGCCATCCGCTACTTCACCCATATTCTTGAAAAATACGGCAAAGGCCGTGAGCGTAAAACAGAAATACGTAACTTCGAGGATATCGAGTCGACCACCGTGGCACTGGCCAACGAAAAGCTGTATGTCAACTATCAAACCGGTTTTGCCGGCTGGGGGCTCAAACGCGAGGAAGGAGTCGAGGTGGCCTGCGAGTGCTCGAAAATGGACGACATCATTGTTTTCAGACGCGATGGAACCTTTATCGTCACCAAGGTGCAGGAGAAAGGTTTCGTCGGGTCGCAGGAATGCAAGGAGATACTCTTCATATCAGTGTTCCGCAAACGCGACGAACGTACCGTCTACAACATGATTTATCGCGACGGCGCTGCCGGACTTATTATGGTCAAGCGCTTCAATGTCACCTCCATCACACGCGACAAGGAATACCTGCTGACCAAAGGCACCCGAAACAGCAAGGTGCTCTATTTCACCGCCAACCCCAACGGCGAGGCCGAAGTCATCACCATCCACCACGTCAGCAAACCTAAACTCAAGAAAACAAGTTTCGATTTCGACTTCAAAACCCTTGCTATCAAGGGACGACAGTCAATCGGCAACATCCTCACACGCAATGCAGTCCGCTCCATAAACCTCAAGGACGAAGGTGTATCAACCCTGAGCGCCCGCAAGATTTGGTTCGATGCCAGCGTTAAGCGCCTGAACGTGAACGAAGCCGGACAATACCTTGGCGAATTCAAAGGTAAGGACCGCATCCTTGCACTCATGCAGTCTGCCACTTACCGCATCACCAACTTTGACCTATCGAACCACTTTGACGACGACCTCGTCGAAGTGCGCAAGTTTAATCCTCAGCAGGTGATGAGCGTTCTTTACCGCACACCCGACAACTACCACTACATTAAACGATTCCTCTTCGAGATGTCTGACCGCAAGGTCGCTTTCCTCGAGGAGGACGGCTCCACGATGGTCAGTTACTGCCTCGACCGATATCCACGTCTCGAAGTCATCTATGCCGAAAACAGTGGCAAAAAGATATCCTCCGAAATTGTCGAAATAGATGAATTTGTCGGCATCAAGAGCCTAAAAGCCAAAGGCAAACGCCTTACCACCTTCGAAGTGGCACAGTTCAACTGGCTTGCCCCCTTGAAACCCGACCCCGAACCTGAACCAGAAGAAGAAGAGGCCTCAGCTATCGAAGCCGAACCTGACGAAAACCTCGGCTACGCCGAAGGCACACAAACACAACTGTTTTAATTATTAAATAAATCGTAAACAGTAAACCATGAAGATATTAGTCGTTCTACCCCGTTTCCCATATCCCCTTGAAAAAGGCGATAAACTGCGTGCCTACCACCAGATTGTCGAACTGTCGAAACGACATGAAATATACCTTTTCTGTGTTTCCCACACCAAAGTGTCAGACGAACAGCGAGCCGCACTCGAACCTTACTGCAAGGATATACGTATCGTGCACCTCAATCGGGTGATATGCTGGGTAAATATTATCCGCAATTGGTTTAGTTCCAAATCGCTGCAGATGGGCTATTGGAACACCGCCCACTCGAAGCACGTCTGCCGTAACTTTGCCCGCGAGGTAAAACCCGACATAGTCTACAACCAGATGGTGCGCACCATGCCCCTGGTGGCCCGGCTCCCCTATCCTAAAGTAATGGACTATCAGGATGCCCTCTCTATGAACACAGAACGTCGTATGGAACATTCACATGGTCTATGGCATTATATACTCCATTTCGAGTTCAAAATGTTACGTTCATCCGAGTACAAAGCATTCTCCATCTTCGATGCACTCACCATCATCTCCGATGTCGACAGCGAAGCAATCCCACACAAGAAGAACGGCGAAATCCGCATCATTCCCAATGGTGTCGACTTTGACTACTTCTCTGCCTCCCACGACACACAACCCACAACCCACTCCATTGCTTTCTGCGGCAATATGTCATACTCACCCAACGTCGATGCTGCACGTTATCTGATCAACGAGGTCATGCCCATCGTTTGGAAAGAGCTACCCAATGCCACCGTACTTTTGGCCGGTGCCGACCCAAAGCAGGCAGTCCGTGCACTGGCCTCAGACAATGTGACTGTCTCGGGCCACCTGGCCGATATACGTGAGGCCTACGCTTCTGCACAAATATTTGTAGCGCCCATGCGCTTAGGTAGCGGCTTGCAAAACAAGCTTCTCGAAGCCATGTCGATGCAAGTGCCCTGCGTCACCACCTCGCTGGCCAATGCCGCCCTCGGTGCCACCCCTCACGAACAACTTCTCCTCGGCGATACCCCAGCCCAACTCGCCGAATGTATCATTCAGATGCTCCGTTCCGAAGAGCTCCGCAACCGCATTGCTGCCAAAGGATACCAATACGTGCACGAGCATTTCTCATGGCCCGCCGCCGTCCAACCACTCGAAAACATCTTCAATGCAATACTCGCCCAACAAAAAAGGTAAATTCCGTAACAGCATCGGAGAAGAAAGCAAGCGTCCCTCCCCACAGGAACGCAACACATTCAGCACCGATATCGTCCCCGAGAAGGCCATACTCATCTCCGTTTGCCCTTCGGGGCAGTCCATTGAACGCACCGAGGAATACCTCAACGAACTGGCCTTTCTACTCGAAACGGCAGGCGGCATTTGCGTCAAGAAGGTCATTCAAAAACTCGAACGCCCCGATACCCGTACCTACGTCGGAAGTGGTAAACTCGACGAAATAAAAGAGTATAAAAACGCCCTCGACGCCGACTTCATTGTCGTCGACGACGAACTCTCGCCCGCCCAACTACGAAACCTGGAGAAGGAGATGGAATGCCGCATACTCGACCGTACAACCCTCATCCTCGACATCTTTGCCAAACGGGCTCGCACCTCCATCGCCAAAACACAAGTTGAACTGGCCCAGCTACAATACATGCTTCCACGCCTCACCCGCATGTGGACCCATCTTGAGCGCCAGCGTGGCGGTATCGGCATGCGCGGTCCAGGCGAAACACAGATTGAAACCGACCGACGACTCATCAAGGAACGCATCTCCGCTCTCAAACTCCAACTCGAAAAGTTCGACACACAGAAAACCTTACAACGAAAGAACCGAGAAAGCCTTGTGCGCGTGGCTCTTGTAGGATACACCAACGTGGGCAAATCCACCCTAATGAACCTGCTCAGCAAAAGCGATGTTTTTGCCGAGAACAAACTCTTTGCCACTCTCGACACCACGGTACGCAAGGTGGTCATCGGCAACCTGCCGTTCCTGCTCACCGACACCGTCGGCTTTATCCGAAAACTTCCAACCCAACTTGTCGAAAGCTTCAAATCAACCCTTGATGAAGTAGTCGAAGCCGATTTACTCCTTCATGTTGTCGACATCTCACATCCCGACCACGAGGAGCAGATTGCCGCAGTCAACCGCACACTCGAGGAGATTGGTGCCATAGACAAACCTACCATACTCGTCTTCAACAAAATCGATGCCTATACCTATATAGAAAAGGACGAAGACGACCTCACACCCATGACCCGTGCCAACTGGAGTCTCGCAATGCTACAGGAAAGCTGGATGTCCAAACAGGGAAAATCCATCTTCATATCGGCCGCCAAAAAAGAAAACATCGATGCCCTCCGCAACCTGATGTACGACGAAGTACGCCGCATCCACGCCATACGTTACCCTTACAATAATTTCCTATACTGAATCGGAGACTCTGGTCAACCCCACCTCCATTTTATCGCCGTTTCTAATCAAACAAACACAGTGTTGACTCGGAAGGGATACGGTGTTGGTATTGCGTGTCAGGCAAATAGGGCTCGGAATGCCTCTTCAATAACGCCAACGGGCACTATTTGAATGCGGTAGCGTTTCGGGTCAATCTCTCGGGAATTGTATTTGGAGATAAAAATACGCTCGAAGCCGATGCGGTCGGCCTCGGCAATGCGCTGTTCGACACGCGAGACGGGACGCACCTCGCCGCTCAGGCCGAGTTCGGCAGCAAAACAGATACGGGGCGAAATGGCGATGTCGACATTCGACGAAAGCACGGCACAAGCCACCGCGAGATCGATGGCAGGATCGCTGACCCGCATTCCGCCGGCAAGGTTGAGAAAGACGTCCTTGGCTCCAAGTTTGAAACCACAACGCTTTTCAAGCACGGCAAGCAGCATGGAAAGACGGCGCATGTCGAAACCGTTGGCGTTGCGCTGCGGAGTTCCATACACTGCCGAAGAGACAAGGCTTTGCACTTCGACGAACATAGGCCGTGCACCTTCCAAAGTGGCGGCTACAGCGGCACCACTGAGGGTCTCGTCGCGATGCGACAGGAGGAACTCACTGGGATTGGGTACTTCGCGAAGTCCATTGCCCTGCATCTCGAAGATGCCTATTTCGGCGGTGGAACCGAAACGGTTTTTCAGTGCACGGAGGATGCGGTAGCCATAGTTGCGATCGCCTTCGAACTGAAGCACAGCATCGACAATGTGTTCCAACACCTTGGGACCGGCCAGACTACCGTCCTTGGTGATGTGGCCTATCAGCAGTACAGGCACACCTGTGGTTTTGGCAAAATGCTGGAATTCAGCTGTGCACTGGCGAATCTGGCCGACACTGCCAGCAGGACTGTCAAGGTCCTCGGTACTGACAGTCTGGATAGAATCAATGATGAGCAGGTCCGGATGGACACTGTCGACATGCTCGAAAATGCGCTGAGTGACAGTCTCGGAGACAACATAGAGTTCGGTATTCGAAGTTCGGAGTTCGGAGTTCAGCCGGTCGGCACGCATCTTGATTTGCTGCTCACTCTCCTCACCGCTGATGTAAAGAAGCTTACGGTCGTTGATGGCCAGTGCAGTCTGCAGCAGAAGAGTGCTCTTGCCTATGCCCGGTTCGCCACCAAGCAACAGCAGACTGCCAGAAACGATACCACCACCGAGCACACGGTCGAATTCAGAACAATGGGTGGGGATACGTCGGGTTTCGCTATAGACAACATCCTGGATTTTTTTAGGGATTCGAAGCTCGGAGTTCGGGGCTCGGAGTTTATTACCGGTCGTAGGGGCAGACTTCACCACTTCCTCGGCAAAGGTGCCGAACTTGCCACATTCGGGGCAGCGACCAAGCCATGAAGCACTCTGGTAACCGCATTCTTGGCAAAAATAATATGTTTTAGCTTTAGCCATTAGTTGTATGATTTGCGTAACAGACGATTGAACACACCGGCGGCAAGAATGATGGCACCGGCGATGGAAATGGTGACCTTGAGGGCGGTGAACCCCGTGGTAGCGGCCAGTTGCAACTGATTAGAAACCAAGTAGTAGGCCGTCCAAAAAATACCTCCACCAGGCACCAACGGAATGATTCCGCAGATGAGAAACACCGTTACGGGACAGCGACGAACCTTAGCCAACAGATGAGAAATGACGGCAACCGTCAAAGCCCCAAGGAAAGCTGCTCCCACCACATGGGTAGAGCCAGCCGAGGCCAATGACAGGTAAATCCCCCACCCGGCCATACCAGCAAGACCACAGGAAAGGTAATAGCGGCGAGGGGCGCCAAAGAGAACCGAGAAGCCAACCGTGCCAACGAACGCCGCAACCAGCTGAATGTACCAAACCGAAGTGATACTGTCGACGACGGGAGCACCAAGTTGTATCAAGCCGTTGCCAATCCATCCTTCAACGATAAAGGCCAATGCAACACCAAGGGCGATGCAAAGAAATGTCAGGAAGGCGTCGAGCAGACGTGTGGCACCAGCAATGTAGTCTTCGTTGGCCAAGTCTCGCATGCCATTGGTGAACGGCACGCCCGGCACGAGGGCGATGATGGTTCCGATAATCATATTGGGAAGGTGGTCGCCAAAACCCAAAGCAACCGACAATATGCATAGCAAACCGCCAACCATGCCTCCCAGCAGATTGCCGAAAATACGACCCATGTGCAAAGAGGCAAAGGCAATGAAAGTCCCAAGAAAGAGACCTGCGGCAAAGGTGGCCGCAGCATCAATCAGGCTGCCGCCAAACAGGATGCTGAACGACGACACACCAAGGGCGACACCGAGGATGAGTTCCCACCATGGTTTGCCCGGCATGGTCCGGATGGCTTGCAGACGGGCTTGTAACGTGTCGAGAGGCATCGGATTGCCATGAATTCCGCACGTAATGTCGCGCGACAGCTGGTTCACCTCCACCACCTTGGCCAGCTGCATACCTTTGATGGGAATGAATTCGGCACGGGCATAATGCTGACCTGTGGCGATGATACCATTGCTCAGTACAAAGAAACTCTCGTCTTCAATACCATAGGCGGTGGCAATACGCGTCATGGTCTCCTCGACACGGCTAATCTCAGCTCCGTTCTCGAGCAGTACATGTCCGGCCTCGGTAGCCAAACGCAAGGCTCGTTCCCTGTCTTCTGTCATACAATAAAACCCATTTTCTAAAAATCATCCATCACCTTGTCGACACGATAGACCTTGTCGCCGCGACGAAGCGGCTCAGTGGTGGCAAAACTGAAACGGTCGCCCTGACGCACTTCAGGAACAGGGTCGCGTTCAAGTCTGAGTTCCTGCACGGTGGCCCGGTAGACACCCGTGGTTTCTCCGATGACCATCACCTCGTCGCCGGGATGCAATGTTTCAGCCGTCTGCATCAGCACCTCGGCCACGTTAATACGGTTGAAATAGTTCTTCACCAACCCAAGATACACTTTATTCTCAGTAGCCTGACTGCCATAGCGTTCGCTCCACTCGCCGAGGCGACGGCCGAGGTAGTAGCCATCCCAGAAGCCTCGATTGAAGACGGTGGCAAGCCGTTCGGTCCAAGCCTGAATCTTCTCTTGCGTGTAGGTGCCCTCGGCAATGGCCTCGACAGCCTCGCGGTAGCACTCGGTGACGGTGCGCACATAGTCGGCGCTCCTCCCCCGCCCTTCTATCTTCAGCACCCTGACGCCGGCCTTCACAATCTTGTCGAGGAAACCGATGGTGCAGAGGTCTTTGGGCGACATGATATATTCGTTGTCTATCTCCAGTTCGAGGTCGCTTTCCTTGTCCTTGACAATATAGCCGCGACGGCACAGCTGCAGACAGGCTCCGCGGTTGGCGCTGTAGTTGTAGTTGTCGAGCGAGAGGTAGCACTTGCCACTGACACTCATGCAGAGAGCACCGTGCGCAAAGACTTCGACCTGCACAAGGTCACCCTTGGGGCCACGTATGTCATTGTCGCGGATAAACTGCGTGATTTCAGCCACTTGGCGCAAAGGCAGTTCCCTGGCAGTGACGATGACATCGGCAAAACGCGCATAGTAACGCACCGCCTCGACGTTGGAGACGTTGCACTGGGTAGAAATATGCACCTCGATGCCAATGCCATTGGCGTAGGTGATTACAGCCATGTCGGAAGCAATAATAGCACTAACCCCTGCCTGTTTCGCCGCCTCGAGCAGGAGATGCATCTCCTCTATTTCGTTATTATATATAATAGTGTTGACCGTAAGGTAGGTGCGCACTCCGGCACGATGGGCGATAGCACATATTTGCTTCAGGTCGTCGACAGTGAAATTGGCAGCACTACGCGACCGCATATTCAGTTTCCCCACTCCAAAATAGACAGCATTGGCACCGCCTTGTATGGCTGCCTGCAGGCTCTCATACGAACCCACCGGACTCATTATCTCAATCGGTTGCATTATTTGTACAAATCAAACAAGTTCATTTTGGTCCACTTCGTGGGCACTAATTTCGAATCTTTAACCGTCGCATCAAGCCATGTCACACGCCCGGTAAACACCTGCTCCACGAAGCCGCAAAACAAGTCAACCGAGCCGGGAAGGAACGAAGCCACCTCGTGGCCGATACCCTCGTAACGCATTATCCAGCAAGGATAACCGCCACGCTTATATGCCTTTGCCAAATCGTTCGAACCACGCATCTTGGGCGAGAACGGTAGACCGAAATGCTTATAAGAGACGATCTTATCCTTTGTTCCATGCATCAGCATGACTGGAGCAGGCGGAGTGGCAAACTTCATGTCGCGCTTGAGGCACATCACGCCGCCAGCATAGGACACCACCGCAGCCGGACGCCAATCGGGCGGCAACGACGACGCAATAGGCAAACCATTGGCTCGGGAATAGTCAAGCTGCAGCACAGTAATGGCACCGGCGCTACTGCCCGTAAGCACCATCCGTGAAGGATTGATATTCAGTTCACCGGCATGCTGCACCACATAGGCACAGGCAGCGGCACAATCCTCAACGGCCATGTCGATGCTATACTGGAAGAAATCATCCACCTTCAACAAGCCCGAGTATTTGGCTGCCGCAACACTATCCTTAAAACCGAGACGATAGTCAATACTAATCACCGTAAAGCCACGTTCAGTCAACACACGAGCAATCTCCTTTTGCAACCCGTTGTCGCGAGAGCCCGAAAAGAAACCGCCTCCAAACACCGACAACACACAGGCCCGGTCGGACCGAGGGCAATCAGGACGATGAACATCGAGACGCAAAGGAACGCTATCGCGCACCACAAACGTATGGGTCTCAGTCTGCTGTGCCCAAAGCAACACAGGCATCAGCAACGTCATCAACAAAATCAAACCTCTTTTCATAACACAATATATTATTGTATTGGTAACGCCAGTAAAACAAAAAAATTGCCCTTGAAACCGGAATTTAGCCGCAAGTCCCCAAACAAATACCACACAGCCTGATCTTCGCCCGTTGTTCAGTCGTTGTTCAGTCGTTGTTCAGTCAAACACTGAACAACGACTGAACA
>JAFSLX010000082.1 GCA_017448185.1 Bacteroidales bacterium
ACTACTCTTTATACACATCTCTGGCCTTGGTGAAAGTGATGATTTCGAGGTGCTGATTGAATCTGTCTAGCCCCCTCTTCATGGTTATGTATCCGGGCCTGCCGTGCGCCTTGACGTGGCCGCTCCATCCACCGAGGCGGGCGATAATCCACGCAGCCCAGGGCAGCGAGTTCTCGCGGAACGGGTTGTTGCCATCCATGGCCTTTGGCGACTTTTGGTGCAGGCGTTCCATCTCCAGACTTAGCAGTTCCTGCTCGTCGCCGTCGAACATGCGGCTCGCGGGCACGGCCTCGTCCTGCTCGTCGTATGCCCGCTTCAGGGTCACGCACCGCAGGGCCGCGTACATCGTCAGCACAATCAGCTTCTTGATGGCCGCGCCGCTCTCCAGCTGGACCGACTCTATGCGGAAACCCTCGGATTTGCAGACCCTGAACAGCTCTTCTATGAACCAGCGGCACTTGTACCACTCCACGCACTCCACGGCCTGCTCTGCCGTCTCCACCACATGCGAGGTCAGCAGCCGCCACTCTATCGGCTCCTCGCCTGCGGGGACGGTTGAGGGGTCTTCTACGGCGTAGACGCAGTAGCAGGTCAGGCTCTCGGGCACGTCGTCGAGGCACTTGTCGTTCTTGCGGAAAGTGACCTTGGCGAAGCGAAGCGTCATTTTAGCCGTCCGGGACTGCCTGCCTTTGTGCCCGCGAAGCTCCAGCGAGTATTCGAGTGCCACGGGCTGCCCCTGCATGTACTCCCCGAGGACCTTGCCGCCGCCCTCCACGTCACAGTCCACCGGACGGTCGTGTACGGAGCGGATCAGGAAGTCGCAGCCGCTGGCGAGGGTCATCGACATGGCCGAGTAGATGTCGCTCTCACGGTCGCTGACCATCGTCTTGCGCACACCGGACGGGAGCGCGGCGGCACTCTTCACTGCCGCCTCCACCCAGCGGTACGACTCCTTCTGATCCAGCTTCAGCGAGCCTCGCTTCTGCTTCTTCTTCCTGGCATCGGCGCGGTCGCGGCTCCAGATCTTCTGATGGCTGAAGCCGACAGGCATGCGGCTGTCGGCATCCACCACCATGCACGGGTGGGCGAAGATGCAGTAATGCTCTTTCTCGCTCGTGCCGTAGCCAAGGTCCTTGTCTTCAAGCGACAGGCGGCCCTCATGGCTGAACACAATCTCCGTCGTGTCCTGGATGCAGAGCACGTGGGAGAGGCCTTCGCAGCCTCTTGCGCATGCACTTGACAAAGAACTGACCATGTCTTCCATAACGAGTCTACTATTGTTCATTAAACGATACGCTGCGACGCGCTCAGATGCGCTCTGGCAGCAAAAGTTGATGACGCTGGAGTTTTTCTCCACCATCGCGTCGGAAAGCCGCCCTAGGCGTTTTCCGATTCTGGCATCTTTGCTGATGCCCTCAAAAATTTCTTGAACACGTACAAAGGTACGAAAAATCCGGCAAATGAACAATACATTATATGTTAATTTTGGGGTGGAAAGGGGTTAAAAGATGTGTATAAAGAGTAGTACAAGGGAGGGGAGCGGCTGCGCGTAGTTTTTTAGTTGTTGCTTCCATTTGTTGACTTTTTAAAGTGGACACAGATATGAAACAGGAAACAAGACAGAGGCGCGGGTGGCCGCATCAGTGGCTGCAAGTTGCGATGCTCGTGTTCGTGCTGCTCTTGGTCGGGACGGACTTTTTCTGTCACTTTTAACAGATAAACGGCGGGATTGTCGGAAAGTTTTCGTAACTTTGCACGCATAGATAATAATAGAAAGTATGAAGAAAGAAGAGATACTTGCCTTGTTTGAGCAATTTGAGCAGGCGGCCTGCGAGGTAAACCAAGTGGAATGCTGGAGTGCAAGAGAACTCCAGAAGTTGCTGGGTTATAGCAAATGGGAGAATTTCCAAAATGTTATCAATAAGGCAAAGGAGGCCTGTGTAAATGTAGGGCAAGACGTTGCCGATCATTTTCCTGACGTCAGGAAGATGATAACTGCCGGAAAAGGTGCAGAGCGTGATGTTGACGACATCCTGCTCACTCGCTATGCCTGCTATCTCGTGGCGCAGAACGGAGACCCGCGAAAGCCGCAGATAGCCTTTGCGCAGACCTACTTCGCCGTGCAGACCCGTCGTGCAGAACTGGTAGAGCAGCGACTGTTGGAGGTTGAGCGTGTGAAAGCCCGTGCCAAACTACAGGAGACGGAGAAGAAACTTTCAGGCATTCTCTATGAGCGTGGCGTGAACGACCAGACCTTTGCCGTTATCCGTTCAAAGGGCGACCATGCTCTCTTCCGCCTTAGTACCAATATGATGAAGCGCAAGATGGGTATGCCGCAAAACCGTCCACTTGCAGATTTCTTGCCGACCATCAGCATCAAAGCCAAGGATTTTGCTGCTGAGATGACCAGCATGAATGTGCAGACCAAGGACCTTCATGGGGAAACCTCTATCACCAAAGAACATGTCGATAATAATGCTGCTGTCCGTAAGATGCTTACTGAGCGAGGTATTGTGCCAGAAGAGCTTCCTGCTGCTGAGGACGTCAAAAAGGTTGAACGTCGATTGGCGAGTGAAGAGAAAAAGATGCTGGGAAAGAAGAAAAAGTAGCATGAGATTGGTGGCGGAGATGAATAAGAAAACAAATAAAATGGAAAGAGACATGAAACAGGAAACAAGACAGAGGCGCATGGCGTTCTCGCTGCAAGTGCTGATGCTGCTCATGGGCGGGGTAAGTCCGGCGTGGGCGGATTACTCCGGCGTGGAGATGACTAGCGATAGCTACGTATGGGACAAGACAATCACCGATGGCGGTGGGGGAAATGTCCACTACACGGGAGAAGTTACGAAATTTATTGGAACTAGTGAATTTAGATGGTGGGATCGTGGCTATTTCAAGACGAAAAAAGCCTTTGATGTCACTAACGACCAGTTCTATTGGGACTTCGAACTGGCAACACACTATGAATATAGTGTTATGTTTGCTAACAACTATGATTTAAAATACAGGGGGTTTTATGGGGACATTTATGTAGTGACTGCCGATGATCAGTCTCATCAGATTGCGCATTGGGAGAAGAATTATGATAAAATAACTGAAGTTCCCTACCAAATCACTGACAATACATGGGGCTATATCTATGTGTCCGATATCTATGACCTCGTTAACGGTGTAGCCCACTCTAGCGAGCACTATTGGAACATAAAAATACAATATATGCCTTCGTCGCAAGCCTTTGTGGACGGCGTGAAGCGTATCGTGATGAAAGAGCGCATTGCAGTCGTTCGGCCTGGCTACTACAACGACTTGGGCTGGGTGCAGTATGAGAAGAACATCGACTGCACGGCACTCAAGGAGGACAGCCCGATGCCCAAACTCAAAATAGAATGGAACGAGGACGGGCAGTTAGGCTTCAAGGCGGAAAACGCGCCCGACAAGCGCGACAAGGACATCTACCTGTCGCAGTACTACGACATCGACTGGTACTATTACAAGAACGGCCGTCAGAGCAAAGACAAGTCGTTCAGCACGGCGCAGAACAATATAACCTGCACCAAGAAGGCGGATAGTAAGATGGACATCACGTTTGACTACTGGCCGGAGACCCCGAAGATGGAAAAGGCTGACTACGCCTACACCGTGCCTGTCTATCTGCGCTACCGTGGCGGTCAGCGCATCAATGTGGGCGGTGACCTCGCCCGACGCGGCACCAGCAACCTTTATCTCGACCAGCCGTTTGTCAACGATATTCTCATTAAGCCCTTTACGCGGCCAGTGACGGTGACGACGGAGTTTGACCAGTGGAACAAAAAAGTGGTAGTGAAGTGGACGAAGCAGACCAGTGCCAAGGGCTTCGACGGCACCAACGAGACGGATGTGGCGTGCCGCGAGGACGGCAAATGGTATGTCGTGCGCTACGAGGAAGGCGGCTCGGCTTCCGACTACACCAATGTAGGCGAGCTCAGCAGCGACAACGAGACTCTACAGATAACCGATGACAAGAACATCGACTACGAAAAGCAGTACGTCTATCGCGTCATCTTCCTGCCTGACATCCTGGAGAGCAAATACAAGAACAAGCTGACCAAACTGCCAGGCTACCAGCGGACGCACAACGAGACCGACTTGTGGGAAGAGGACACTGTAGCCACCACGTTAAAAGTGCCCATAACGCTGACACAGGACAAGAGTTATGAGGATGGCGTGCGCCTGAAGTGGGAGTATAGCGTCCCCGTGACAGGTCTGACGTGGCATATCGACCATCGCCCCGCCAATACCAACTACACATGGCGCACGCTGAACGAGACCATCAGCATTGACCCTGAAAAGACGGAAGCCGAATTTATCACTACAGGTACGGTGTGCGACCTGATTGAGTACCGGGTGCGCACCACCGTGGGCGGTCGCGAGGTCTATTCCAATATTGCCAGTGCCAACCTGCCGACCGGCAGTTCCATCAGCGAGGTGACGGCTTCGAAGGGTACGGAGGAAAGCACGGTGATTGTGAAATGGAAAGTCAAGCGTCCCGATACAGAGCACGATATCTACTACCGCGTGCAGCGCAGGCCCATCGGCGAGACGGAGTGGACGCTGCTGACCGACGAGATACACGGCACGGCATCAGAGTACACCTATATTGACAACCGTCCGCTGGCTGGTTCCTACTATGAGTACTCCGTGCAGGCGTACGGTGCGGAATGTGACAACCAGTTGGTACAGACCGACGAAGTCATCGCGGCGGGCTTCTCACAGGCGAAAGGTACGATTACCGGACATGTATCCTACGGCACAGGCACGGCGGTACAGGGCGCGAAAGTGAAACTTTTCAAGGCATCTTCCGACGCGCAGAACAGCCAGCCGCAGTTCCTCTCGCGCTATATTAACGATGAGGGAAAAGGCTTGCAGTGGACGGCAGACTCGGCAAAATACGCCGGTGCGCTCAACGGAGGCAAGGAGCTGACCCTCCAATTGTGGGCACAACCGTTCGTTTCCGGCGCCGACCAGCAGCAACTGCTGCAACTCAAGAACGCCATAGAGCTGGGTGTCAAGAAGAGCAACGGCGTGTTCCACCTCTACGCCATCGACAACTCAAACGGCGGCAAGACGCTTACCGAGTTCCCGTCGCTGACGTTCTCTACTACCGACTTCACGCACATAGCCGCTACCTATAGCAAGGGCAAGTGGCGTTTCTATACCGGCACGGACACGCTGCAGTGCGACAGCATGCTGGTGGCGAAAAGCACATGGACGGCCTGCCCAGCCGCAGGTGCGCTGACCTTCAGCGTCGGCGGTTCCAACCGTCTGGCCGGCAAGGCTTTCTCGGGTAATGCAGACGACATCCGTCTGTGGACCAGAGCCCTCACGCGCAAGGAGATAGAAAGTAACTACACCCGTATCCTCGGCGGCACGGAAGACGGCATGATTCTCTACTGGCCCTTAGACGAGGGTATAAAAGTGCAGAAATATGCTTTCGACGTGGCGCGTCAGGACGGCATCTACCAGCAGAACCACCCCGAAGTGGGTGTGAACGCCGTGCCTTCCGCTGCTGTGCCCCAGCACCTCGAACTATACGGCGAGACCGACAAGAAGGGCAACTATATCATCCGCGGCATTCCGTTCCAGCAGGGCGGCACGAACTACGAAATATCGCCGATGTTAGGCGTCCACCGCTTCAGCCCCACTGCGCGCACGATGTTCGTCAGCCCCACTTCGCTCACGGCCAACAACATCGACTTCGAGGACGTGTCGAGTTTCTCTATGCATGGACACGTCTATTATGCGGGTACGAATATCCCCGCCGAAGGCATACAGCTCTATGTGGATGGCGAACTGCTGACCACTAACGGCGAAGTGCAGCAGACAGACGCCGATGGCTACTACAACATTTCCGTGCCTATCGGTGATCACTATGTGGAAGCCAAACTGAAGAATCACGTCATGGTGGCAGGGGGACGCTACCCAACGACGAAAACGCACCCCTTCAATGCTCCTGTATCATACGACTTCGCCGACTCTACACTTGTGAACTTCGTAGGCCGCGTGGGCGGCGGTGTGCGCAACGATACACTTGCCGTGGGCTTCGGCGCGTCGAAGAACAACATCGGCGTGGCTACCATCACACTGAAACTGAACAACGACAGCCGGTCGTTCAACTGTCTGGACAAGGACCATAAGACGCCCGCAGCGACAGACCGTATCTGGACGGGCGACACCGTCAATATCAACAGCAGGGCGTGGACAGGCCACGAAGGAAACGACACCCACTACATCAAAATCACTACCGACAGCCTGACAGGCGAATTCGCTGTCAAATTGCCGCCGCTGAAATACATCACCAAGTCTATCAGTATCGACAAGAACCGCAGCGTGGAGTTCACCACCCTGCCGCAGATAGACCTGACGAACGTCATTATGGAAAACTCCGACTCGCTGAAAATAGCGACGGAGCAGGGCGACTCGGTGTGGAACTACTACAAATACCATACGAAAATGGTGAAGACCTATTTTGCCACGCCACAAGTAGATATCAGTCAGCCGAAGAGCGAAAAGGGCGTCTTCGGAATAGACAAATATGAGGGTGAGGACGAACTGGGCAAGTTCACCATCAGTGATATTTGGAGCAAAAAGAGCAACGACAGCATTAGCTACCGTTTTGGCTACCCCATTTACGAGATGGACAAAGAATACCAGACCTCCGTATACGGCTATGAAGTCTATATCAACAAGGACACGGGCAAGGCCGTGGCGGATACCATCCCCATGAACGGACAAGTGCTGACCATCAGCAACGAGATGAGCAGTGAGCAAGACATCATCTGCGTAGTGGACGACCCCAACAGTGGCTACACGCCCGGACAGGTCCATGACCTGAAACGCAACCAGCTGGCACTCGACTCGCTGGGCAGGTACACCTTCAAGTGGACGGCGGGTGCTCCGAACGTCACAGCCCCCTATACGCGTCGCCTCGGCGTAACATTGGAGCGCAACAAACGTACCTACTCCCCCGCAAGCCTTGATGCCATCGTGGTGGGTAGTCTGCCCATGGGCAACAATTTTGTGACAAAAGGTTACGACCAACTGCTGATGGTGCTGCGCGACCCGCCGGGCTCCAAGTCGAAAACCGTATGGAAAAAAGGCACGGTGGAAACGAAGGTAAGAACCACTGCCAATGGAGGCTATGGAACGGAAAAGCTTTATTTTGAAACCAATGTAGGTGTATTGATTAATATCGGCGTAGGCATAGGTGTATGGACCCAGCAAACCGATATTGACAATACCACTGACGTCGGACTCGGTGTCAAGTACGAATGGAACAGAGGCTCTACACACGAAGAGACATGGGCTATCACAGCCACGGATGAAGTGTCCACAAGCTCAAACCCTGTTTATGCGGGCTCGCCCGGCGATGTGTTTATCGGATACTCGAAGAACCTGCTCTTAGGCACATGCCGCAAGGTGGGCTTCTTCCGCGAGAACGAGAGTGCGCCTTTCGAACTGAAAGACGATGTGGCTGTGAGTTTTGGCGACAGCGTAAAGACCAAGTTCATGTACACCGCATACGAACTGGAGAACGTCATGATACCGAAATGGGAAAAGTCACGCAACAGCTATCTGACACAGCATTTCGACACAAAGGAAGAAGCTGAGGCATGGGTGAACAACGGCAACGAAGTGGTCTATGCCACATGGCTCAAAAAGGACAACGAGAACTACGGCCAGGACGGTACATACCTGCAGAAAGTTCCGAAGTCCTGGGATGAGGACAAGAAGAAATATGCAGCCGAAGATGAAGTGGCTTGGTGCAACGACCAGATTGTCACCTGGAAGAAGGCCCTGAGACTCAATGAAGAGGACAAGGTGAAAAGCATGGAGATGCGTGCACTCTACTGGAAAGAGAACATCTCATTCGACGGAGGAACACAATACGTCCACTCTGACCGTAACGATACTACGGATGTAACCACGCACACCTACACGCACAAGCTGGGAGGTGTCATCAAATTCGGAGCCACGCTGAAAAACGCTGGTGCCGGTTTACAGTACAAGACACAATTCGGCGTTGATACGGAAAACGGCTGGTCACGCAATGAGGTATGGAGCGACTATGACGAGAACGAAAAGAGATTTGCTGAGTTCGACTATGTGTTTGACGACGGCAACCGCGACACCGACTTCTCCGTCGATATCTATAAGTCTCCTGCTGGTTGGGGACGCTTCTTCAGTATCTTCGGCGGACAGAGCTACAACCCCTACGAGGGACCGGAGTACACCAAGTACTATATGAAGGACGATGGCACTCCGTACCAGCTCTCGAACGGCACGGTGCAGATGGAGCAACCTGACATCCAGATTAGCACCGATGGTGTTGTTGCCGCTAAGAACGCCGTACAGACCGATGTACCCAGCGGCGAATTCGGGCAGTTCACCCTCCACCTGACGAACAACACCACCACCAACCAGGGCAAGGACTTCACCTACCTGCTCTCCATCGAAGAAGGTTCCAACCAGCATGGCTTGGAGATACTGATGGACGGTGTGCCCATTGAGGGGAAGGGTGTGTATGTGCCCGCCGGCGAGACGGTGAAGAAGATCATCACCGTACGGCAAACTGACCAAAGTGAACTCAACCATGAGAACATTGCATTGAGGTTCACCTCTGCCTATCAGCCCACCGTCATTTACGACATCGCCAAACTGAGTGTCTATTTCAAGCCGTCGTCGTCGCCCATAGAACTGGCCATCACCGAGCCGGTGGTGAACTGCAATACGGATAGTACCAAGTTGAAGATGAAACTGAAGGGCTTCAACCGCCAGTTCAAGAATCTCAAGAACATCGGTATCCAGTACCGCTTCGCGGGTAACACGCAGTGGACAACGCTCCATACGTGGGTAACGAACATCGCTGACTCCACGAGCACGAGTTTCAGTTCGCTGCCTAAGTCGGGCGACATCTATTTTGCAGAGAATATGTCGAGCGAACTGAGTTATCCGGAAGGCAATTATGAGTTCCGCGCCTTCACCACCACCCCTTACGGCAATGAAGAGGTGCAGGTGTTCAGCGAAGTGACGCAGGTTGTCAAGGATACGACCAAGCCGCGTCCGCTCTACACTCCCTCGCCCGCCAACGGCATACTTGGCATCGGCGACCAGCTGGCCATCGAGTTCAACGAGGACATCGTGCCGGGCTACGTGGGCGGCGACAACGTCGTCGTCACGGCGAAGCTGAACAGCAGCGAGGTTCACCACGACGTGGCCTACCGGCTGCAGCCCTACGAGGAGATGATGCCCCACACGACGAACCCCGTGTTCCTGACAAGCAGCTTCGCCATGGACTTCTGGCTGAACTGGCACGAGGCGGGCACCATCCTGCACTTAGGCAAGAAGACCGACAACTTCGCCCTGAGCATCGGTGACGACGGCTACGTCACGGTGACGATGGGCAACAACACCTACCGC
>JAFSLX010000006.1 GCA_017448185.1 Bacteroidales bacterium
CAGTCGTTGTTCAGTCAAACACTGAACAACGACTGAACAACGACTGAACAACGGCAGAGCAACAGCATGAGAAATAAAGTGGTGCAGACAATAAAAATATTGTTTCTCCGTTTTAGAGGCAGTAAAATATAATAAAAACAATTCACCATGTTCAAAAAAGAAACCTATATTGCACGCCGTGAGCAACTTCGCAAAGACGTTGGCCATGGTCTCATCATCATTCCGGGCAACCACGAAGCCCCCTGCAATTACAAAGACAACACCTATTGGTTCCGTCAGGACAGCACATTTCTCTACTTCTTCGGCCTCCAACGCGAGGACCTGATAGGCGTGCTCGACTGCGAGACAGGCAAGGACTATATCTTCGCCAACGACTACGACATCGACGACATTATCTGGACCGGTCCGCTGCCGAGCGTGAAGGAGCTGGCCGCCAGCGTGGGCGTGGAGAACACGGGCACCCTGAAGGCGCTGCGCGACAAGATTGCCACCATGAAGTCGCCCACCTCTGACGCCAAGATGCCGCACTACCTGCCCCCCTACCGCGCCGACATCCGCGCCGATCTGAGCGAACTGCTGGGTGTCACCTACTCGGCCGTCAACAAGCACGCCTCGATGGAGCTTATCCTGGCCTGCGTGAAGCAGCGCAGCATCAAGAGCGCCGAGGAGATAGAGGAAATCGAGAAAGCCATCGCCACGGCCTACAACATGCACGTGGGTGCCATGAAGCTGGCCATGCCGGGCCGCTATGAGTACGAGCTGGCAGGTTTCATGGAGGGCGAAGCCTGGAAGGGCAACGGCCCCGTGAGCTTCCCCGTCATCATGACCGTCCACGGCGAGACACTGCACAACCACGGCCATAACAACCGCCTCGAGGTGGGTCGCATGCTGGTGATGGATGCCGGCTGCGAGACCCCGATGAACTACTGCTCCGACATCACGCGCACCGTGCCCGTCGGCGGACATTTCGACGAGCGCCAGAAGACCATCTACGAGATAGTGCTGAACGCCAACCTCGAAGCCGCCCGCGTCACCCGCCCGGGCATCACCTACAAGGAGGTGCATACCGCCGCCAGCCGCGTGCTGGCCGAAGGCTACAAGAACCTCGGCATCCTGAAAGGCTCGGTCGACGACATCGTGGCCAACGGTGCCCACAGCCTGCTGATGCCCCACGGTCTGGGCCACATGATGGGCCTCGACGTGCACGACATGGAGAACTACGGCCAAATCAACGTAGGTTACGACGACGAGACCCGTCCGAGCGAACAGTTTGGCCTCGGCAGCCTGCGCTGCGGCCGCAAGCTGCAGCCCGGCTTCGTCATCACCGACGAGCCCGGTTGCTACTTTATCCCCGCCCTTATCGACAAGTGGAACGCCGAAGGCACCAACAAGGACTTCATCAACTTTGACGAGTTGGAGAAATGGAAAGACTTTGGCGGCATCCGCATCGAGGACGACATCCTGGTGACCGAAACCGGCTGCCGCGTTCTCGGCAAGCCGATACCCAAGACTGTCCAGGAAATCGAAGAAACAATGGCATCATGAACCAAGTTGAAATCGTATTGGCCAATACCGGCGAGCGCATGATTATTGAGCCGGGAACACCGTTAAAACAATTGGCGGAAGAGTATGTAAAACAAAAAACCGAGGCCGAAGGCAAGGCCCCGTGGCCCATTCTCGGTGCATTGGTGAACAACAGGGTGGAGCCGCTGCAATACCGCATCTACAACCCCAAGACCATTCAGTTGCTGGACATCACCAGCCGACAGGGGTTCCGGATGTATCGCAACGCACTGACGTTCATGCTCTACGTCGCCGTACACGACTGCTATCCCAAGGCGACGCTCAGTTTCGACCACTCGCTGCAGAACGGCTTCTATTGCCGCATCACTCCGGCGGTGGAGGGATTTGAACTCCCCGACCCCATGGAAGTCTGCACCACTGTCCGCGAACGCATGATTGCGCTGCAGGAGCAGGACATCCCCTTCACGTCCAAGACCATGCTGCTCAAGGATGCCATCGAACTTATCCGTCCGCGCCACATGCCAAAGACACTCTACACACTGGAGCACCTGCGGCAACTGTATATCGAGATGAATTTCCTCGGTGACACCGTGCACAAAATCAACGGCAAACTGGCCCCCAGCACTGGATGCCTCACCACGTGGGACTTCCGCCAGTACGAAGACGGCTACCTGCTGCTCTGCGCCGACCCCCAGCATCCAGACAAACTGTCGATGTTCCAGAACACACCCAAGCTGTTCGCTATCTTCCGTGAGCACCACCAGTGGGTCGACCTGCTGCACACCCCCACCGTGGGCGACTACAACCGCATTGTCCACAACGGTGGCGGACAACAGCTGATACTGCTGGCCGAGGCCCTGCACGAAAAGAAATATGCCGAAATTGCCGACCAGGTACGCCAGAGCGGTGCCCGTATGGTACTGCTGGCTGGTCCGTCGAGCAGCGGCAAGACCACCTCGTGCCGTCGTCTCAGTGTACAGCTCAACGTGCTGGGCTACGACGTGCAGCAGATATCGCTCGACGACTATTTTGTCGAGCGTGCGCGCACCCCCAAGCTGCCCAATGGCGAATTCGATTTCGAAAGTATCGACGCACTCGATATTCCGCTCCTCAACGAGCACCTGAAAGCCCTGTTCCACGGCGAAGAGGTGAAAATACCCACCTTCGACTTCATCAAAGGTGACCCCTACTTCAGCGGCAAAACGCTCAAGCTCGGACCGCGCAGCATTCTCGTTGTCGAAGGCATCCATGGTCTGAACCCCAAGCTGACGGCCGAAATCGACGAAAGCCTGAAATTCAAAGTCTATGTCAGCGCCCTTACCCAGCTGGCCATCGACGACCAGAACATCATTCACGGCACTGATAACCGTCTGGTGCGCCGCATCGTGAGAGACAACAACTTCCGCGGCTGGAACGCTTACGAAACCCTACGCCGCTGGCCCGACGTGGTGCGTGGCGAACGCAAGCACATCTTCCCTTATCAGGAGAACGCCAATGTAATGTTCAACAGTGCGTTGCTCTACGAATTGGGTGTGCTGAAGCGTTACGCCGAGCCGTTGCTCAAGCAGGTGCCCGAAGATTGCGAGGAATATTCCAGTGCCCGTGCATTATTGGAATTTTCCGAACTGCTCCTACCAATCGATGACAAGTTCATCCCTTACAACAGCATTATGCGTGAATTCCTCGGCGGCAGCACTTTCGAATACTAAGAGACGACAAGACAACAAAAAAACGACGAGACTGCATTACAGCCTCGTCGTTTTATTTTCACCTCTCGCCTTTCACCTTACCACAACAATCTTCCTTGCAGGATAGTCGCCGACTTTGATCAGGTAGGCTCCCGAAGCCGGTGCATCAAACCGAATCAGGCCAATTGCATCCTGTTTACTGGCCAGTTTACGACCTTTCAAATCATATAATACCACCTGCTGCAACGCAGCACCTTCGACCACAATTTGTCCGTTCTGTTGGTAAAGGATGATATTCCTTCCCTCCGCATCACCGATTCCTTCCTGTGTAATATAAATGGTGTCGTGCACTATGACAGTATCGTGAACATATTGGGTAATCAACAGCGTATCATGGATAATGTCCACCGGTACAAATACTGTGTCGTACACGATTAATGTATCTTGGTAAGGAGTTCCATCAGCGTAGAAATATGCAGTCAAATTAACATCGTTGACAACGGCAAACGTGTAAGGATTGTATGTTGAGCCGTCACTCCAATGCGAAAATTGGTATCCGCTGTAGGGTATGGCGACTATAGATGCAGCCGAACCATAGGGGTAATTACCATTGCCAGTGAATGTTCCATGCGTAATACTGTCCGCTTGAAGGCTTACCCTGAAGGAATCAATTCCAAATATGGCAGTGCGAACCATGTCTCTGTCAACGACCAATGTCCTTGGATTTTGGGTATTGCCGTCGCTCCACTTTAGGAAATGGTATGGTGCAACAGCCGTGGCTGTCAAAACAATTGTATCAAGGTATTCGAATGTTCCGCCTCCACTGACCGAACCGACATTTGCATCAGAACTCAATACCGACACAGTATACTGATTTTTTGCAAAATATGCTGTAAGAGTGCTGTCGCCAGTCAGGAACAGCGTATCAATACTTGCAGTACTGCCGTTGCTCCATTGTACAAAATGATAGCCATAATTCGGCAAAGCTTGCACCACAACGCTTGAATCGCAGCGGACATCCTGCAAGTCAGCATCCTGAACGACCGATGCAATACCCCATTCAGGATTGGCAGTGGAAATAGTCATTGAAAAATCTACTGACGGAACAATATAGGTGTGACTTGGTCCGAAAGCAGACAGAAAGGAATGGTACGATCCACATGGAATATCAATCACCAGGCTGTCTGGGGCTCCGGGGAACAAATTCGCTCCCACTGATGGTGCAACGTCTGATTTGAAAATCAAAGAATCAAGACTATAGCAATTCCAAAACATCAAACCACCGATGCTACTCACAGATGAGCCAAAGGTAACAGACCGCAGGCTGTAACACTGCGAAAAAGCACCATATCCAACAGTTGTTACAGCATCAGGAATAACAATGGCAAGCAATGACGTATCATTCTCAAATAGGGCTTGTTCGATAACGGTAAGCGATTCAGGAAGCACGATTGATGAGATGCGAAAACTTCCAGCAAAGGCTTGCCTACCGATGGAGGTCACAGAATTGGGTATGACAAGCGACGTAAGACTGTCACAGGCAGAGAAAGCCCTGATTACTATCGTTCTTACCGTATTAGGTATCTGCACTGAGCGCATAGTTGCATACTCGAATGCCTCAAAACCAATTGATGTGACAGGATACGCCCTGCCGTTATACCAAACTGTATCAGGTATTATCAAGTCACCATCAAGTGTGTTGCCATAGTTGGGGTAGTTATAGTTGCATTTTACCACCTCGGCCTCACCATTGACAGTGTCGTAATATAGTGTATGTCCAGACGGTGTCACAGCCGAGAAATTGTAGGCGAAAGAACTTTGTCCGAATGCCATCAGTGCAGCAACACATAGAAATAGTTTTTTATTCATTATATTTGTTATTTATAACACTTTCACATCACAGGGGCTTTGCCATCCAACACAATCTGGGCGCGGCGGTAGAAGACTTCGCGTTCTTTCAACTGAGAGGCGATTTTGGTGCGCATGTCGGATTCGGAGAGACCACGCATCAAAGGACGGGGATTGTGGGAACGAAGGGCACGGACGACAAGGTCTTCAATACTCATCTGCAAGTAAATGGCAGTGCCGTTGGCAAGGATGAAGTCCATGTTGCCGCTATGACAAGGGGTGCCGCCACCTGTGGCAATGACCATGTTGTCGAGATTGGCCGTAGACCGTAAAAGTTGGCTCTCAAGCTTGCGAAAAGCCTGTTCGCCAAACTGTGCAAAGAAACGCGGCACAGTATAATGATAGCGTTCCTCGAAGGCATGGTCGAGGTCGAGAAAACCCATACCTCGCTCGGTAGCCAAACGGCGACCGAAAGTCGACTTGCCAGAATACATGTAGCCTACCAAATAATACTTCATTGCATTAATTCTTTGGCGGTCTGCAGGGCAGCCTGCGTAGGAGGATCGGAGCTGAGCATGACGGCTACCTCGGTGAGTTGTTCATCGGTCGACAACTGACGGATATGCGACACAGTGTGGTCAGCTTCGATACCTTTGTAGACCTTCAAGTGCTGTCCTGCACGTGCAGCAATCTGAGGCATGTGAGTGATGGCGATGACCTGCATGCGCTCGGCCATGTGGCACATGATGCGCCCAACGGCCACCGAGATATCGCCCGACACACCAGAGTCAATTTCATCAAAGACCACGGTGGGCAGCAAAAGATGGGTGGTGAGCATCGACTTTATGGCCAGCATCAAGCGCGAGAGTTCGCCGCCAGAAGCCACCTTCGATAGGTCACGCAGTTCACCGCCACGGTTTGCATTGAAAAGGAACTGCACACAATCGTGACCCGTAGGACCGTAAACGGGTTGCTGTACAAGTTCAACGCGGAAACGAGCCTCGGGCATACCGAGGTCGTGCAGCGTCGGAATGATATTGGAAGCCAGCATATCGCCAGCCTTTCGACGGGCCTCTGTAAGACGGTCGGCAGTTTTCTGCACCGAATCGAAAGTCCGGTCGACCTGTTCCATCAGGTCATGGATGCGTTCGTCAAGCGATAAAATGCTCTGCAACCGTGCATCGAACTCGTCGCGAAGGGCAATCAGTTCGTTCACCGTTTGCACTCCATGCTTCTTTTCAAGACGATAAAGGAGCGACAATCGTTCGTCGACTTGCTGCTGACGCTCGGGACTATAGTTAATGCTTTCGGCCACGTTCTGCAGTTCGTAGTAGATGTCATCGAGTTCAATCAGCGAAGAGTCTACACGGCCCAACAAGCCGTCGATTGAAGGATGATAGGAAGCCACATGAGAAAGTGCGTTTTTGGCCTGCCGCAGACGAGCGAGGAGGGCCAGTTCTGTGTCGTCGTCAAAAGCCGATGCTGCAGTAGCAATTCCCTCGCGTATAGCCTCGGCATGCGCCAACAGTTGCGATTCCTGCTCCAACTCAACCTGTTCTTCTGACTGCAAACATGCCTCGTTCAGCTCGTTGAACTGGAACTGCAAGTAATCAGCATCCTTACGGTTCTGTGCTTCCTCAAAGGTTAGTTGCTCAAGTTTGTGTTTCAACTGAGAATAAGTGGTATAGACTTTGGTATATTCCTCCGATGCTTCTTTTGCTCCCAATGTATCGAGCAACGACAGGCGGAAATCGCTATCTACAAGTGTAAGCGTCTGGTGCTGAGAATGAATATCGATGATACGCGAAGCAAGAGAACGCAGGAAAGGCAGCTGCACAGGACAATCGTTAGCAAATGCGCGACTACGTCCCGAAGGGAGAATCTCACGCCGTAGCACCAGTAGGTCGTCATAATCAATATCCTCGGCTTCGAACAATGAGTTCAATCCCAGGCCAGAAATATCAAATTGTGCTTCTACCACACATTTACGCTCCTTGTCGGCCAACACAGCCAAATCGGCACGCTGCCCTAGCAGTAAACCGAGTGCACCCAGCATGATGGACTTGCCGGCACCGGTTTCGCCCGTAATGGCTACAAATCCCGAGTCAAAAGTGATATCAGACTGCTGGATAAGGGCGTAATTCTCAATATGTAGACTCGTCAACATAATTTATTGCAACATTGGCATTATTCTATTCAGGGCAGCGATAAAAGCATCAACCTCTTCCCGATTGTTATAGATGGCGAAACTGGCACGTACCGTACCAGGGATACCATAGCGATCCATAATGGGCTGTGTACAGTGGTGTCCTGTACGGACAGCCACGCCCAACTGGTCGAGTAGCGTACCCACATCGTAAGGATGTGCTTCACCGACCAAGAATGACAGCACCGAAGTCTTGCAAGGAGCCTGTCCAAAAATACGGACATCGGGCAACTGGCCAAGCTGCACAGTGGCATATTCCAGCAAGTCAGCTTCGTGAGCAGCAATATTGTCCACACCTGTTTCCTGCATAAATTCAATTGCCTTGCCTAATCCAATCACATCTCCAACCGACGGCGTACCGGCCTCGAACTTAAAAGGCAACGTGTTATAGGTGGTACGTTCAAACGTCACTTCACTTATCATTTCTCCCCCACCCTGATATGGTGGAATCTCGTTTAACATCTCCTCACGACCATACATCACACCCACACCCATAGGGGCATACATTTTATGACCTGAGAAACAATAGAAATCGCACCCAATATCCTGCACGTCGACCTTTAGATGCGATATGGCTTGAGCACCGTCGACAAGCACCGGTATGCCGTGGGCATGAGCAATCTCGACAATCTGCTTTACAGGATTGACTGTACCAAGTGTATTCGACACATGAGTAATGGCCACCAGACGAGTATGGTCGTTGAACAATTGCTTATAGGTATCAAGGTCCAACACACCATCGTCGCTAAAAGGTATAGGACGCAGCACGGCACCAGCCAACTGCCACGGTACAATGTTGGAATGATGTTCCATACCAGAGACAATTACCTCGTCGCCCATGTGCAAATAACGACGACAAAATGAGGAGGCAACCAGATTGATACTCTCAGTAGTTCCGCGGGTGAAGACAATCTCATGGTTATGGCGTGCGTTAATAAACTGCTGTACCTGCCGACGAACCGATTCATATTGCTCGGTGGCTTCAGCTGCCAAATGGTGGGCTCCACGGTGGATATTGGCGTTAAGATGAAGGTAGTAGTCGGACAATGCCCCAACCACAGAGAGCGGCTTTTGGGTAGTAGCCGCATTGTCGAAGTAAACAAGTGGATGCTTGTGCACCTCAGTATCAAGTATCGGGAATTGTGCCCGGATGTAGCTGTCTATCATTGTTTCTGAAGTTTCTTCTTTTTCAAATAGCCTCGCAAGACCAGCCATCCGATAGCAGCAACAAAGAGCACAACAATAATAATGCTCAACTGGTGGCTATAGCGTTCAATTACCGAAGGATCTGCAGCCTGATAGGCAAGATAGCCCAGCAGGGCAAGCACACAGTTCCAAATAAGAGCACCAAGCGTGGTGAACAAAGCGAAAGCGCCAATATTCATCTTTGAAAGACCGGCTGGAATGGAGATAAGCTGACGTATAACAGGAATCAATCGACCAACAAGCGTTGACACATTTCCATGGTCGGCAAAATAATGTTCGGCACGTTCTATTTTTTCTGGCGAAAGTTGCAATAACCGCCCAAGCTTGCTTTTGGCGAAAGCATAGATAATGGGGCGCCCCAACCAACGCGAAAGAAAATAATTGATGAATGCACCAAGCAAGGCCCCCAACGTACCTACCAGTACCACCATCCAAATCTTCATTCCTCCACGGCTTTCTGGATTAGCAGCCACATAAACGGCTGGCGGAATAACCACCTCGGATGGAAAGGGAACAAACGAACTCTCGATGGTCATTAGTGCCGCAACAGCTGTATAGTTCATATTTGCATCATACCAATGCAGCAAATCGGCCACAAACCCAGACGAGGCTGTATCACCACGTACTGCTTCAGCAACGCCGTTACCAGTCTGTGCAGCTGTGGGCCAAACTACCATCATCGAAAGCAGTAGCATCAAACATATTTTCTGTTTCATATTATTGTTTTTCATTTTTTTTTATCTATTGAGGGGATGAGCGGTGCAAAACGAGGATGTTCCATCATTTGTGGACAAATATCAGCTAAAAGTTCGGGCTGTACATCGGGGAGACATGAGTTTGCTTTGTTGTAACGATTTGTCAGGAAATAGACGGCAGCAAGATATGTACTGTAAAAGGAGTCATGCGGCAAGATAGATAAAGACTCCAACGCAAACTCAATAAGCACATCGTATTGTTCGTGAATGAAGAGGAAGTTGGTATAAAGGCGACAATGTTGCTCAGTATAAGTTCCAGAGAGGATGAGTTCTTCGAAATAGTTGTTTGCCCTTTCGTAATTCCCAGAAGCATCAGCAATAACAGCGGCAGAACACAGCACTTCGTTATTTTTTGGATTTATATCCAATGCTTTAATTATCTGTGAACGTGCCGAGGCAAGATCTCCCAGATGGAGGAAGCAGATTGCCATTCTTGAGATAGATTCGACATCATAGGGGTCTAACTCAAGTGCCTTGCGAAAATAGAACAGCGCAGCTTCAAGGTTTTGCGAACGAGCATAAAGTAACCCTATAGCGCTATAAGCCATCAATCGTTGTTCTGGCTGTACCTCGGCAATGCGAAGCAGGTCAGACGCAGCAAGAGGTACATTACCAAGACCTTCGTGGCACGAAGAAAGTTGATAATAGGCTTCAATGTAGGTAGAGTCGATAGCAATTGCATACTCAAAAGAATCGGCTGCACGTTCATACATTTTGAGTTCAAGTTGTGCAGTACCAAGACAATACCATGCCTCACTATTATAAGGTTCGCGTTTGACAAACTTTGAAAGATAATCAACCGCGGAAGCGTAGTCATTTAGATATTCACATGCTTCGAGAAAACCATGCAAGGTAGGATTGTCGTAAGAGTCGGTATCGAGTGCTTTTATATAGTAGTCTCGTGCTATTGAGAATTTCTTCATCCGGAAGTATTCCTCTGCAATATTGGCATAGATATGGCCAAGTTGCCACCCATCAGCAGCAGCTTGGTTGAATGCCTCAATAGCCTTCTCTGATTGTCCAAGAGTGCTATATGCGACCCCAAGTGAATAACATACATCGGTATCATCTGGGACGGTACGATGTAGTTCAAGCAAGCGATTAAGTGCCTCTTTATTCTTGTTATTAGCAATTAGCCAATGGGCTCGTCTAACCTTGATAGATGTACTGTCAGGATAAAGTTGTTCGGCATAGTTAACGGCGGCCTCAAGTGGATGAAGGTCATTGGTTTCAAGATAGTAGTCGATGATTATCTCGAGTTCATCGACATCGAAAAATTGACTCTCTCCCCGCAAGACAGTAGACTCGAAGTCGACAACAAGCTCACGAACCTCATCGTCGAAGTCTGAGAAGCGCCCGTTATTTATTCGTCCGTTATTCATGAATTGGTCTTTGATACATTTTTTGATATTTTATCAGAATGTGAAGCGGATGGCGAAACCTCCTTTGGTAGTGGAATTGGGATAAGAGTTGGATATATACGGTTTATTAATATCCGTTCGGAAGAAAGCCTTAAGTGTAAGGAATGTCGTCAAATCATATTCGGCAGAAAGATCAGCCGTCCACACTGCTGAACCAGAAGATATCTGTCCACCAACTTCTGGATTATATCCGTTGATTTTACGAATATTAATTTTATTACTTCTATACGTCAAATTAAGTGTAAGTCTCAGGTCATTCTTAAGATCATAAACTTTATCAGCAAATTTAACCCGGAACTGCACATCTTTGAAAATGTACCCAGTACGAAGCGTAAATCCTTCACTTGTAGTTTCTGTTAGTTGGTTGTTGGAGAAAGAGAGAAGCAATGTTCTTGTTTTACGGATAGAAAAGCCAAGCTGGAAACTATTGACCAAATCGGCAGATACGCGAATAAGGGGATCAAACATCTCGGAAATCTGTACACCTTCCATACTGACAGGTGGTATATAGTCTCCTGTACTGTTGACTATTGATTCCGAACCATAATCGTAATTCTCTATAGCAGAAAGCTCAGCATCGGTATAGAAGTGGCCCACGGTGTAAGTAGACTCATACTTGTGTGACAACGTAATTTTAGTAAACCATTTTTTTAGAAATTGAATCTTACTGAGGCCATTGTAATTGATACTCCAGTTAGGTAGCGGCAGTTTCATAAACGGTGAAAAGGATGCAGTCGCTGGATCATTACCCATATAGGTAGAAAGGAATGAAGTGAGAAGCACTGTCTGCGAATTAGCACCATAACCAGCGGGATAATACTGTCCGGTCATGGTATCAAGGACCATTTGATCAGTGTATGGATTCGGATTTGCTTCAGCCAAACGGTTGGCAACAATCAAACGATTAGCAAGGAAATTGTCAAAAAGAACATCAAGGCTTGTGAATGCTGTTGAAAATGTCCAAGCAGTGGTCGTATATGAACCAGTCATAACATATGACAGCGGGCCTTCAACATCTCCCCACTCAGAAAGGTATTTGTAATAATATTCCTCACGAGAGGAATAATTCTGTGTACAAGTAAGATCAATCTTCAAGTCGCGAATTGGTTCAATACCCGTAGACTTTAAAGAAAATCTCTTATTGGTGCTCATTTCATGCGGAGAATTGAAAAGGGTGTCGCAAGAAAGGAGGTCATAATCGCGCAACTGATCAACCACGTCCTGTTGATATCCGAGGACATAACCTACACCCGGAGTCCAATATGTACTCGGATCAAGTCCTATAAAACGCGGTTCACCCATATATCCGGGAAGACGAGAGCCATTGGTGACAGAATACTGCACATCAATATTTTTCACACTGGTGAGAAGTCGCAATCCGAAATAACCAACCTGTTTCAACTTCTCGAGGAAAGCGACATGCCGTAAACTATCAGCAACAGCAGCCGAATCTTGAGCAACGGCACTTTTCTTGGAAACAACGGTCTTTCCTTTGTTAAGTTTCGAATTGTTGTTTGTGGCAGGTGCATTTGCCTTGCGAAGTATTTCGAATTTATTGTAAAGAGTCTGCATTGCAGCTACAGCAGACACCCGCGCAGTAGATGAATTCTGCAGAACTGCACCCATTGAAGCCAATGCCTGAGTAGTTCCCTGATAGTTGTACCTTGTATCATAATTCAATGGTACACGGAGGAAATCCAAATATGGCAATTTATTTATTGGCAGTTCATATGACGCCACAATTGTCTGTTGGAAATTTTGCATTGTTCCACCTGAAGTAATGGAATGCCAAATTGAATCGGTTGCCGATGGTGTCTCGATACGCCCTATGGGTTCTTCGATACGAGCATTAGCATTGGCTGCATATTGGATATGAAAACTGCGAGAAAGATCATATTGCAGGCCATAATTACGTTGCCAAGTAAACTGCTTAAAATAGGTTGGTTTGATAATAACAAGTGCAGCGCTCTTGTTACGGAGCATCGTTTCCTCAAAATCACGGTATATTTCTGTTGAGAAACTGATATTCTTGGGAATATAATAGAAATTGATTTCTTTTATTATTTTCAAGGCCTTACCTTGGAACATCTTCACTTTATCAAACGGTTTCACCTGTTTAGGCTGTGTAGTAAAGTTATAGGTTAAACCTCCTCGATGCTGATCCTTATTATAGTATTCCATCTCATCGTCCGAATTGCGCTCCCCACTATAAGCATACGAGAAAGAGAAGTTTTCAATATCATAGATATGCGGTTTCAAGGCACTTTTGCCAATGCGATCTTTACGGACATTTGTAAGGGTAAGGTTGGTTGCCGATTTATGTCGTTGTGTCATTTCACGAATACTATCGCGTTCCGCTTTTGTCTTATACGTTCGTAGATCATCAACCAACAGCACATCTGGATTATAAGGATTATATTCAGGGCTACCTATCTCTTTATTATAGTCAAGATATAATGGAATATGCATTCCCCAATCCTCGGGCAGTAACTTGCCAAGTTCCATATCAAGAGTAGTTTGGAATGTAAACGTATTAATCAATTCCTCCTTAATCAATGGATCCTCAAGATTGCCAAAATTTGCGGTAGAATAGGAACCATACAAAGACAGGTTACCCAAATCAGCCAAATTAGTACGAGCCAATGCCATTGCAGCCCATCCTCCTTTGTTGATATAGTCGGAAAGACGTAATTCGTTCACCCACAAAATTGCCGATTTGGGCAACATATTATTACCATCGGTAAGACTTTCCTTCTTGGGATTTCGAACACCTATCATAATCACCTTGACCTTTCCGAGATTGGGATTGCCAAGCACCGTATATTTTTTCCCACCCACAATTTCAGAATAAAGTAGCGTTGAAGCATAACCCTGCTCCCCAGACCTGATTTTTACATTACGGTTGGTTTTCACCTCGGTCATCTTTTGGATATCAATATCCACCATATTCTCTATTGGCCAGATAGCATAGGCATCATCAGCCGTAGTATTCCATGGGGTAAATACCAACGGCAATTCGTACTCATAGTAATTGTTTGTATAATCACTGCCCAGACGAACAAACAAAGAAAGGTCGCCATCTTGTAGATAATCTGAAGCATATTTCTGCTCAGCGTGGACAAACATTTTCAAATGGCCGTATTGACGCAAATCATAGGAAGTTGAACGGTAAATGGCACGAGCATCTCCCGAAGCAAGTTCATCGACATCAAGCGACATTGCCTGTTCGTTCAATTGCATATATGAATTTCCTGTGGCATACCACTCTTCACGTTCAATTCCTGGGGGCAACACATAAGGTACTGGCTGACGCGAACCGTTTTCTTCAATGTTTACTGTAGAAATATTGAACGATGTGTTCTCGACCGTACCTGTGGGATAATCGCCTGGCTGAAGCAATTCTTCTGTATATTTACGCCAAGTGGAATACACAAGGTCGAGTGTGGCAAAGCGCAAAATGATAGGCTCCTCAAACTGATTGAGGAACATTCGCATAAACCGGATAGATTGGAATCCACTGATTTTTCCAACCGTCTGATCAGGCTGACGAACTGGAATACGGAACTGGTACCATTTACAGGTAGTGGTTTCTCCATTTGCCAATTGCACATTTTTTGCTTCCTGGATGTCGACAATATGATTCTGTCCAATTTGCATTTGATCGGGACTGAGATCAATAACATACTGATAATAATTTTCAGCCTCGCTAAGTGTATTGTCTCTGTTGATATCCTCCACGTTGGGATAGGATGACCCCGCAGTGATGTAATCCTCCTCACTGTCACTATCCACAGGAGAGTTGCCCTCTGGATTATTGAACAATTTATATCGGTCGTTAATTTTCACATTACCATCGTCGTAATAGCTGCTTCGAAAATAACGATAATCGTCGCTCGATGGGTCAACAACGGCCTGCTTGTATGCGTCAGACTGCGTGCCAAAACGGTTTGCAATACGTTGCAAATAATCGGCAAAGAAAGATTGCTCATCGTTCAACCCGTGAGTCGACCCCAAACCATCATAGCCGATATCCTGATACATACGGGCATCCTCGTTATTATCGAAAGCATTAACCACTGGCTGAGTAATAGGCACACGGCCCCATATTGTGGTATCCACATCTACAACTGTCGAGGACGTGGGCAATCCATTCTCAAAACTCTTGCGGCCATCACGAAGAATATCCTCACTAATATCACCAAGGTTGATGTACAATTTACCGCCTGAATGCGTCGGATTCTCTATAAAAGGATCCATCAACCAGAATTCAATCATTTCTATATTCTGGGTCTCGAAATCGGTGTAATCCAGTTTACGCATAATACCACCCCAACGAGACTGAGGATTTTCCAACAAACCAGATGATGTAATACCCGAACTGAAAGCTGTTGGTTCAACATCATAATTGTATGGGCCCTTTTCTTCTGGGTAATAAGCAAGGGTCATTTCGTAAACATACGTAGGCTGTCCCGCGGCCATCGATTTATTGGGGAACACCTCGTTTTCATAAATGCGACGAGCATAAGGTCTCGAGCGATCGTCAACTGTAATATTCTCAGGACAACGACTTTGACTATAAAAAATATCGCTGATACGGTACCAAGCTATTTTGGCACGGTTGAAGCCGTATGCCAACCCTGACGAGGGTGCGGTCTCTGGGAACATCGACATCGTTGATGTGTAGTCCTGCGGCGTACTGGCAAGGACCCATGAGGAAACACCCTTCAAATCAATATTACTTTCCGCTCCTTCAAAATCGTCAATATACGATACACTTCCTTCAGAAGTACCCGTATTGCTCATTCCCGGAATGAAATGAGCAAATTCAGCTGTCAAACTCAAGTTCGAGGGGGCTTTGGTATCGAACCCTGGCAACAAATCCACCAATTTGGTTATCCACGGAACTTCATGACTATAACTCAAGTCCAACCCCCAGATTGTATTGCTTGTAGGTTCATCGCCGAAATTATTCTTCTGTGTTAGTGGCTTTTCATGAAGATTCATCACAGTAGCCCCCAAATTGAAATTGGGCTCGAACTCGTAATCCAAATGCAGACCCAACATACGTTTCGTGGTCATACTGAACGAGTTATTTTCGCTACTAACACTGATGGGTGTTCCTGATGAAAGAATGCTCTCGTTGATTATTCGCACTGTACCCATGGTATAGTCCACAGTATAATCCACATTTTCAATCAATGGCATACCACCTGCTGTCACCTTTACTGACCCCTGTGTCAACCCATAACCAAACGATATTTCACCACTTACGCTTGAAGTATAATAACCTTCTAAGTAGAATTTATTTTTATCAGCATACTGCTGGGCCATAGCCCTGGTCATTGTATATAACGAATCGAAACAATACTGGTTGGCAAACTCATCAACACCAAGTATTGTTCGTAAGTCACGACCAAACGGCTCAACATACGGGAAATAAATACGACCCGTCGATGCCTGAATAACGCCTCCTTTAAATGCTGCAGAATCAAACCAGTCGAACACTCCGTCAGCATAATAATAGCTCTGCGAAGCATCCATGCGGTCAAGTCCGAACACCTCTATCAACGGAGTTCCTTCTTTTGGCCCTTCCGTGAAATAGCCTATTCCAACACCACCATCCGCACTTTCATACAACACATTCAAACGGAAATTATCACGGCTTAACTGACTACTCTTAAGGAAATAGATATTTTTCATCATCAACTTCCACAATGGTCCATGGGTATCTTGAGCCGTACTCTTCAGTAATTTTACAATCAACGTATTTGGGTCGTTCACACCGTCAGTTGTCAACTCTCCTACTTGATAGACTGTGGTATCGCCAATCACCTGATACTGAAATGCCACAGCCAGCACCTGATCGTTGCTCAATGGTTGGGTCAGTGTAATAAAACCAAGCTGGCTATTGAAAGTGTACTCATTTGAGTTCAGCAAACGGGCCGATTCAACCTTTTCGTAATCCTTTCCACTGGTCATACCCAAACCTTGCATATAGGTTGTTACGGAGTTTATACTACGAACAGATGAAGTATTAATTAACTGCAGCAGGTCATTTGAACGATTCGATGGCCTCACCACTCCCATACTATTCACCCTGCTATTCGAAGGATGATTTTCGCCCAAATCAGTCAGTGCCAAAATATTTCTATTCTGTGTTACTGCAGCACCCACATTAGTACGCCATACCTCGAGTCGAATAATCTTTATATTTGAATTGACAATCGGCAAAGTCGACATTGCCTGATTATAGTTCTCATAAAAGTACTGAGCCAAAAAGTAGTGCCTATTCTCTTCATATTCATCAGCCCTAATTTCGAATTCATGACTGCTGGCACCTCCCTTCACCTGCATGTTCTCAGTCGAAGTTTCTTTCTCGCTCAACACAGCATCAATGGTCAGTTTCCCGAATTTCAACTTGGTATGGAAACCAAACAGCTGCTGACTGCCATGTATAAGCGTAGTCTTCAATGGGAATGAGACATCGGCCGCTTCAAACAACTGAAGAATATCATCCTCTTTACCCTCGTATTTCAACTTTATCTTGTTCTCAAAGTCAAATGTTGCTTGCGTATTTTGGTTAATGTCGAAATCAATTAGGTCACCTATTTTTGCATTAAGGTTAATCTGTAGATTAGCATCAAAATCAAAGTTGGTGTGACTACGTTGACTCTCGTCAAGTTGAGGGTTCTTGCGATAATTATTTACCATCTGGAATGTCAACTCGGCACTACCACTCGGTGTAATCTTAAACTCAGGCATACCTCCCAGAATATCAAGTTTTTGACTAATCTGGTTAAAACCCGGTATTTTACTCAACAATCCTCCTTCAGCATTATCCAGCACCGTACCGTCCTTCTTCTCATTCCAATATTGGTCTAGCAACTGGTCCATTTGCCAGTTTTGGTATTCTTCGAACGTCATATACTCGCGTCCGATAACCATATCGCCGACCTTCGTCACCCTTACATAATCCTTTGTCTCAGGGTTATATTCCACCGTCGTGGTTATGTTACCCGGGGTGTAACCGCTACCCATGGGCACAAAATCAGTGCTATCATCTTGTCCCCACACCAATGCAGGAAGAAGTGATAACAGCATTACGGTCAGAATATATCTAAATTTCAACTTCTAATTACAATTAATTATAATTATATAATAACGCATCATCCACAGGATTATTGCGTTTAACTGAAAAAACGTCACAACCGCTTTAAACCCTCTTTTATAATCTCCTCCACCGTCATCGGTGTGCCATCGGCCTGATTCCAGTCGCTATTCAACAACAGTTTTTCTACTGCCGGTTTGGCGAATCCCAACATCAGCAACGCCGACATAGCCTCATCACGTGCCTGATTCACCTGTACTTCCCTTGCTCCCTGCAACACTTGTGTTCCGTCAACTTTATCAGCCAACTCAAGAACAATACGCTGGGCGGTTTTAGCCCCGATTCCTTTTACTCTTTGTACCTTTTTTACATCCTGTGTTACAATGGCGTTGCGCAACTCGTCTACCGTAAGTGACGACAACATCACACGTGCTGTTTGGTTGCCCACGCCATTTACACCCACCAAAATACGGAACATTTCGCGTTCCGCCATATCGCAAAAACCAAACAACTGCTGAGCATCCTCTCTCACCACATGGTGCGCGTACAGCTTCACTTGTCCTTCCGCGTTCTTTCGTAGCGATTCATACGTGTTCAATGTTATTTCGAGCAAATAGCCCACTCCATTGCAATCAATAACAGCCTGCGTGGGTTCCAACGAGGCCAGACATCCTTGAAAATACTCGTACATTATTATCTTATATTTTAATTATCAAACTGATATCCTATTCCTATTGCCGGTGAATCCTCCTGCAGATGATAATCATCCTCCGAGGGGTCAACGAACAGCGGGTCTTCGTCCCACTCTCCACCCCGAACAATGGAATGGATGAAAGAATAATTGTATTCTGCCTCGTCAACCGAATCAAGCAGCACTTCACCAGAGGCATAACTACCATAAATGATACAATCGGTGAAAGATGCGGCGCGAAGGTCACGTGGTATTATTGTCCCATCCGCACTCATATACCAATTCTGCAATATCACCCCAGGATATGAATAATCACGACTTCCATAATGCCAATAATCGGCAAAAGTACTTCGGCTGAAACGATATTCACCACCACATCGCAAATACAATAATGCTGCACCGCACTCATAGAAAAGCACATTGTTCCCCTCTATTCGGGCACCCTGTCCAAATATCCCGGTAAACGACATATTCCGTACCACAGCGTTACTTAACAACAACGTAGGATTCGCATTTACATTGGTATCCACTCTCAAGCCATACGTCGCATTCTCAACCACAGCATGATCTATTTCATTGTCTTTCGAGCCAGCGTAAAACCAAATGCCCGACCATTGTCCAGGCAACGACAAATACCAACCATCCTGCCTCAACGAAGTAAACTTCACCGGCTGCTCAGCCGTACCTTGCACCCGCAAAGTCCCATCGGTCCAAATTAGCAACATAGCATCATTAGCAAAATACAACTCCTCGCCTGCTTGCAATGATAGTGTACATGCTGAGTCTACGGCCGCAGTGTCAAGAAACACATGAGGTCGTGTATGATCCCAGTTTTCGCAGTCTATCACATGCACCCAACTGTTCGCTGGATGCCGGTGATAAACAGCATTGCGCCCCCATGCTGTCAAAGTCAGCCGCTGCCCATTGCCGAAAAGAATACCGTCCTCTATCAAAAATGGTTCCGTATCATCGTTGGGGTTGATATTGGCCTGCACAAAAATAAAAATACTGTCTCCTGCCATTATCTCAACATTGCGAGCCACCATTGAAGTGTCACCATCAACATTCAGACGGAACCGACTGGCACGGCCTTGTTGGAGCGTGATACTCGAAATAAACACATCCTTTGTCGTGCGGTTGTATACTGTCACATAACGTACAGGTGTAGCATAGGCAGTAAACACAGTGTCGAACGAAATAGTATCAGACGAGAACGTCAAAGTCATTTCCGTTTCATCAACAAAGAGAGTTTTCTCGCACGACACAGTCAGCACTGGCAGCACGACAACAAAGCACAAGGCAATCAACAAAGCATTCAGTCTTCTCATTTTGTGTACAATTCAAAAATAGACTCTAATCGCTTTGTACAAATAGGACAAAAAGGTGCATAGTCGCGCATCATACAATGCATAACAGGGCGGTACACCCCCTTGCCCGAGTATCCTGCTCCCTCATATACTCCCAGCGGACCGTTTTCGGTTCGAGGCACCTTCGTATTGTCTGGCGTCGGCACTGGCGTTCCCTCTGGCAACATCGACTTCCACTTGCTTTCGAAATCAACAAGGTTGGTAATATTTGGCTCCAGTGGTTCATGCGCAGTACGATGCAAATCAGCATAACTCAAATCTTCATCAACGTATTCGTCGGCCAATCCACCTATTCCGTGACCCAGCTCATGGGGCAACACAAACTCAGCCATCGAATGCAACGAACTAACCGAGTAGAAATTATAAATTGCCCCACCTCCATAAGTCTCATTATTGACGACTATGACCACATGATCGCACGGCGTTTGCCCCAAAACATCGTACAACTGCCACAGCTTAAAAGTCATAGCATAACGGTCGGCACCAAATGTATTATATTCCACCCCTGCATCACCTCGTATAAAATAAACATTAAAGTCGTTGCGATGACTTGAAAATGGTTCTTTTCCGAAAAGAACACCGGCCATTCGGTCACACACATGCTGGTATTCTTCGGTGTTCATCTGTTCAAACCCTTGCATTACAAAAGCCACATCGAGTTTCTCCACAGGACTGCCATGTACCTCGTATGGCACCGAAACAGCGTTACTTCTCACTGTCAACAGCTTATGCCACCGTGGATTGATTGCCACCACCGTCTGGTCATGCAATTTCATTTCCGAATCGCGTTTCTGCAAAGCAACCAACACCTTTTCTCGTGGCATAGGAATCAACAGGGTTTCCTCGAAACGCTTGCTTTGGGTACGTCCTTCGGGCGTATCCTTGTATTCTCGAAAAAGGTTGCTGTATCCGCGCGAATAAATCTCACGTCCAGTGGCAGCATCGCGCACCACAACACGATAGTCACCGTTGTCGAACGGGTCAATTAGCTGAGTATGAGAACCGTGCCATGGCGCTTGACGGTCAACCAAACGCTGCACCCATACGGTGTCGCCTTTGGCGGACCCTTCCCGAATACAATCAAGTCGTAGCGTCCCATCCGTAAAATACTCCTCAAAAACAATATTTTGCGTTCCGGCAACTGCTATCTGCAGCAGCATGGAAAACATTATAAAAAAAACGACTTTTATTATCATATTTTATTAACGCCAGCACAGGAAGATTATTGTTTTCCGTTTAGTTTTTTTCCGTATTTTTGCATCATAAAATCAAGAGCATGAAACCATACCTGCTATTTTATAAAACCTTATTCCCCAGTAAGTACCAAAACTATCTTGACCGAGCTGGTGGCAATGTCGACATGTGCCATGAAACACTTCTACACGGTACCTTCTACGAAGAATATCAGGTTTACGGATTCGCCGACAAATCAGAAAACGAACGCCGCACCTACCTGACCGATGCCGTGCGCGACCGACTGTGCCATCGTGTCAACACCCGACAGGGTGAACGTATCGTGGCAAATAAGTACCTCACCTACTGCCGACTCCAACAATTCTACCACAGAAAAACATGGCTGCTCCAAGACCAACAGACCATCGATATGGTCATTGCATATGGCCAACAGCATGGCAAACTGGTAGTCAAACCTGTCGACAACTGTGGAGGACGTGGAGTGCAACTGCTCCATGCATCCGACGAATACAGTTGGCGCACCCTGATTGAACATCACCGCGGACAATTAGCCGAAGAATGTATTCCACAGGACGAACGCATGGCGAAATGGAACCACTCGTCAATAAACACCGTGCGCATCAACACCTTCAACCGTCACGGTCAAATCAAGATATTCACCGCTTTCCTGCTTACCGGACGTGACGGTAGTTTTGTCAATAACGGTGCGCAAGGCGGTCTGTTCGCCTCAATCGACACCGACAACGGCATAATTTTCACCGATGCCTACGACGAGCATGGTATTGCCCACAGTGTACACCCTGACAGCGGCATACCTTACAAAGGGGAACCCATTCCCTGCTGGGGGGCACTTGTCGACCTCAGCAAAAGCATGGCTGAAAACATTCCAGAAATGACCTATATCGGCTGGGACATGGCACTGACCCCCGACGGATGGGAACCTGTTGAAGCCAACCGCGGCGAATTCATCGCCCAACAAATAACACAAGGCCGTGGCCTGCGGCACGAATTCGAACTGATGTGTGGCATCAGATAAAAAGCAAGAAGGCCGCTCGATTGAGCGGCCTTCTTTATTTGGGAATTATCCAAATCAAGATTAGATGATACCCTGAGCAACCATAGCCTTCGCAACACGCATGAAGCCGGCGATGTTAGCGCCCTTCACGTAGTTGATGTGACCATCAGCCTCGCGACCGTGCTCAACGCACATGTCGTAGATGTTGTTCATAATGGTGTGGAGGTTCTTGTCGACCTCTTCAGCAGTCCAGTTGCGGTGCTCAGCGTTCTGGCAGATTTCGAGGCCAGAGGTGGCAACACCACCAGCGTTGACAGCCTTACCGGGGCCGAAGGGAACCTTGGCGGCCTGAATGGCGGCGATAGCGGCGGGCTGGCAACCCATGTTCGAAACCTCAGCAACATACTTCACGCCATTGGCGAGGAGCATCTTGGCATCTTCCTCAGCGAGCTCGTTCTGGAAGGCGCAGGGCATAGCGATGTCGCACTTCACAACCCAGCTCTTCTTGCCGGCGGTGAACTTGCACTGGCCAGGGAACTTGTCGGCCATATCCTGAACTTTGTTGCGGTTGGAGGCACGCATGACGAGCATATAGTCGATCATATCCTTGGTGATGCCGTTCTCGATCTCGCAGACACCATCGGGGCCGCTGATAGCGACTACCTTGGCACCGAGTTCGACAGCCTTGGTGGCAGCACCCCAAGCAACATTACCGAAGCCAGAGAGAGCAATACGCTTGCCTTCCATCTTGTCATTCTGCTGTTTCACCATGCGCTCGACATAGTAGATGGCACCGAAACCAGTGGCCTCGGGACGGATGAGGGAACCACCCCAGCCGTAGCTCTTGCCGGTCAGAGCACCAGTGGAGTGCTCGCGGGCGAGTTTCTTGTAGGCACCATAGAGGTAGCCAATCTCACGACCGCCAACTCCGACGTCGCCAGCGGGGCTGTCCTGGTCGGGACCAATGTTGCGCCACAGCTCATACATGAAGGCCTGGCAGAAACGCATGATTTCGGCATCGCTCTTTCCAACGGGATCGAAATCAGAACCACCCTTACCACCGCCGAGAGGCAGCATGGTGAGGCTGTTCTTGAAAATCTGCTCGAAGCCGAGGAACTTCAGCATGCTGACGTTCACAGCCTTGTGGAAGCGGAGACCACCCTTGTAGGCGCCGAGAGCGGCGTTGAACTGCACGCGGTAGCCGAGGTTTGTGCAAACCTCACCCTTATCATTGACCCAAGTCACACGGAAAGTGAAGATACGATCGGGTTCGACGATGCGCTCAACAATCTTGTTAGCCTCGAACTCGGGATGTTTGTTGTATTCCTCTTCGATGGTTTCCAAAACCTCGCGGACGGCCTGCAAGTACTCGTTTTCACCAGGATGTTTGGCCTCCAGGTTGGCCATAATTTCGTTTACTTTCATGATATTTAATACTTTGTGTTAAACAATAATTTTTTTTCAGTACGGCAAATATACACTTTATTTTTAATTGGGAAAAATATTTTTTACTTTTTCCATAAAGAATACAAAACCAGCGGCCTACAGATAGATTTTATAAACCGTTATAAATCAAACACAAAACCACACCACCTCCGTATCATCTCCGTGTCAAGTCCATGCAAAGATGGAGATAACACAGGGTTAGTTTGTGCGAAAAAAGGTAGTGACAGGTTAATAGTAGCAGGTGTCGACGAAGTTTTTGATACGCGGCTTAACATACTCCCGCTCTTCGATAAATGACATGTGGCCGACATCGGAAAGGAGAAGTATTTCAGCATGATGGGCCACCATAGCCTGCGAAAGGGCGATTTCGACAGGGATACGGGGGTCGTTCTTGCCATAGATGAAGAGGGTTGGCACCTCGAGACGGCTAAGCGTTGTGATACGCGAAGGCCGCTGAGCCATGCCGCGTTGGGCTGCGATGATGGATTCGGCACGAGTCTCCAGACACTGATCCTGCAAGTCCTTGATATCCTGCGAAAGCACCCCCTGATGGCTGCTGTCGAAAAGCGACGGAACGAAACTAACAATGAACGAAGCACGGTTTTCGAGCACCGAAGCGCAAATTTCCTCACGGCTGCGAGCATGTTCCTCGGTGTCGGCAAGGGCATGGGAATTAATGAGACCGAGACCACGGAGCGTATAAGGATATTTATCAGCAAAGGCCAGAGCCACGTAGCCACCCATCGAATGACCAACCATAACACACTGTTCGACTCCGGCATCCTCGAGCACCTGCTTTACAATTTTTGCCATGAATTCCATCGTATGCACATCGGAAAACGAATCGGTCTGCCCATGTCCGGGAAGGTCAATGGTGATGACGCGCATGCTATGCATATATGTGAGGACGTATGAGGTCCAAACATCCAGATTTTGAAGGAATCCATGCAAAAGGACGAGCGTGTGACTGTGGTCTCGTCCCTCGTCACGGTAATGGACGGTGCGACCGTCAACGGTAACTGTACGGTGTTGTTCCATGCCTGTAGAGTGTGTTATAAATCAGCGACAAAATTACTCTATTTTTACGACATGAAAACCTGTCGCAATAAAAAGTATTCCGCAAAGAATTGTTAATAACTATCTTTCACGGAATTTCACTGCTACTTTCGCAGCAGCACCGGTCTTAGTATGTAGGTTGCCGTAGGCCGACACAATGATACGCGAATTCTCGATCCCATAGACGACAAGACTCTCGCGCAACGATTCTCCACGACGCAGCGATAGTTCATAGCAAGCAGCATCATCGCGGCCAGTCACGTCGACCGTCAGCTCGACCACGGCCGAGGGCTGGTTTCGCACAAACAAGGCTATCTGTTCCATCTGCAAACGTGCAAGAGGAGTTAGCTCATCAGAATCAGGAGCGAATTCAACGGCCTCGAGCGGCAACGGCCGGTCTGTAGCCACAAGGTCGGCAAACGAATAACCTCGCAGCACCATACCGACACGAAGGTTAGTTGCAGGTACAAAAAGGCTGCCAGCATCGGCAAAAAGAACATACTGACCAGACAAATCGGTCCGAATAGAAACACTGTCGATCTTATCCGAGCAGTCGATGGTCTGTATCACAGCCTGTTTTTTGAGGTCGGCCAAACGCACGCGGTTCAAGTCGCTGCCCACAGAGCCGAATCCAACGTGAGTGGTCACGAACGACGGCGCAACATCGTGCAAAGTACTTACACTGTAAGCGGAAAACAAACCCATCGAAGGATTGGAAGAAAAATGCAGAGTTTTCTCATCGGGCGAAAGGCTAAGGCCCACCTCGTTGAAGCCACTGTTCACCTCCTTGCCAAGATTCTTGGGCTTGCTCCAATGGACCCAATCGCTCGTGTTGCTGCGTGTAGCAGTATAGATGTCGCCATAGCCAAAACCTCCACGTCCATCAGTGACAAAATAGAGGGTCTGCATGTTACGGCTCATCACTGGGCTGCGTTCACAATAAATGGAATTGATATCAGGCCCGAGATTGATTGCCTCGCCCCACCCTTGACGGGTATAGGGAATAAAATAGAGATCGGTAGCCAAAGCGGTGTCGCCATGAAAATAGGAGCCCGAAGGCTGAAGGTTCATACCATTGGGGCGATCGGAAGCAAGCAGCATACCCGAACCGTCGGGCAGCATGTAAGCATCTGTCTCCACATAGTCGGTATTGACCGGATACGGCGGAATTTCAGCAATACGCCAGCCGTCCTCCTCTCGCTCGGCAATCCATATATCGCCTCCATGACCAAGCAACATACGTTTGCCACCGGCAAAAAAACCAAAGAGTGTGAGCCCTTTGTTCTCTGCATTATTGAAAATGGCATCGCCTCCTGCCACCCATTTATTGCCTTTTCGTGAAGCGTAACTGATTTTACGGTCAGCCATGCCAGAAGTGTAGTAAAGGTTGCCATCGATCTGATTAACCACAGGATTCATTACATGATGCTTGGATGAAAAAACCATAGCAGCAGGACGTACCGCTTGCGGAGCAGCTATCAATTGCTGCAACTCGACATATTCGTCGTGTGCAACATTTTCAAAGCATATCTCAAATTGACGCACACGATCGAGTGCAGCCTTGTAATTGTGCGAAGATACAAGGTTCTGCAGCGTGCGCTGCATGGGGACAAAGGAAATACGTTTGCCCATCAGCTGCTTCACAAAGTCGGCATACCGGGGATATTCCGATTCGAAGAAATCGGCCAACAAATAGACATGGTCGACACGATCTGCAAAATCCAAATCCTCCTCGACCACATGCATATAAGGATAGTCGGGATTGTTATCGTAGAAATCTTTGATTGGTCCGCCATTACCTTCTGCAGCATGCCATGAATAATACAAATTATAAATATCGTTGTACTGGGGGTCAAACTTATAGCGTTTGAGGTAGATTTTCACAGCCTCCATATCATGGTTGTCCCGAATTCGATGTCTGATTTGCAACATGGCACTGTCGGCCAACTCATTGTCGGCATTCGAATCAATGAAATCAGCCAACTCTTTTGTGGTACGCAGCGAATGATATTCAGTCACCACCATTGCATCAAGCTTGCTGCGGGCCTGCATACTTTCGTCGCTCGAAGGATAGAGCTGCAGAAAACGCTTGTATGCCTCATGCGTATTCGCCTCCAATGCTTTGGCATAGGCCATCCTGCTGCGGCATTTGGCTGCGGCACGCATCACCGACGGACTCATTGCATAGCGTTCTGCCACTGCATCGACCTCGGCAGGAGTACGCAGGTTTTCGACCAACGAAGGAGCCAGTTCGGAAAGACGACGCTCCATCTGCTCAGCCTCGGTAGTGCCTGGATAGCTTTCGATAAAATGGTAATACGATTCAGCCGTACCAATGGCGAGGTCGTCGTTGTATACCTGTGTAAACCGCCTTTCGCGCAACATACGCACCATCTGTTCGTCATTGCCAAACACCTCCAGATAAGCATCAATTTCTTTGGCCGTCATGTCGGTACGCACTTCAACAGTGTTTTGTGCCGCCGTTGCAATAGCCTGCTTGGCTTGTCGCAACGAAGAAATAGTGATACCCTTGCGGGCCAAATCGCCCACTTCACTCATGTCAGTACCCTGCAACAGTGCCAAATGGCGTTCCTCGGCTTGACGGATATATATCATAGCCAGCGGCAGGTTGCGTAGTGGATGCGAGTTGTCGAAATAGAACATCGCATACCCATAGAGCGCTTCAACACTGGCTGGGTTCTTGGCAGACAGCTTACCCAATCGGGCGAAGTCCGACACATAACGCTCCACACTATCGGTCGCAGGGCGTTGAGCCAAAGTCGCAAACGACATCGCCACACAGAGACAAGCACACACCAAAAGCCTTTTCATCACTTTCCTACCCTATTTTATTGAATTCAAAATATCCTCAAACTCGAACTCCATCTCATTGAAAGTATCTTCCGTGGTCTCCAGACGGAATTCCACTGCGGCATTAAGGCTCTTGAAGTAGGTCATCATGAACTTGTAATCCTTACCGTCGGAAGGATTGGTATACAGACCCACATAACCCACACCGCCGCTCTTCGGCAAACCCGGCCCCTTGGTATAATCGTCAATTGCCTGATAAGGCAGCCGCTCATAACGATCATATACCAGGTCATAAAGGTCATCATTGTAATCAGAGAGCACATAGATGCGCAGGAATGGCAAAGCCGTATCGCCCTCGGCATCGACAAACACCTCACGGGTGTAGCAATAGAGGTACATGTCGGCGCCATCTTCCATCTTGTAGGTACGCAGGTAGCGCCAATCCTCGCTGTTGAGGCGGAACGTCACTTCAGTTCCGGGAATGGTAATCTGCGACATTGCCGTTCCCGTCATCATCAGCATGGCCATCATCAGCAGCCATTGTTTTACAGTCTTCATTTCTCAAGTCTTTGGTTATAAAAAACAATCAGTCGGTCTGTCAACTTTCTGACATCATATTGTTCGGCAATCAGTCGACGAGCCTCTCTTCCTATCGATTGACAGAATTCGGGGTCGTCCAAACATCGTTTCACTTGGGCGGCAAACTCCTGTGGTGTATTGGCAATCAGGACATCGCGGCCATCGGTGCAGTTTATGCCCTGTGCACCCACGGTAGTGGTTATCACCGTCTTGCCTACCGACATGGCCTCGATTATCTTCACTCTGATGCCACTTCCGCTCTTGAGCGGGACAATGTTGATCTGCTTGCTGGCGATAAATCGCAGTGCATCGTCCACTTCGCCCACCACCTTCACTCCCTCTATTTCGGCCGAAAGCAGCATGTCAGGCATCTTGCGGCCTGCCAGATAAAGCCTTGCCCGAGGCACCTCCCGATGAACAACGGGCCAGATATCATCCAGCAGCCATTCGATGCTCTCCCGATTCGGCAGCCAATCCATCGAGCCAATATGAAACAGCGAATCGGGCTCCACATCCACACCCACCATCTCCTCTGCCTCCATGCCGAAAGCAATGTCGGTTATGGGGCGACGGCAACCGTTTGCTCGGAAGTAGTCCGCATCGTTGCGCGTGATGCACACCACTCCGTCATAATCGTTTATATGCTCCAGCTCGTATGCCCGCAGGGTCAACGACAAGTGTTTCAGATACTGCCGTTTGAACGGGTTCCCCGTGCTTTGTGCCACGCGCTCCCATATCTGATGCTCCACATTGTGCGACCGCAATATCACCTTGGCCTGCGAGTATTTTCGGATAAGCGGCACATACGGCGTAAGGAAGATACTCTCCACATGCACCACATCGTACGCCTCCTCCTGCAGCAACTGCTTCAGCTTCGCCGCAAAATCGTTGCTCTCAAACCGCTTCACATGGTACGACTCGCCGCAAAGCATTGCCACCATCGCCGGTATCACTTTCACTCCCAAATCGACATACACCGATTCCAGTCCCGTACGTTCCATGTATTCGTCCGACATCTGCGCCCGACGGACTGGATGCTTGTCGCTCTCCACACAAAGTACCTTCAACTCACAACCCTTCTCCAGCAACCCCTGAGTGATGCTGTTCATAGCCATCGTGCCGCCGTCGACCGGCGGATACGGGGGCTTGATGCAGAGCTGAAGGACCTTCATTCCCAAATTATTCTTTCGGCAGCGCCTTGAATCCCATTCCAAGAATCTCCGAGCTGTCCATAATATTCACAAACGCCTTCGGGTCGATTCGATGCAAGTTGCTCTTCAGCTTCACCATGTCGGCTCGGTCAAGGGTCACATACACCATCTTGCGCTCGTTGCCCTGATACAGACCTGTGCCCGTGATGCAAGTACCGCCACGTTTCAGGTCGTTAATCACATAGTCACGCACCGCCTCAAGCTCGTCGGTCACAATAAACATCGTCTTATAGCTCTTCAAGCCGTCGACCACCAGGTCAATCACCTTGCCCTCGATATAGATGATGATAATCGAGTAGATAGGCAGGCGGATATCGCCGAATGCCACCAACGTGCTGAGGGTGATGATGCCGTCCACAATCATCACAAGCGTTCCAAGGCTGATCTTCGTGTACTTGTGCAGAATCATCGAGATGATATCCGAGCCGCCACTGGTGGCACCGCTGCGGAATATCAAACCGATGGCCACACCGTAAATCAGACCGGCCACCACTGTGTTCAGGAAATAATCGGGCACAAACCAGCCCCCATCGTGCGGAATCTGAACCATCGAGATGCCCTCGATCGGTGCACCGGCAATCGCACCGTCGTGAATCACCGGGTTGTAGCCCCACAGGCTTTCAAGCACAAATGTGAATCCGAATATCAACACCGTCGACACAATCGTCTTAACTCCGAACTTGGGCCCCAAAATCAAAGTACCCACTATCAGCAGCGGAACATCCATACAGATGGCATAGAGCGAAATCTTCCACGGCCAGAGGGTGTTGAAGACGTTCGAGAGACCGTACGTGCCACCGGGCGCCATCAGGTATGGGTTCACAAACATCACATCGCCAATGGCGAACAGGGCACTGCCCACAATGAGCAACACATACGCCCAGACTTCATTTTTCCAGTCTTTCTGAGATTTGATTTCAGTCATAAATATCTAACTATTAACTTTTAATATTATATTTCCCTTATTCGTTGAATTTACAAAGATACACATTTTTTTGAATACAAGCGTAATATAAAAAGTTCCGGCCAGAACATCCTCCCGACCGGAACTTGAGCGACAAACGGGGCTCGAACCCGCGACCTGCGGCTTGGGAAGCCGCCGCTCTACCAACTGAGCTATTGTCGCATAACCATTAAAACACCTCCTAAAAACGGCGATGATTAATTATTATTGTGCCAAGCGAAATTTTTTATGCAAAATATTCGTACTGGCCGTTTTCACTCTTCACTGTCACCTGCGCCTTCGGAGCCTCCTCCACATGTCCTACCACCTGTGCGTCCACGTTGAACGAGCGGGCTATGTCAATAATGCCGCGGGCCGTGGCTTCGTCGGTGTAGAGTTCCATACGGTGGCCCATATTGAATACCTTGTACATCTCCTGCCAGTCCGTCTCGCTCTCTTCGTGAATCATCTTGAACAGCGGCGGCACAGCGAACATATTGTCCTTCACCACATGCAGCCCACGGCCGCCAATGAAATGCAGCACCTTAGTCTGCGCGCCACCCGAACAGTGAATCATACCGTCAATCTTCGGGCGGTACTCGTCCAGCACCTTGCGGATAATCGGGGCGTATGTCCTCGTCGGTGAAAGCACCATGTGGCCTGCATCCACGCCCGGCACCTCGGTCGGGTCGGTCAGCAGCTTCGAGCCGCAGAACACCACCTCGTCGGGCAAATCCTTGTCGTAGCACATCGGGTACTTCTCCGCATACACGTGCGAGAACACATCGTGGCGCGCCGAGGTCAGGCCATTCGAGCCCATGCCCCCGTTGTAGGCAGTCTCGTAAGTCGCCTGCCCGTAGCTGGCCAAGCCCACAATCACATTGCCAGCCTTGATGTTGGCGTTGTCCACCACGTCAGCCCGGCGCATGCGAGCCGTCACCGTGCTGTCCACAATGATGGTGCGCACCAAGTCGCCCACGTCGGCCGTCTCGCCGCCCGTCAGCACAATGTCGATACCCATGTCGCGCATCGTCTGGCAGAACTCTTCGGTGCCATTGATAACGGCGGAGATAACCTCGCCCGGCACCAGATGTTTGTTGCGGCCGATGGTGGAGCTCAGCAGGATATGGTCCAACGCACCCACACATAGCAGGTCGTCCGTATTCATCACTATCGCATCCACCGCAATACCCTTCCAAACGCTCAGGTCGCCCGTCTCACGCCAGTACATATAGGCCAGGCTCGACTTCGTGCCTGCGCCGTCGGCATGCATAATGTTGCAATACTGCGCATCGCCGCCCAGCAGGTCGGGGATAATCTTGCAGAAAGCGTTGGGGTAGAGACCCTTGTCGATATTCTTGATGGCATTGTGCACATCCTCTTTCGTAGCGGAAACACCGCGCTGGTTATACTTGTCCATTCACTTCAAATTTGGCTGCAAAGATACAAACTTTTTACATAACAGCCAAATAAAAGCCCCAAACACATACAACACACTAATTTACACCATCTCTCCGCAGCCCCTCCGCCCGTTGTCTGGTCGTTGTTCAGTCGTTGTTCAGTCGTTGTTCAGTGTTTGACTGAACAACGACTGAACAA